>NZ_JACMYP010000178.1 GCF_020889705.1 Bradyrhizobium altum | reverse complement strand
CTTCGGCGGCCGCCGAGCCAGACATCGACAGCGATTGCTCGACATCGGAAGCCAGCGACTTGACCTGGCTTGCGGCTTCGATCGAGGCCGAGACCAGCGTGGTCTGCGCGTCGCGGGCGCCGGACAGCACCGAGGCTGCGGTGGCGCTGCCGGCCGCCTGCAGCGTGCGCTCGACGTCCTCCGACAGCGCCTTGATCTGCGAGGCGACGTCGCCGGATGCGGAGACCAGCGAGACCTGGGCGTCGCGGGCACTGGTGAGGATCGAGTTGGCGGCGCTGGTGCCGACCGCGGTCAGCACGCTCTCGACCTCGGCGGAGCTCTGCTTGAGCTGGTTGCCGACATCCGCGGACACGGTGAGCAGCGCCTGCTGCGCGGTGCGCGCGCCGGTCTGGATGGTTTCGCTGGTGTTGACCACGAGGTTGGTCAGCGAGCGCTCGGCGTCCTCGACATGGGACTTGATGCTCGACGACAACATTTCGGCGCGGGACATCAGGTCCTCGCTCGCCTGGCGGCCGCTGCTCTCGATGCGGCCGGCGACGGCCTCGACGCGCGAGCCCAGCAGGTCCTCGAACTGCGCGACCCGGGTGTCGATGTCACCGGCGATGACGCCGACGCGGCTCTCGATGCCCTGCTGGATATCAGCGAAGCGCGCCGAGATGGTGTCGGTCAGGTTCGAGCTGTGACCGCTGATGGTGTCGACAAGGCGGCTGTTGTGACCGTTGATGGTATCGGCGAGGCGGGTGCTGTGGCCGTTGATGGTGTCGACCAGGCGGTTGCTGTGGCCGTCGATGGTCTCGGTGACGCCGTTGATGCGATGGTCGACCGCGGCGATCGCCTGCACGGTGCCCTCGGTCAGGGTCGTGGTCAGCAGGCCGAGGCGCGAGTCGATCGAGTGGATCGCCTGGGTGGCGCCTTCGGTCAGCTGGGTCGCGAGCGTGCCGAGATGGCCGTCGATGGTGTCGGTGACCGACTTGGCGCGGCTCTCGAAGGTGACTTCGAGCGTCCGCATGCGGCCGTCGATCGCGTCATCCAGCGACTGCAGGCGGCCGTCGAACGAGCCGATCTTGGTGGCGAGCGAGCTGTCGAACGACGACAGCTTGTCGGTCAGCGAGGCGTCGAGGTTGGTGACGCGGCTGCCGAGCGTGGTCTCGAACTGCAGCAGGCGCTGGTCGAGCGAAGCGGTGATCTCGCCGCTATTGCTGGTGACGCGATTGTCGAAGGTGTCGACATAGGTCTTCAGGCTGTCGGCGATGTCCTGGGTCCGCTGGCCCATGCGCTCCACGATGTCGCCGCCGAACGTCTTCACGGTGCGGTCGAATTCCGAGATGTGGCGGGTGATCAGCGCGCCGAGCGTGCCGGAGTCGCGGGCGAATTTCTCGGCGAGCTCGCTGCCGTGGTTCTTCACCAGGTCGTCGAACGCGCTCATCTGCAGCGACAGCGAGTCGTGCGCGGTCTCGGTCTGGCCCACCACCTTGGCGACCAGCGAATTGACGGTGACGTCGAGCGCCTCGCTCGCCCTGTCGCCGGACGTCATGATCTGGCCGGCGAGGCGGTTGCCGGCGTCGTCGATCTTGCTGACGAGGTCGTTGCTGCGCAGCTCGAGCTCGAGCAGCAGCGAGTCCGCGGAATTCTTCAGGGAGTCGTGGACCTCTTCGGTGCGGTCGGAGATGCCGTCGACGATTGCAGACGAACGCTGCTCGAACTCGCCGGTGATGCGGTCGATGCGCTCGTTCAGCATCTCGTGGACGCGGTCGGCCAGATCGACGAACTCGTCATGGACATGGCCGGTCTTGAAGTTGAGGCTGGTGGTGAGCCGCTCGGAGGCGTCCATCACCGCGCGCGTGGTCTCGGCGCTGGCTTCCTCGAGGCGGTCGAGCAGGTCGCCGCCGCGCTCGCCGAGCGCGAGGATCATGTTGTCGCCGGCATGGCTCAGTGCGGTCGTGATGTGCTGGCCGCGCTCTTCCAGCGCGCCGGTGATGCTCTTGGCGACCTCGTCGACGCGCGAGGCAATCGCGTCCGAGATCAGCGCGATGTCATGGCGCAGGTCGATCTGCACGCCGGATATCGCGCTGCGCACCTGCTCGGCCTGGCCGACCAGATTGTCGCGCTGGTGGGCGATGTCCTGCAGCAGCGCGCGGATGCGCACTTCATTGTCGGAATAGGCGCGCTCCAGCGCCGCCACCTCGTTGGCAACCAGGGTCTCGAGTTCGCCGGCGCGCGCGATCGCGCGTTCGACGCCGTCGCCCATCGCCGCGACCTCGCGGCGGATCGCCTGGCCGACCGTCACCATGGAATCGGCGGCGGCGTTTTCCGGCTCGGAGAATCGCATTGCGACCTGCGCCATCGATTGCGCGATCATCTGCATGCGCTGACCGTGCGAGGCGAGGCTGGCGAGATAGTAGAACAGCAGCACCGGAACGGCGAACAGCGCGGCGAGGCCGGCGAGCACCAAGACGCCGGTGCCCTGGGCCATCGAAGCCTGCAGGGCCGGCCAGAACGCGATGGTGAGGATGACGCCGCCGAGCAGCCAGGCGCCGGAGCAGACGAAGAACAGCGTGAAGGCGTTGCGGGCGCGCCCTCCCTGCAGCGTCTGCAGCATCTGGCCGATGGTCTCGCGATCATCATTGGCGGCGCGGCGCGGCGCGCGCGGTTCCTCGATCGGCTCGAACACCGAACGATCGGTATTCGTACGGGACTCGAACGATGCGGCTGAAAAATCCGGAGCTGACGGCGGCAGGCTCGGCGGCGCGGCGCCTTCGTTGAGGGGGCTGCGGCTCTCCGCGCCTTGCTCGCTGATGTTGAGGGCTTCCTGGATGGCAGAAAGCGCGACTTCGGTGGGATCTTTGACCTTCTTGGGAGTGTTCGCCATGTTCAGTCTGAGCCCTCTCACTATTTTACGCGTCGGCGAGCCTGCGATCGTCCCCACGCAAGCTCGAAGCCGGTGCCCACAAGCGGAGCGCAAGCGCCCCCTCGGCGGCTTGTCCGCTACATCCGCAAACATCCTATTGGGAGAGCGATGCGAATGAAATGCTTGCGATTAATACTTTCTTAATCATCGTTAACAGCTTTGCGCCATAAGGCCTTATGGGTACTCGAAATTCCTGCCGGAGAGGCCCGATTGTGTCCGGAAATTGTCCAGAATCGGGCGGTTTTGCCGATCATCCCGACAACAATTCGTTAACCAGTTTCGTGATTGGCTGGGCGAACGGTCCGCCGGTGAAGCCCGGCAGAGACGACAGGGACAGGCCATGCCGCTTCATCTCGAACGGGTTGAATGGACGCAATCGCCGCCGCTCGCGCCGGGCGACGGGCCGATCGACGTCGATCACCTTCGACGGATGACGCTGGGCGACCCGGGGCTGGAGCGGGAAGTGCTGGCGATGTTCTCGAGCCAGTCGGCCCGGATCCTTGGCGAGCTGGCTGCCTTGCCGCCCGAGGCTCCGACCCACGCCCACACCCTGAAAGGATCGGCACGGGCGATTGGCGCCTTCGGCGTCGCCGAGGCGGCCGCCAACCTGGAAACCGCGCTGACCGCCGGTTCCGACCCGGCCCAGCCGCTCGCCGCGCTCGGGGCCGCGATTGCCGAAGCGCGCACGGCGATCGAGCTGATTCTGGGCCGCTCCTAGCCTTGTCGGCCCTCTCCGCGGCCTGCGGCAACGGGTAGGGCGCCGCCCTGGCCGGCCGGCAGGTTTTCGGTCTCCGCGCTAGCGCTGTGCAGATCGACCCGTTATACGACTGCCGGGACCTTTCCAACCATCGTCCGGCGCATTCCGGCAGCACGAGCAATCATGGCCAAAATCCACTTTATCGACCATTCCGGAGAGAAACGCTCCATTGATATCGAGAACGGCGCGACGGTGATGGAAGGCGCGATCCGCAACGCCATTCCCGGCATTGAAGCCGAATGCGGCGGCGCCTGCGCCTGTGCGACCTGCCATGTCTATGTCGATGACGCGTGGCGCGAGAAGGTCGGCGCGCCGTCGCCGATGGAAGAGGACATGCTGGATTTCGGCTTCGACGTGCGTCCGAATTCGCGGTTGTCCTGCCAGATCAAGGTGACCGACGATCTCGACGGACTGGTCGTGTCGACGCCGGAGCGGCAGGCCTAGAGCCCTTCGTTCCGATTGAATCGGAACGGGGCTCCAGATTTTGTTTTGACGCGTTTTCTTCACGCGAACCGGTATCACTTCGCTCGAAAACGCTCTGTCGTCTCCTATTCGCCGTCCGGGTTCACACCGCGACGGACCCAGCGGCGGAAGTTCTGCTTGACCTCCGCCGGCAGCGGCGTCGGTCTGCGCGTGGCCTCATCGATCATCACGGTGACCGCCTTCGCCGACGCCACGCATCTCCCTTCCGAAAATACCACCTGATCGAAAGTGGTCGACGTCCGTCCGAACTTGACGAGACCGAGCCCGAGCTCGATCTGTCCCGGCCAGTGCAGCTCGGCGCGGAAATGGATGTCGAGCCGCACCATGATCCAGCCAAGCCCGGCCGGCATCAGCCCCATGCTGAGGTCCTTCACCAGCGTGACGCGGCCGGTCTCAAAATAGCTCGCATAGACGGCGTTGTTGACGTGCCCATTCGGGTCGAGATCGGCAAAGCGCACATTGTCGGACAGGCGATAGGGAAAGTCTTCCAGGCGCGGTGCATCGTCGGCGCGGACAGGGGCATTCACGAGGGGGATCTCCATCGGTTTCCCGCCCATACAGCCGAGTTGCGCAGGCTCGGCAAGGGGTTGCCGCGCCAGCCGCTGTCCCTATTATGCATGTCCCGATCCGGCCATACTTGGCTGGGCAGGCGAAAGCCGTCCAGTCGATCTCAACTGAAAAGAAGCGGATATGAGCGAAGCGATCAAAACCGATGTGCTGATAATTGGCGCGGGTCCCTGCGGACTGTTCGCCGTGTTCGAACTGGGCCTGCTCGACATGAAGGTGCATCTGGTCGACATCCTCGACAAGATCGGCGGGCAGTGCGCCGAGCTCTATCCGGAGAAGCCGATCTACGACATTCCCGGGATTCCCTTTGTCACCGGCCAGGGCCTGACCGAGCAGCTGCTGGAGCAGATCAAGCCGTTCGGCGCGACCTTCCACCTCAACGAGATGGTGGAGAGCATCGAGAAGATCGGCGATCCCTTGTTCCGCGTGAAGACCGATGCCGGCAAGGAGTTCGAGGTCAAGGTCGTCGTGATCTCCGCGGGCGGCGGTTCGTTCCAGCCGAAGCGTCCGCCGGTGCCGGGCATCGAGGCATATGAGGGCACATCGGTGTTCTATGCCGTGCGCAAGATGGAGCAGTTCCGCGACAAGAACATCCTGATCGTCGGCGGCGGCGACTCCGCGCTCGACTGGACGCTCAACCTGCATCCGATCGCCAAGCGCATCACGCTGCTGCACCGGCGCGACGATTTCCGCGCGGCGCCGCACAGCGTCGAGCAGATGCGCTCGCTGGTCGCCGACGGCAAGATGGATCTGAAGATCGGCCAGGTCACCGCGCTCGAGGGCGCCAACGGTCAACTCTCGGGCGCCGCGCTGAAGGGCAACGACAATGCGATGTCGACGATCACCTGCGATACGATGCTGCCGTTCTTCGGGCTGACCATGAAGCTCGGGCCGGTCGCGAACTGGGGCGTGGCGCTGGAGAACAATCTGGTGCCGGTCGACACCGCAGCGTTCGAGACCAACGTTTCAGGCATCTTCGCGATCGGCGACATCAACACTTATCCGGGCAAGCTGAAGCTCATTCTCTCCGGCTTCCACGAGGGCGCGTTGATGGCGCAGAAGGCGCACCGCTACGTGTATCCCGACAAGCGGCTGGTGTTCCAGTACACAACCTCGTCATCAAGTTTGCAGAAGAAGCTTGGGGTGAACTGATTCCACTTCAGCAGCGACCAATGCCAGGGGCATGGGCCATTGCCCGTGCGGCGCGGGTACTGGAACACTCCGCGAAATGGCCGTAGTCTGCTCGTAATCGAGTTTGTCGATTGATCAGGTGATGATGATGCGGAACACGCTATCCAGACTTCGGCTGATCTTGGCGATCGCTACGGCCTTTGCGCTAGCTGCTCCGCTTGCAGCTTCCGCGGCCGAGCTATCGGCGGCCGGACTCTGGCAGAAGATCGAAGACGGCAAGCCCGAAGGCTGGTTCCTGGTGATCGAGCGCAACGGCCTGTTCGAAGGCATGATCGCAAAGATGTTCTCAGCGCCCGGCGATCCGCCCAATCCGGTCTGCTCGAAATGCACGGACGATCGCAAGGACATGCCCTGGCTTGGCATTCCCCTGATCCGCGACATGAAGCGCAACGGGCTCGCCTATGAAGGCGGCAACGTGCTCGATCCGCGCAACGGCAAGGTCTACAAGGCCAAGATGACGCTGAGCGCCGATGGACAGACGCTGACCATGCGCGGCTATCTCGGCATCTCGCTGTTCGGCAAGGACGAGGTCTGGACCCGGCTGCCGGACACGGCGCTGGCGCAGCTCGATCCCGCTATCGTCGCCAAATATCTGCCCGCGCAAGCAGCAGCGATGAAGCCGCCGCCGCCGGCGCCTTTGCCCGCGACGAAGCGGCACTAGACACCCTCATTGGGATCACGTTGGTTCGCACGCACGCACGCGTGCGGCGTCGCGTGCGTGCAGCGCTCAGCGTTGCACCGGTGCCGTCGGCAATGGCGCGACCGGCTCGGAGATCACCTCAGGCACCGTCGTGTTCAACTGAAGCACGGTGGCGGCTGCGGGGACCGCGGCATCGGCCATCGCCGCATGGCCTTCGGCGCTCGGATGCACCGCGCCGCCATACACGGCCGATAGGATGCCCCATGTCGCATCGTGGATGTCGGTTGGCTGCATCGAGGACGGCAGGCCCTGCGGGTAGGTCATCGCCGCGAAATAGCTGTCATTGGCGTCGCGGATCCAACGCGCACGCGGCAGGTAGGCGCGGTATTCGCCAGCGCTGCGGCCGCATTTGAGCGGCTGGTTGGCCGCGGCGACGATGTCGGAGACGAAGCTGTCGCCGTTGGCGGCGAAGCAGTCGCGGTCGAACTCCGGATCGGTCGACGCGCGTGCGCAGAAGCCGTGGCTTGCAAACGCATCCTGGTGCGCATCGACGAAGGTCATGCGGTCGGCCTGCGGATTGCGGCAGATGATGCCGGACTGGCACTGCGCGATCGCCTTTAGCTGCGGCAGGAACTCGTTCTGCACGAAGCCCGAGACCGCCGCGACCCGCTTGGGATCGGCGTTGAACGAGGGATGGATCTCGAAGCCGGCGCGGCCGCCGGGGCAGGGCGCGCCGCCATTGGCCAGCGCCGGATTGGCGTAGGCCGTGTAGACCACGTGCGAGAGGTCGCCGCCGACCAAAGGCTTCAGGGCATCGCGCAGCTTGGCGAAATCGGCCGGCAGCTCGCGCGCCAATGCCGAACGGGCATCGTCGACGCTGGCCATCGAGCCGCCCTGGCTGAACAGCGTGCGTTCGGTCGGCGTGTCGACGATCACGTTGGCGACGAGGCCGGAGAAGTAGATGTCGTTGGCGCCGACCGACAGCAGCACGAGATCGAGCGTGCGGTCCGGCTGCCGGCGCTTGACGGCTGCGAGTGCCGTGCGCAGCTCCGCGATCTGGCCGTTGACGGTGCCCGAGCAGGTGTTGGCGGTTTTCGTCGGCAGACATTCCCGCGCCTGCTGCGAGCCGAGCAGACCGTCGGCGATGGTGGCGCCGGTGCAGGCCAGCGGCAGATAGGTCACCGCGATGTGCGGATATTGCACGGCGAGCGCAAGCGCGGTGCGGGTCTGGTAGCTGTACAGCGAACGGTGACAGGCCGAGTTGAGCCACAGCGCGCTCTGGCGCTGCCAGTTGGTCAGGGTGTCGGGCGCTTCGCAGGCGCGGCCGCCTTTGTAGCCGGCGCGGCTCGGCCGGTAGTATTGCGCCCCGCCGAGATAGGAGCGGAAGCAGAACCCCTCGTCGGAGAGTGCAATCGCGCGATCCGGATTGCCTTCGCCGGATGCGATGCTGTCGCCGAGGCCGGCGATCAGCAAATCGCGCACCGCGATCTGGGTCGTCAGGCGCTGGTTGGCATCCGAGCCGCTGGCGACATCGACGGTCGCGACCGTGGTGCGGCCGTAGCGGACGCGCAGATTGACCGGCTCGGCGCAATCGAATGTCGAGGATTGCGGCCCGTCGCCATCGTCGAACGACCAGGCGCAGGTCGCGCCGACCGGAACCGGACCCGTGAGCCGCACCACGATCGGGTGATCGATCGGCGTCAGATAGCTTTCCTTGACGTTGTCGCGGGTGCAGGGCTCGCTGACGCGGCCTTGCAGGTCGATGCAGAGCCGGTTGACCGTGTTGCGCGCCCAGCCGCGGCCGTCGCTTTGCAGTTCCAGCCCCTGTTCCGAGGCCAGCACGCTGCGGCCGAGCCCGCTTTCGACATGCAGACGGAAGTCGCGTTCCTCGCGGAACAGCCGGAAGCGGTTGCGGACCTCCCAGGAGATCGAGAGCTGGGTATCCTGCGCGTCGGCGGCTGAAGCCAATACCGCCGCGAGCGCGCCGCCGAGCAGCACGCTGCAGACCGTGACACGAAACGAAAATCGAACCAAGGAGCCAATCATGGCGCGGTTTGACGCGAGTGGTACGGCGAAAATAAGAGAAGCGGCTGCAGAGACCAACAATCCGGGATCGAAACCGGGACTGAAAGCAGGGGCCCTGGGACCGATAACGTTCGCTGTTACCGCCTCAGCCGCCTGATCTGCTGCTGCCGGCTTTCGATCGGTTGCCGCACGGTCGCCGAAGCCGTGCAGGCTTGGCTGAGTCTTTTTCGTTCCTGCCAGGGCCGCACCACGTTGAGCCACAGCTCGCGCATGCCCATGATCGAGATCGAGATCCCGAACGGGATCAGGAAATAGAGGATACGGAACACGACCAGCGTCGCCAGCAATTGCTCCTTGCTGAACTCCGGCAGCGCCACCAGCATCGCAGCGTCGAACACGCCGATCGAGCCGGGGGCGTGGCTCGCAAAGCCGAGCAGCGTCGCCAGGATGAACACCACCGCCAGCGAGACGAAGTCGATATGCGGCTCGGTCGGCATCAGGAGATACATCGCGAGCGCGCAGAAGCCGAGATCGACCACGCCGATGATGATCTGCAGCAGCGTCAGCTTGGCCGAGGGCAGCACCACCTTCCAGCCGTTCTGGCCGAGCTCGCGGCGCTTCTCGCCGGTCAGGAGCCAGACGAAATAGGCGCCGATGCCGGCAAGGCAGCCGAGCGCGATCAGCCGGTTCATCGCCGGCGGCAGCAGGTCCATCGCCGACGCGGCGGCCGGGTGCCAGGCCATGCCGAAGCCGAGCACGAACAGATTGCCGAGCCAGAAGGTCAGGCCCGAGAGAAAGCAGATCTTGGCGACGTCGATCGCGGAGAGGCCGTAATCGGAATAGATCCGGAAGCGGATCGCGCCGCCGGTAAAGACCGTGGCGCCGATATTGTGGCCGATCGTGTAGCTGGTGAAGCTCGACAGCGCTGCGATGCGGTAGGGGACGTGGGTCTTGCCAATCGTGCGCAGTGCGAAGAAGTCATAGAAGGTCAGCGTGCAGAACGCCCCGACCACGCAGAGCGCCGCGAGCGCGATCCGGTGCGGCGCGATGTCGGTCAGCGCGGTGAGGATGATGCCGGTATCGACGCCCTTCAGGGTGTGGACCAGCGTCGTGACCGCGAACGCGATGATGAGCACGCTCGCAGCGATCCCGAGCCGTTTCCAGCCGATCTTTTCCTTGAAGCCACGCCCAAGCGTGGTCAGCAGCCGAAGCATTCATCCTCCCGGCAGGGACAATTTCAGTGGGACCCGGTCACGGACGGCGACGGGTGACGGGCAAACGCACCGTACGCGATGACCCATAAGGCAAAACCGATGCGTTGTGCAGCCCTTGACAATCCAACCTTCGGCTCCCGTCCAGCATTGTTGTCATACTGGCTACATATGTTCTCGCTCTGCGGAATGTGAGTCGCGGCCATGTCGTCGTCCGCGACGGGACCACTGCATGTTCCGCCGTCCTTCAGCCGTTCCAGGCGATTTCGTCGGCATTTTTGCCGATTTTGCTGCCGTCGCAGCGCCACTGCGGGGCCGTCGGAGCGGAGCGAATAGACGATATGCATCAGCGTGGGGGACGTCGGGGCCGGCTGCGGCGTTTACCAAAGCGTGAAGTCGATGTGCGCATCTGCGTGATCCGGCTGTGGACCGCCGTTCGGGCCGGAATGAGGCGCCCGGGGGGCGGTCCGTAGGTCTATTGAGGCAAAACGCCGCGCAACGACGCGCGGCCACATGGCCCCGGCCGGCATGGCGATTCCACACTTCGATCCGTAGCGAAGTATCATTGAGAAACGAAGACCTATCTCTCGCATTGGTTGCGCAGAGCGAGGTCAAGACCATGCAACAGACATCCCTGAACCTCCGGCGCGTGCCGGACCAGCGCGCGGCGTCGCATCAGCAGGCGACCGGGCTTGCGGCGACGTTGACGCTCGCCGCGATGAGCCTCGGTTACGGCGTCGTGCAGCTCGACGTCACCATCGTCAACACGGCGCTCAACGCCATCGGCGGCTCGCTCGGCGGCGGCGTTGCCGAGCTGCAATGGGTGGTCAGCGCCTACACCATCGCGTTTGCCGCCTTCATCCTGACCGCGGGCGCGCTCGGCGACCGGACCGGCGCCAAGCGCGTTTTCATGGCCGGCTTTGCCATCTTCACCACAGCGTCGGTCGGGTGCGCCATCGCGCCTGATGCCGTGACGCTGATCGCCGCGCGCTGCGTGCAGGGGCTGGCCGCGGCTATCCTGGTGCCGAACTCACTCGCGCTGCTCCGCCACGTCTATACGGACGAGAAGGCGCGCGGACGCGCGGTCGGCGTCTGGGCCGCAGGCGCGAGCATTGCGCTGACCGCAGGCCCGTTCGTCGGCGGCGGCCTGATCACGCTGGTCGGCTGGCGCGCGATCTTCCTGGTCAATCTGCCGATCGGCCTGGCCGGGCTGTGGCTTGCCTGGCGCTTTGCCGGCGAAACCACGCGCCATCACCAGCACCGGCTCGATCTGCCGGGACAAATTGCCGCGATCGCCGCGCTCGGCACGCTGGCCGGCGCGCTCATCGAGGGCGGCGCGCTCGGGTGGGACAGCCCATTCGTGGTCGCAGGCTTCGCTCTGGCGGCCGTCTTCTCCGTGCTGTTCGTCTGGCGTGAGGCGCGCGCGGCGCAGCCGATGTTGCCACTCTCGCTGTTCAGTAACAGGATGTTTGCCCTGACCTCGCTGGTCGGCCTGCTGGTGAACGTTGCGTTCTACGGCCTGATCTTCGTGCTCAGCCTCTACTTCCAGCAAGTCAACGGGCTGTCGGCGTTCGCCACCGGCCTCGCATTCGTGCCGATGCTCGGCGCCGTGCTGCCCGCCAACCTGATCGCGCCGCATCTCGCGGAGCGGATCGGCGCGCCGGGGACGATCGCGCTCGGCGCCGTGGTTTCGGCTGCCGGATGCCTGGCGATGCTGTTCATCGGTCCAGGTACCGGCTATCTCGCGATCTGCCCGCAACGGCTGGCAATCAGCGGCGGCCTCGGCCTGCTGGTGCCGCCCCTGACATCGGCGCTGCTCGGCAGCGCCGAGCCGCAGCATGCCGGGATCGCGGCCGGGGTGCTGAATGCGACCCGGCAGACCGGCAGCGTGCTTGGTGTCGCGCTGTTCGGCTCGATGGTCGGTCGGTCCGCGGCCTTCATTTCCGGCCTGCATGCGGCACTCGTGATCTCCGCCGGCGTATTGCTTGCCGCCGCCGCGCTGATCTGGATCGGCGCATCATCACAAGCGCGGCAATGAGCGAGGCCGTCGTTGCGCGGTCGCGGCGCGGCATCTAACTTTGCGCGATCGGGGACTGTCGCCGAGGGGGCTGATCAGATGCCTGCGCCAATCGACCGTCGTCTGTTGCTGCGCCGCGCCGCCATGCTCGGCGCGTCGCTGCCATTTGCCAACCTGATCGGTCCGGCCCGCGGCGAGGCGCCCGGCCTGATCGCGCGCAGGGTGTTCTTCGACAATCCCGATTACATCAATGTCCGTCTGAGCCCGGACGGGACGCAGCTGTCCTATGTCGCGCCGCTCGACGGTGTGAACAACCTCTGGGTCGCTCCGCTGTCCGATCTCAAGGCGGCGCGGCCGGTAACCCGCGTCACCGATCGCAACATCTCGGGCGGCTATCGCTGGGCACATACCAACCGCCATGTGGTGTTCTTCCGCGAGCGCGACGGCGACGAAAACTGGCGTGCCGCCAGCGTCGACATCACCGACGGGAAGATTGTGCCGTTAACGCCGGAGACCGGCGTCAAGGCCTTCCTGCAGGAGTCCGATCGCAAATTCCCCGAGGAGATGCTGCTGCGGCACAACCAGCGCGACAAGCGCTACTTCGACATGTACCGCGTCAACATCGTGACCGGCGCCAGCGAACTCGTCTACGAGAACCACGACTATATCGCGCTGATCACCGACAGCACATTCCAGCTCCGCCTGGCGTCCCGCCTGATCGCAGACGGCTCCGCCGAGGTGTTCGAGCGCGGTCCGGACGGCAACTGGGCGCCGTTCATGACGGTGCCGATCGCCGAAACCGATACGACCCAGCTGCTGGATTTCAGCGCCGACGGCAAGACGCTGTACCTGATCGACTCGCGCGGCCGCGACAAGGCGGCGTTGTTCGCCCTCGACATGGCGACGCGCCAGACCACGCTGCTTGCCGCCGATGACGACGCCGACATCGTGCGCGCGGTCTTCGACGAGAATCGCCGGCCATTGGCGGCGCTGGCGATCACAGACCGGATGCGCTGGCACGCCGTCGATCAAAGCGTCGCCCACGACCTCGCCGATCTGGGCCGCTACGGCGCCGGCGACATCAGCTTTGTCAGCAACAGCGACGATCTTCGGCTCGGCACGGTCCATTTCGAACGCGACACCGAGAGCGGTGAATACGCGCTGCTCGACCGCAAGACGCGCGAGGTGCGCAAGCTCTACACCCAGCACCGTGCGCTCCACGGTCTCGCGTTGCGCAAGCTCGAGCCGGTCGTGATCCCCTCGCGCGATGGCCTGCGCCTCAACTGCTACCTGACCCGGCCGACCGAGGCCGCAGCCGGCACGGTGCCGCTGGTGCTGGTGATCCACGGCGGGCCGTATTACCGCGACACCTGGGGGTTCAGCCCGGTCCATCAATGGCTCGCCAACCGGGGTTATGCGGTGCTTGCCGTCAACTACCGCGGCTCGACCGGCTTCGGCAAAGCCTTCATCACGGCCGCCGACCACGAGTGGGGCGGCAAGATGCATGACGACCTGATCGATGCGGTCGATTGGGCGATCGCGCAGGGCATCGCCGATCCGAAGCGGGTCGGCTTCTTCGGCGGCAGCTATGGCGGCTATTCGGCGCTGGTCGCCGCGACCAAAACGCCCGACGTGTTCGCCTGCATCGTCGACCTGTTCGGCATCTCCAATCTCGTCACCTTCATGGCGACGATCCCGCCCTATTGGGGTCCGTGGATCAGCGTCTGGAAAAACCGGCTCGGTGATCCCGCCACCGAGACCGGCCGCGCGTTCCTGGTCGAACGTTCGCCGCTGACCCACATCGAGCGTGCCGTGAAGCCGATCCTGATCGCGCAGGGCATGCGTGACGTGAGGGTTGTGGCGGCCGAGTCCGAGCAGATGGTCAATGCGCTCAAGCAGCGTGGCGTGCCCGTGACCTACATCACATTCGCCGACGAGGGGCACGGCTTTGTGCGGCCGGAAAATCGGCTTGCCTTCTACGGCGTCACCGAAGCGTTCCTCGCCAAGCATCTCGGCGGTAGTTGCCAGCCGATCGGAAACGATTTCGCCGGCTCGTCGCTCAAGGTCGAGACCGGGGCTGAACTGGTGCCCGGGTTGCGCGGCTAGGACGAACTGCGCCAGCGGATTGCGGTTTTCCCTGATTGTCTCGCGTCCATTCAAGGCTTTTTCACCATGCGTGAAGCCTTGTTGCGGTGCGGTTACCGTTCGTACACGAATGCGCTTGTTTTTATGGGTCCATAAATGGGGCCTATAATGTATCGCGTTCTAACCTGTCTCACCCTGGAACATGACTGGCGGTTGGTCGTCCTCGGTGGCGTGATCTGTCTGCTCGCCAGCGCCGTCGCGATCAGCCTGTTTCACCGCGCTCGCGCCGCAGAAGGCCGAGCCCGCGAGATCTGGATCGGTCTCGATGCGGCAGTCGGCGGTTGCGGCATCTGGGCCACCCATTTCGTCGCCATGCTGGCGTACGATCCCGGCATCGAGGCCGGATACAACATTCCGATCACGCTGCTGTCGCTGGTGCTCGCGGTCGCGATCCTGGCCGTCGGCCTGGCGGTCGCAACGCTCAACGAACGCTGGCAGACGGTCGCCGCCGGTGGCGCGATCGTCGGCGTCGGTGTCGCGGCGATGCATTACACCGGCATGCTGGGGCTGGAACTGCCCGCGCGCATCGTCTGGTCGCCCGGCATCGTCATCGCATCGATCGTATTCGGAAGCCTTTTTGGCGCGCTTGCGCTGGTCGTTGCCACGCGCGGCGAACGCCTTGGCACCACAGCGGCTGCGACCGGTCTTCTGACGGTTGCGATCGTCTCGCATCATTTCACCGGGATGGGTGCGGTGACGCTGGTCCCGGATCCGACGATCGTTCCCGACGGACTCTCGGTCTCGCCGCGCGTGCTCTCCTTCATGACCGCGGTTGCGGCCTTCGCGATCCTCGGCCTCTCGCTGATCGCCTCCATCCTCGATCGTCGCGCCAAGACCGAGCTTCACAAGCAGAAGGTGGTGCTGGATACCGCGCTCGAGAACATGTCGCAGGGACTGTGCATGTTCGATGCCGATGGCCGCATCATGCTGTTCAACGAGCGCTACAGCGAGATCATGGGGCGCAATCGCGTGCCGCTGCAGGGGCGACTGCTGATCGACGTCCTGCAGGACCTGCATTCCATCGGTGAGTGGGACGGCGATCCCGAGGAATTCTGCAACGCGCTCGTCGCGGAGGCCAAGGCCGGCCACAGCGCGACGCGGATCGTCAGCCGCAACGAGCGCGCGATTCGTGTCGTCGATCAGCCGATGAAGGGCGGCGGCTGGGTCGCGACCTTCGAAGACATCACCGAATGGCAGCTGGCCCAGGAACAGATTTCACACATGGCGCGGCATGACGCGCTGACCAACCTGCCGAACCGGACGCTGTTCCGCGAGCAGCTCGAGAAGGCCTCGCGATTGGCCAAGCGCTCCGACCAGCTGGCGGTGCTCTGCCTCGATCTCGATCATTTCAAGGAGATCAACGACACGCTCGGACATCCGATCGGCGACGCGCTGCTGCGCGAGGTCGCGCGCCGGCTGGGCGAATGCGTGACCGAGCACGACACCGTGGCGCGGCTCGGCGGCGACGAATTCGCCATCGTGCGGTTCTGCAGCAACTGCGAGCCGTCCGTGGTGTCGTCGTTGGCAAGTGCGGTGGTCGAGCGGATCGCCGCACCCTATGAGATCAGAGGCCATCAGCTCGTGATCGGCGTCAGCATCGGCATCTCGCTCGCGCCCGAGGACGGCAAGGATCCCGACGAGCTGCTGCAAAAGGCCGATCTCGCGCTATACCGCGCCAAGGCCGACGGCCGCGGCACCTACCGGTTCTTCGAGGCCGGGATGGATGCGCGCGCGCAGGCGCGCCGCCTGCTCGAGCGCGACCTGCGGCTCGCGCTCCAGCGCGACGAGTTCGAGGTCTATTATCAGCCGATCCGCGATGTCGTGGGCGATCGGGTCGTCGCCTTCGAGGCGCTGGTGCGCTGGAATCATTCGCTGCGCGGGCTGATCGTACCGAACAATTTCATTCCGGTCGCCGAAGAAACCGGGCTGATCGTGCCGCTGGGCGAGATCGTGCTGCGCAAGGCTTGCGCCGAGGCGGTGAGATGGCCTGCGGACATCGCGGTCGCCGTCAACCTGTCTCCGGTGCAGTTCAAGAACCCGAATCTGGTGCCGTCGGTCAAGGCGGCGCTGGAGGCGTCGGGCCTGTCGGCGGATCGGCTCGAGCTCGAGATTACCGAATCGGTGCTGCTGCAGAACAGCGAGGCGACGCTCGCGGTGCTGCACGAGCTGCGCGGTTTCGGCGTCCGGATCTCGCTGGACGATTTCGGCACCGGCTATTCCTCGCTGAGCTATCTGCGCAGCTTCCCGTTCGACAAGATCAAGATCGACCGTTCCTTCGTGACCGACCTTGCGACGCGCGAGGACTCGATGGCGATCGTGCGCGCCGTCACCGGTCTTGGCAAAAGCCTCGGCATCGTCACCACCGCCGAGGGGGTCGAGACCGATACCCAGTTCGACCTGCTGCGTCAGGAAGGCTGCACGCAGGCGCAGGGCTACCTGTTCAGCCCGCCGCGGCCGGCGGCGGACGTCGCCAAGATGCTGCGCCGGGTACCGGAACGGTCGGTCGCCTAGCTCCTGCGCTGGGCAAAATAGGCGCCGCAAAACGCCATCACGGCGCCGAGGCACAGCGCGGAGAGACCGGCGAGCACGGCGGAAATGGTCGAGACCGTGCTCGGCGCCGCCGCGGCCTGGCCGGCGCCGGCCAGCATCAGCACGCCGACGACGATCAGGAACTGCCGCATCTGCTGCGGGATCTGGCCGGCCACCGCGCTGTGCATCAGATGGGCGGTGAAGTAGCCGCCCGAAAACCCGACGCTCGCGATCAGCCACCAGGCGATCGCCGCGCCTGCCGGCATGAACTCGTGGGTATCGGAGCGCCACAGGCCGCCGAGATCGAGCCCGTACCGCGCGCCGAGCATGTGCACGGCAAGCGCCAGCAGCACGCCGGATATCATCGCGCCGCCGAGAATGAGGTAACGCGGAAAATAGGTCGTCTCGGGCATGGCTCGCTTGTAGGATAGGCGTGACATCCCATGCAAGCGCGCGGATGTGTCCGAACAGGTGGAACGGCGGATTGCCAACAACGTTGCAGGACCGGCCGGACGCAGGCGAGGGCACAGCGGTGCGCTATGCCTACAAGGCCTCATTGATCGGCTCGGCGCACCAGTTCGAGCTGACCGACGACGGGTTGTCGTGGCGGATCGCCGGCAGGTCGGGCGTGTGGGATTACGCCGACATCTCCGCCGTCAAACTGTCCTACCGCCCGGTCTCGATGCAGCAGCAGCGGTTTCGCGCCGACATCGACAATGCCAAAGGCGGGCGGATCGCGATCCTGTCGACCACCTGGCAGACCGCGACGCTGGTCGCACCGCAGGGCCATCTCTACCGCGACTTCATCGTCGAGCTGCATCGCCGGATGCAGGCGGCGGGCAGCACGGCCAGGCTGGTCGGAGGCCTCGGGCCGAAGACATATACCGCGGCGCTGGCGCTGCTGGCGTGCCTTGCGATGGCAATGACCGGATTGCTGGTGATGGCGCTGCTGGCTGCGAACTGGATGGGCGCGCTGTTCCTGGTCGGCTTTGCCGCGCTGTTCACCTGGCAGGTCGGTGGCTTCGTCACCCGCAACCGCCCGCGGCGCTACGGCTTCGATCAATTGCCCGATACGCTTTTGCCGAAGGCGGTTCGCAATCAGTGAGGCGGCCGCTCGTGCGACCGGACTGTAAGCAGGCTGTAAGCAACCCGCTGTAAACTTGCCAACCGATTTGCTTCAAGCTGGAGTGTCAGATGACAATCCGGACCCCCATTCTGGCTCTATGCCTCGTGCTTTCGAGCATCTCCCCGGCTCTTTCCAAGGGCAGCGTAGGCAACAAACATGATCCGCTTGATCACAATCACGTCGACAATCTGCCGCCCGACGTGCGGCAATACGTTGCCGGAATTTGCAAGGGAACGCCGGTCGCGCAGCACGACTTTGCGACCTACTCACCGCAAGAGAAGCGCTGGCGGATCAACCTCGAATATCTGCAGTGCGGCGTGATCGGGGAATATCGCAGAGGCAACCAGTGCCTGGATGTGGATTTCGTAGCCGAGGGCGCCCATTTTCGTCTCGTGAGAAAGACGTATGCGGCCTGTGGCTTTTGATGCTCTGGCGCTCGGATCAACGAGAATAGGCCGCTGCGAGTGCCGCGATCGCGAGTGCCACCTTTATTCGATTCTGGACTGCTGCGCCGCTTCGGAGTGAGCGTGCGATGTCATTCCGTCGAATCAAAATCCTCCTCGGTCGCGCTCAGCATTCCCGCCAACGTCCGCAGGCCGAGGTCGAGTTGCTCCATCGGCGGCGCGGCTAGCGCGAGCCGCACCGCATTGGGCGCGTGCCCCGGCGTGGCGGCGAAGGTGGTCGACGGCGTCAGCGCGATGTCACGGCGCGCTGCCGCCGCGACCAGGGTCTGCGAGCGCCAGTGCGGCGGCAGGGTCAGCCAGAGGTGATAGGACTTCGGGTTGGTCTGGATCTCGAAATCGGCCAGATGCTTCGCCGCCAGCTGCTGGCGACGGCCGGCGTCGATCCGCTTCAGCCGTGACAATTCGGCGGCGGTGCCGTCGGCCATCAGCCGCTGTCCTGCGGCGAAGGCGTAGCCCGACGCGGTCCAGCCGCCCGAGCGCACCGCGGCCATGATGCTCTCGCGCAGCCGCGGCGGCGTGACGATGAAGCCGAGCGCGAGGCCCGGTGCGACCTTCTTCGACAGGCTGTCGAGCACGATGCAGCTGTCCGGCGCGAGTGCGGCCAGCGGCACCTCATCGTCGAGGAAGCCGTAGACGCCGTCCTCGATGACGACAAGGCCGAGCTTCTCCACCACGCGCAACAGCTCGGCGCGACGCTCGGCCGGCATCGTGATGCTGAGCGGGTTCTGGATCGTCGGCTGGATGTAGATCGCGGACAGATGCGCCTCGCGGTGCGCCTTCTGCACCGCGTCGGGGCGGACGCCGTGCTCGTCCATCGCGAGCGGCACCAGCGAGATGCCAAGCCGCGCGGCAATGCCCTTCACGAACGGATAGGTCAGCGCCTCGACGCCGCAGCGGCCGCCGGGCGGCACG
>NZ_JACMYP010000177.1 GCF_020889705.1 Bradyrhizobium altum | reverse complement strand
CCGGCGCCGAGGTCGTGCTGGTGACCGGCCCGGTCGAGCTCGGCGATCCCCAGGGCATCTCCGTCATGCGGGTAGAGTCCGCGCGCGACATGCTGCACCGGGTCGAGGCCGCGCTGCCGGTCGACGTCGCGATCTTTGCCGCCGCGGTCGCCGACTGGCGGGTCGCCACCGAAGGCAGCCAGAAGCTGAAAAAGACCTCGGCCGGGATGCCGCCGCTGCAGCTCGTCGAGAACCCCGACATCCTGGCGACGATCTCCAAGCTGAAGGAGAAGCGGCCGCCGCTGGTGATCGGCTTTGCCGCCGAGACCGAGCATCTGATCGAGAACGCCAAGGCGAAGTTCGCGCGCAAGGGCTGCGACTGGATCGTCGCCAACGACGTCTCGCCGGCGACCGGCGTGATGGGCGGCGACCGCAACACCGTTCACCTGCTCTCGCGCGAGGGCAAGGACGTCACCGTCGATTCCTGGCCGGTCATGACCAAGGAAGAAGTCGCGAGCGCGCTGGTGTCGCGCATCGCAAGAGCCGTAGGGACCGCATCGTGAGCGCCACCATCAAGGTCGAAGTCCACCAATTGCCGCATGGCGCAGATCTTCTGCTGCCGATCTATCAGACCGCTGACGCCGCCGGGCTCGATTTGCTGGCCGCGGTGCCACGGTCGGCGCCGCTGCTGCTGCTGCCGGGCCGTTACGAGATGGTTCCGACCGGGCTGACGATCGCGCTGCCGCCGGGCTATGAGGCGCAGGTGCGGCCGCGCTCCGGCCTTGCCGCCAAATACGGCGTCACGGTGCTGAACTCGCCCGGCACGATCGACGCCGACTATCGCGGCGAAATCAATGTGCTCCTGATCAATCACGGCCAGGAGGTGTTTTCGATCCGGCGCGGCGAGCGCATCGCGCAAATGGTGATCGCGCCGGTCACCCGGGCCGAGCTGGTTCCGGTCGACGTGCTGTCGCCGACCGATCGCGGCAATGGCGGCTTCGGCTCGACCGGACGCTAGACGCGACCGGAGAAGTGTGCGGCCGGCTCCGGGAGATCACGCTTCGGGCGCGCTCTCCGCGCGAATACGGAGTCAATTCGCGTAAAATCCACATCAGCCGCCGCATTTTTTCACAGCGGATTCTGCGTTCACGGTCTGGACTCTTACTCGCCGAGTCCGGTTGGGACTATTCTGGATTGATTCGAGCGCGACGGGGGGTCTTCGTCGGGCTGTTGGGTCCTGCTTGGGCATGATCCCCGGAGGACAAACGTTATACGTTTGCCGTGGGGGAACACCGGTCTCCTGTTTTCCGGATCATGCCTTAAGGTTTGTGCGTTCTGGGGCAACATATGTCGGGCGTAGTCGCGGCAATGCGTCGAACCCTGCTGTCATGCACCTCACTGGCGCGCGACGGCATGCTTGGGCTCGCCATCACCGCATTGCTGCCGGCCCGCGCCTCGTTTGCCGCCGAAAGCCTGGTCGCCCAGGCAATGTCGGATCATTTCGGCTTCAATCATCAGGAGGTCGCGGTTCTCGCGACGTCGTTCGCGCTGGTCGGCTTCTCGGCCGTCGCCGCGATCCTTTTGATGCGCACCCGCCTGCGCGCCACAAGGAACGAGGAGCAGCTGCAGTCCGAGATCACGGACCTGCAGGCGCAATCGGACCGGCTGCGCGCGCTGTTGTTCGTCGAACCGCAGGTCCTGATCTCCTGGGCCGCGGGCGACAACCGGCCGCAGATCTCGGGCGACGTCTCGCTGGTGATGTCGCAGGAAAGCGCGCCGCAACGTATCCTCGCCTTCGGAACCTGGCTGCCGCCCGAGCCGGCGCTGCAGATGGACCACGCGGTCGACGCGTTGCGCGAGAAGGGCGAGGCATTCCTGCTCAACCTCTCGACCTCGGCCGGCCGTGCCATCGAGGCGATGGGCCGCGCGATCGGCGGCCAGGCCATCGTGCGGATCCGCGAGCTCGGCGGCCTGCGCCGCGAGCTTGCCGAATCCAACCTGCGCTACAAGACGCTGCAGGAGGAGACCGAGCTGCTGCGCGATTTCGCCGCCGCCGCGCCATGGCCGATCTGGGCCAAGAGCCTCGAGGGCAACCTGCGCTACGCCAACGCGGCCTATGTCCGCGCCACCGAGGGCAAGAGCGTGTCGGACGCGCTGCAGCGCAACCTCGAACTGCTCGAAAGCGACCAGCGCACCGAGCTGACCCGCGCGCTGAACGACAATGCCAATTACGCCGCACGGCTGCCGATCGTGGTCAGCGGCGAGCGGCGGATCTACGACGTCCAGGCGCTCAAGCTCTCCGGCGGCAGCGCCGGCATCGCGATCGACGCCAGCGAAGCCGCAGCGCTGCGCGCGGCGATCGCGCGGATGGTCGACGCGCACCGGCGCACCCTTGACCAATTGTCCTCGGGCGTCGCCGTGTTCGATGCCGACCGGCGGCTCACCTTCTACAACGAATCCTACCGGCGGCTGTGGGGCCTCGACCAGGCCTTCCTCGACAGTAATCCCGACGATTCCAGCGTGCTGGACCGGCTGCGCGCCAACCGCAAGCTGCCCGAGCAGCCGGACTTCCGCGCCTGGAAGGCCAAGCTGCACGAGGCCTATCGCGCGGTCGAATCCGAGACCTACACCTGGTTCCTGCCCGACGGCCGCGCCATCAGCGTCGTCACCACGCCGAACCTCGAGGGCGGCGTCACCTATCTGTTCGACAACGTCACCGAGAGCCTCGACCTCGCGCGCCGCTACGACCGCCTGACGCGGGTGCAGCGCGAGACCCTCGACAATCTCGGCGAAGCGGTCGCGGTGTTCGGCAGCAACGGCCGCGCAGAGCTGTTCAACCCGCCGTTCGCCAAGATGTGGAAGCTGCCGGCCGACGCGCTGCAGGGCGAACCGCACATCGAGGCGGTGGAAGCGCTGTGCCGGCCGCTGTTCGATGACGCGCTGACCTGGCGGACGCTGCGCGAGCAGATCACCGCGATCGAGAACCGCGCCCAGGTCGCGCTCAAGCTGGAGCGCAAGGACGGCAGCGTGCTGAATTGCATGACCATCCCGCTACCCGACGGCAAGACCTTGCTGGCGTTCCAGGACATCACCGACACCGAGAATGTCGAGCGGGCGCTGCGCGAGCGCAACGAGGCGCTGGAAGCCGCCGACCAGATGAAGGTGGATTTCGTCCACCACGTCTCCTACGAGCTGCGCGCGCCGCTCACCACCATCATCGGCTTCGCGCATTTCCTCAGCGATCCCTCGACCGGACCGCTGACGCCGAAGCAGGCCGAATATCTCGACTACGTCACCAAATCGACCAACGCGCTGCTGGCGCTGACCAACAACATTCTCGATCTCGCCACCATCGACGCCGGCGCGATGAAGCTCGAGCTCGGCCCGGTCAATATCGGCCAGGCGATCGAGGCCGCCGCCGAAGGCATCCAGGACCGTCTCGCGACCGACCGCATCACGCTGAAGGTCGATATCGAGCCCAACGTCGGCGCCTTCGTCGGCGACGAGCGGCGCGTGGTGCAGGTGCTCTACAATCTGCTCGCCAACGCGGTCGGCTTCTCGCCGCATGACGCCACCGTCGCGATCAGCGCGCACCGCACCGAGCACAGCGTGGTGTTTTCGGTGACCGACGCCGGTCCCGGCATTCCGGCCGAGATGCGCGACAAGGTCTTCAACTGGTTCGAGAGCCATTCCCACGGCTCGCGGCATCGGGGCGCGGGGCTCGGCCTGTCGCTGGTCCGCTCCTTTGTCGAACTGCATGGCGGACGGGTGCGCGTCGATTCGACCGTAGGCCGCGGCACGACCGTGACCTGCGACTTCCCGATCGACCAGACCGCACATCGCAACGCCGCGGAATGACGGCGACCTCGACATTCTCGGTGGCGCTCGCGAACGAAACCGCGACGGCCGAGCTGATGGCCGACCTCGCGCTCCTGATCGGCGCCGGCGACGTCATCACGCTGTCGGGCGACCTCGGCGCCGGCAAGACTGCGGCCGCTCGCGCACTGATCCGCTACCTCGCCACCGACGAGACGCTCGAAGTGCCGAGCCCGACCTTCACGCTGGCGCAGAGCTACGAGCTGCCGTCGTTTCCGCTGCTTCATGCCGACCTCTATCGCATCAACGATGCCAGCGAACTCGAGGAGATCGGGCTGTCGCCATTGCCCGACGACATCGTGGCGCTGATCGAGTGGCCGGAACGCGCGCCGGACGCCATGCCCACTGATCGCATCGACATCGCGTTCAGCCACCGCCCGGCGCTCGGATCGGCCGCACGCGCGGCCGAAATCACCGGCCATGGCAAGGGCGCGGCGAAGGTTGCGCGGCTCAACGAGCTGCGCCAGTTCCTCGAGCGCGGCGGCTTCCTCAACGCCCGGCGCGAGCGCATGCCGGGCGATGCGTCGACGCGCTCCTATGCGCGACTGCGCAACGACGACGGCAGCGTCATCCTGATGAACTCGCCGCGCCGCCCCGACGGCCCGGCGATCTACAATGGCAGGTCCTACAGCGCAGCGGTGCATCTCGCCGAAGATGTCCGGCCGTTCGTCGCAATCGGAAACGGCCTGCGCAAGCATGGCTTCTCCGCACCCGCGATCCGCCACATCGATCTCGAATCCGGCTTCCTGATCACCGAGGATCTCGGCGCCGAAGGCGTGATCGAGGGCGATCCGCCGCAGCCGATCGCCGAGCGTTACGAGGCCGCCGTCGACATGCTGGCGGCGTTGCATCGCGAGGCGCTGCCGGACACGCTGCCGGTGACATCAGACGAGAGCTACGACATCCCCGTGTTCGATATCGACGCCTGGCTGATCGAGATCGGACTGATGCTGGAATGGTACTTGCCCGACCGCGGCGTGCAGCCGGACGAGGAGCTCCGCACCGAATTCCTCGGGATGTGGCGCGGCCTTCTGCAGAAGCCCGCCGCGGCGCCGCAGACCTGGGTGATCCGCGACTTCCATTCGCCCAACATCATCTGGCTTGCCGAGCGCACCGGCATCCTGCGGGTCGGCGTCATCGACTTCCAGGACGCGCTGCTCGGCCCTGCGGCCTATGACGTGGTGTCGCTATTGCAGGATGCGCGGATCGACGTGCCCGAGCAGCTCGAGCTGTCGCTCTTGACGCGCTACATCAAGGCGCGGCGCGCGACCGACGAGAGCTTCGATCCCGCAGGCTTCGCCGAGCTCTATGCGATCATGTCGGCGCAGCGCAACACCCGTCTGCTCGGCACCTTTGCGCGGCTCAACCGCCGCGACGGCAAGCCACAATATCTGAAGCACCAGCCACGGATCTGGACCTATCTTGAACGGTCGCTGGCCCATCCGGCGCTGGCCACCTTCCGCATCTGGTACACAGCCAACGTCCCTCCTCCGGTACCTTAGTTTACGGGTTGTTAGCCTTGGGTCTCCTAAGGTTGCGGAGGCCGCTTTTCATCCAGGGCGCGGCCGGATCGGGAGCAGGACCACACGATGGGGACGGAACGACGCAAGGGCGATCGTGTCACGTTTGAGCGCGGCATAGCCGCGCACATGATGGGCATTGACGGCACCTGGCGGCGCGACTGCACCATGGAAGACGTGTCGGAGACGGGCGCCAAGCTCTCCGTCGACGGCTCGGTCGAGGGCCTGAACCTGAAGGAGTTTTTTCTGCTGCTGTCGTCCACGGGATTGGCCTATCGCCGCTGCGAGTTGGCGTGGGTCAACGGCGACCAGATCGGCGTCAACTTCCTTAAACAAGGCGACAAGAAGAAGAAAACTGCCAGACGCGGCGCGCAAGCTGCCGACGTCTAGGCCATTTGCCGTCTTACGGCCGTCATGTCCCGTGACTATGGCGTCTGATCGATGCGCTTGCCGAATCGCCGTGATATGATCGGCGCCGAGAGATGATGACCGAGAATATCAGGAAAATGCCCGTCACTCCCCACAAGGCTATGGTGCTCGCTGCGGGCCTCGGCGTGCGCATGCGCCCCCTGACCGACACGATGCCGAAGCCGCTGGTGAGCGTCGCAGGCCAGCCGCTGCTCGACCATGTGCTCGACAAGCTCGCCGGCGCCGGCGTCAGCGAAGCGGTCGTGAACGTGCATTACCTGCCCGACCAGATCATCGAGCACGTCAAGACCCGCAGCCGCCCGCACGTGATCATCTCGGACGAGCGCGACCAGGTGCTCGGCACCGGCGGCGCGGTGGTGAAGGCGCTGCCGCTGCTCGGCGATGCGCCGTTCTTCCATCTCAATGCCGACACGATGTGGATCGACGGCGTGCGCTCCAATCTGGCGCGGCTGGCGGAGACCTTCGATCCCGCGCGGATGGATATTCTGCTGCTGATGGCGCCGACCGCCTCGAGCATCGGCTATAGCGGCCGCGGCGACTATTCGATGTTGCCGGACGGCGCGCTGCGCAAGCGGCGGGAGAACCAGGTGGTGCCGTTCGTCTATGCCGGCGCCGCGATCATGTCGCCTGCGCTGTTCGCCGACGCCCCCGCCGGCGAATTCTCGCTGACCAAGATGTTCGACCGCGTCAACGAGCAGGAACGGCTGTTCGGCCTGCGCCTCGACGGCGTCTGGATGCATGTCGGGACCCCCGACGCGATCCTGGCCGCGGAAGAAGCTTTCCTCGAAAGCGTCGCTTAGAGCGTTTTCGAGCGAAGTGGACGCCGGTTCGCGTGAAGAAAACGCGTCAAAACAAGAACCTAGAGCTTCGGTTCTGATCAATCAGAACCGAAAATGCTCTAGACGACGCTGCCATCAATCATCGCTGTCGATCGCGAGCACTGCAAAACTCGCGAGCCAGTGTTCGCCCATATAGTCGCTGGCAATATGCGGCAGGCCGGCGTCGAGATGGCCTCGCGCGGCATCCTGCAGGATCGGGCGCCGCGCATCGCCTTCCGGCAACGCGCCGGCCAGCGCGCGCCAGCACCATGCCCGGCTGAGATTGAGCCCATCGAGATGCGCCAGCTTGCCATCTGACCGATCGGTGACCGTTGCGGGCCGGAACAGAGTTGCGGGCGCGCGTTGCGCGAGCTGCGGCAGGAAGCGGTCGAACCAGGGCAGGAAGTCGCCCGGCGCGAGCAGCCGGCGCATGCATTCCGCCTCGATCAACGCGGATGACTGGAAATCATCGCCGCTCGGCTCACCCCAGGCGGGGCAATCCTGATCGGCGCCGTACCAGCGCAGCGCCGTCGCGCGTAACAGCGCACTGAGCGCATCGTCCTGCGTCACTGCGGCGTAATCGGCGGCCATGCGAAGCCCGAACGCGGTGTTGAAATGCGTGCCGACCCGCACCGGATAGGTGGCGAGCGGCAGGAAATCGCGGAAGCGCTGCGCGAAAATCCCGGCAAGCGGCGCGATTTGCTCGCGCCATCGCGTTTCGTGGAACAGCGCTAGCTCCGCCGCAAGCTTCAACAGCCAACCCCAGCCGTAAGGCCGCTTGAAGCCGCGCGCAGTCGGGGCCGCGAGATAGGCGCATTCGGCGGCAACCTTCTCCGGAACGAACTGAGCGTCAAACAAGGCGCGGATCTCACTCGCCGCTTCGGATGCCGGATAGCGGCGCAGCAGCCGGGCAAGCATCCAGTAGCTGTGGACGCAGGAGTGCCAGTCGTAGCTGCCGAAGAACACCGGATGCAGTTCGCGCGGCGTGCGTGCGTCCTGCGGCCCCGCCAGCACATGATCCGGCTTGTTCGGATACTCGCGCGTGACATGGCCGAGCGCGATGTGGGCGAAACGGACGGCGAGGTCTTCGATCAGGATCGTCTCGCTCATGACGGGGCTTTCTCCTTTCGCTCGCGCCGAACCAGCATCTCGATCAGGCGCGGCATCATATAGATCGGAAACTGCGTGGCGGCGAAGAACAGTGCTGTCATCGGCGACACCGCCGCGCCCATCGCCGACCAGACCAGTCCGACGTTGCGGTTGCTCAGAATGAGGCCCGTGGTCAACCGCTCGGCCAGCGGACCCGGCGTCAGCAGCGCGCCAAGCGCTTGCAGGGCAAGATTGCAGGCGAAGGCAAGGCCGACAAAGCTCAGCGCGGTGGCCGGGTCCGCTGCGATCTGCGCACGCACTCCGGCCATGGTGGCAATGGCGAACAGCAACAGTGAGGCGAGCACAAGCGCGTCGATGGTGCGCGAATGCCGCACCAATTGTGCAGCAGCCTGACGGCGAAGCAGCAACGCCAGCGCGCCGGCGCCGACGACCAGCAGCGCCAGCCGCACGGCGAGCGCCAGCGGATCGAGCGCAAGATCGGCAAATCCCGCTGCGATCAGCGGAACCGTGATCGGGGCCAGCGCCATCGACAGCAGCGTCACGGCCAATGGAACGGTCGCGTCGAAGCCGAGCATGCGCGCGACTGCCGCCGTGCCGGTCGATGGCGGCGCGCACACCGACAGCACCAGCGCAACGATCAGCTCCGGCCGAAATCCGGCGCCGCGCGCCGCGAAGCCGACCGCAAGCGGACAGGCCAGCATCGCCAGCGTCGGCAACAGCAGCGAGACCAGCGGACGCCCCAGCGCACGCCGGAACGCCGCGCCGTCGACCTGGAGAAAGGTCCCGAGGACCAGGACGAAGATCGCTGCCGCCATCAGCGGGCGCACGCTGTCCGCCAGGGCCGGGAAAGCCAGCCCGGCCAGCACGCCGATGATCAGCAAGGTCGGCCCGCGCGGCATCAGCTTCGCGAATGATCGTCCCAAGTCTGAACGTCTCAAGTCTTTCCGCCTCATCGTCGTGTCAGTCGCGACCGTAGGCTTGTGCAAATCATTGTTGAAATCGATTATTGTTATAAGCATTATTGCCGTGATGAATTTAGCCGCCGTCGATCTCAACCTGCTGGTCGCCTTCGAGGCGTTGATGGAGGAGCGCCACGTCACCCGAGCGGCCGAGCGCATTGGCCTCGCCCAGCCGTCGATGAGCAGCGCGTTGCGGAGGCTGCGCGCGCTGTTTGCGGACGAACTGTTCCTGCGCGCCGGCGCGGGCATGCAGCCGACCGAAAAGGCACTGGCCCTGGCCGGGCCGATCGGAGAGGCGTTACGGCAAATCAGGGGCGCACTGGCGCCCGATCCGGGCTTCGATCCGGCCACCGCGCGAAGGCGCTTCACCATCGCGGCGACCGACTACGGCGACCTCGTTCTGGTGCCGGAACTGAGCCGCTTGTTGCGCATGGAGGCGCCGGGCATCGACCTTGCCGTGCGCCCGCTGACCGACGCGTCGGCGGCCCTGGCGAAGCTCGCGCGCGCCGAACTCGATGCACTGATCGGCGGCCATCTGCCGGACTCGCCCCGCTGCGTCCGGCACCGGCTGTTCGAGGAACGCTTCGTTTGCATCCGCGATGGCGCGCGCGCAAGCCGATCGGAGGCGCTCAGCCTAGAAGATTACGCAACCCTGCCGCACGCGCTGTTCTCCGCGGCCGGCGGCGATGGGCTGCCGAGCGTGATCGACGCGCTGCTGGCGCGCCATCGGCTAAAGCGACGGGTGGCCGTGACGCTGGCGCATGTGGTGGCCGTTCCCTTCGCCGTGGCCGGCACCGATCTGATCGCCACGATGGCCGAGCGCGTCGCCCGCCGCTTCACGCATCTCGCCGAAATTGCCGTCGTGATGCCGCCGATCGACATCCCGGCCTTCGCAATCGACCTGATCCATACAGTCCGCGCGACTGAAGATCCGGCGCTGCGCTGGTTCCTGGATGCCGTCGATCGCTGCGCCGGCCGGCTGCGATAATCAGCGGTGATGGCTGACCCGCAGGGGTGGCTAACGACGGCCGCCGCTCCCTATATTGGCGCCTGATTCGAACCAGGCAGCCCATGCGCGTTTTCAGCGTTCCCGTCTCTGCGCCGTTCCTGCGCACCGTCATTTCGGCGCTGGTCGATGGCCGGCTGGTCGCGGGTTTCGAGGCGCAGAGCGATCCCGCAAAGCTCGCCGGCGCCACGCTCTATCTGCCGACCCGCCGCGCCGGACGGCTGGCGCGCGAAATCTTCCTCGATGTGCTCGATTCCGACGCCGCGGTGCTGCCGCGCATCGTCGCGCTCGGCGAGATCGATGAGGACGAGCTCGCTTTCGCCGACCAGGGCGACGACGTTGGCGGCGCTGCGCCGCTGGAGATCCCGCCAAGGCTCGGCGAGCTCGAGCGCCGGCTGACGCTGGCCCATCTGGTCGCGGCCTGGGCGAAGACGCCGGTGTCGGCGCCGCTGGTGGTCGGCGGCCCGGCCTCGACGCTGCAACTCGCCGGCGACCTGGCGCGGCTGATGGACGACATGGTGACGCGCGGCGTCGACTGGCGCGCGCTCGACCGCCTGGTGCCGGACCAGCTCGACAAATACTGGCAGCATTCGCTCGACTTCCTGCGCATCGCGCGCGATACGTGGCCGAACTACCTCAAGGAGATCGGCCGGATCGAGCCCGCGGCGCGCCGCGATCTCCTGATCGAGGCGGAGGCGGCGCGACTCACGGCGCATCATGCCGGCCCAGTGATCGCGGCCGGTTCGACCGGCTCGATGCCGGCCACCGCAAAATTCCTCCACGCGGTGGCGAAGCTTCCGAACGGCGCCGTGGTGCTGCCTGGACTCGACACCGATCTCGACGAAGATTCCTGGGACACCATCGGCGGCGAACGCGGCGACGACGGCAGGTTCACCACGCCGCCTTCGTCGAACCACCCGCAATTCGCGATGCACGCCTTGCTCGACCGCTTCGGGATCAAGCGCCGCGACGTCGAGAGCCTTGCTCAGCCTGCGCCGCTCGGCCGCGAGGTGCTGGTGTCGGAGACGACGCGGCCGTCGACCGCAACCGCGCAATGGCACGACCGGCTGGAACGGCCCGAGATCGTGGCGCGGATTTCCGCCGGGATGACCAATCTCACGGTGGTCGAAGCCCCCAATCCGGAAATGGAAGCGCTGGCGATCGCGGTCGCGATGCGCGAGGCGCGGCATCTCGGCAAATCGGCTGCGCTGGTGACGCCGGATCGCGCGCTGGCACGCCGCGTGATGGCCTCGCTGACGCGCTGGAAGCTGGAGTTCGACGATTCCGGCGGCGATGCGCTCATGGAAACGCCACCCGGTGTGTTCGCCCGCCTCACCGCAGAGGCTGCGGCCAAAGGGCTGGAACCGCCGACATTGCTCGCGCTGCTCAAGCATCCGCTGTTCCGGCTCGGCGGCGCCCATGGCGCGCTGAAGCGCGCGATCGAGGTGCTGGAGATCGCGCTGCTCCGCGGCACGCGGCCGCAAGCTGCGACCAGCGGCCTCACGCGCGACTTCGCCCGCTTCCGCGCCGAGCTCGTCAAGCTGCATGGCGGCGAGACCTCATCGCTGCACGCCATGGAGCCGCGCGCCCGGCTGCGCGACAACGAGCTCAACCAGGCCCAGGACCTGATCGCCAGATTGCAGGCGGCGCTGGCGCCGCTGGAAGGCATGGCGTCCTCGAAACCATATGACTTCGCCGAGCTGGCCGCGCGTCACCGCGAGGCGCTGATCGCGCTGGCGGCCGACCAGAACGGCGTTGCAATCGTGTTCGAGGAGCGAGCAGGGGCATCGCTTGCGTCCGCCTTCGACGAGCTGCTCGCCAAGCAGCAGCCGAGCGGGTTGATGACACCGCTCGCCGATTATCCCGAGGTGTTCCAGACCGCGTTCGCCGATCGCATGGTGCGGCGGCCGGAATCGGCGCGCGCGCAACTCAACATCTTCGGCCAGCTCGAGGCGCGTCTGACCGAGTCGGATCGCGTCATCCTCGGCGGTCTGGTAGAGGGCGTCTGGCCGCCGGCGCCGCGGATCGATCCGTGGCTGAGCCGACCGATGCGGCACGAGCTCGGGCTCGATCTCCCCGAACGACGCATCGGCCTCTCCGCGCACGACTTTGCCCAGCTGCTCGGCCATGACGAGGTGATCCTCACCCATGCGGCCAAGGTCGGGGGCGCGCCGGCGGTCGCCTCGCGCTTCCTGCATCGGCTCGAAGCGGTGGCGGGCGAGGCGCGCTGGAAGGCGGCGACATCGGCCGGCGAAGCTTTCGTGCAATACGCCGCCGAGCTCGACCGGCCCGATACAGTCCAGCCGATCCCGCAGCCGGAGCCGCGGCCGCCGCGCGAGGCGCGGCCGCTGAAAATGTCGGTCACCGCGATCGAGGACTGGCTGCGCGATCCCTACACGATCTATGCGCGCTACATCCTGAAGCTCGATCCGCTCGATCCGGTCGACATGCCGCTGTCGGCGGCGGATCGCGGCTCCGCAATCCACGAATCGCTCGGCGAGTTCACACAGGTTTATGCCGACGCGCTGCCTGACGACATCAAGAGCGCGCTGCGCGACATCGGGGCCAAGCATTTTGCGCCGCTGATGGAGCGGCCCGAGGCGCGCGCGCTGTGGTGGCCGCGCTTCCAGCGCATCGCGGCGTGGTTTGCCGAATGGGAGCAGGCCCGGCGCGGCAATATCGATTCGATCAAGGCCGAGATCCGCGGCGAGATCGGCATCCCCCTCGACGATGCCAGGACATTCACCCTCTCCGCGCGCGCCGACCGCATCGAGCGGCATGCTGACGGCCGCTTTGCGATCCTCGACTACAAGACCGGCCAGCCGCCGACCGGCAAGCAGGTGCGCATGGGCCTGTCGCCGCAGCTCACGCTGGAAGCCGCGATCCTGCGCGAGGGCGGCTTTGCCGACATTCCGGCGGACTCCTCGGTCGGCGACCTCATCTATGTCAGGCTGAGCGGCAACAATCCTCCGGGCGAGCAGCGTTCGCTGGAGCTGAAGATCAAGACCAACGACACGCCGCAGCCGCCCGATGAAGCCGCCGACAGCGCACGGCACAAGCTGGAAGCCTTGATCCGCGCATTCGACGACGAGCAGCAGGCCTACACCTCGCTGAACCTCTCGATGTGGGCGAACCGTTACGGCGCCTATGACGATCTCGCGCGCATCAAGGAATGGTCCGCCGCCGGCGGCCTGGGGATCGAGGAATGGTGAAGGCTATCAGACCCATCCCGCCTGCGGTGCGCGACGCGCAGGCGCGCGCGTCCGATCCGAAGGCGTCGACCTTCGTGTCGGCCAATGCCGGCTCGGGCAAGACCCACGTGCTGGTCCAGCGCGTCATCCGCCTGCTGCTGTCGGGCGTGCCGCCGGAGAAGATCCTCTGCATCACCTTCACCAAGGCTGCGGCGGCCAACATGGCCGAACGCGTGTTCACGACGCTCGGCCATTGGGTGACGCTCGACGACGCAGCGCTCGATACCGCAATCCGTGAGGCCGGCATCGCACATCCCAGCGCCACGCTGCGGCGCGAGGCACGCAAACTGTTTGCCTGCGCGCTGGAAACGCCCGGCGGGTTGAAGGTCCAGACCATCCACGCGCTGTGCACCCGCCTGCTGCAGCAGTTCCCGTTCGAGGCCAACGTGCCGGCGCGCTTCGCCGTGCTCGACGACCGCGACCAGAACGAGATGATGGAACGCGCCAATCTCGCGGTGTTCCTAGAGGCGTCGCGGATTCCCGACAGTCCCATCGGCCGCGCGCTGCGGACGGCGATGGCAAACGCCGCCGACGTCACCTTCAAGGAGGTGGTCCGTGAGGCCTGCCTCAGCCGCGATCATTTCATGGCCTGGACCGATGCCGCCGGCAACGCCGCGGCCGCCGCCGCGCAGACGTCGGCCGCGCTCGGCGTCTCCTCCGATATTCGCATCGAGGATGTCGAGCGCGAGATCGTCGACGGGCCGAACCTGCCGCGGTCGAGCTGGAAGGACATGGCGACGCTCCTCGACACCAGCAGCAAGGCGGATCAAAAGCAGGCCGAGCGGCTGCGGAGCGCGCTGACCTTTACCGGCGCGGCCCAGGTCGACGAATATCTCGGCGTCTTCCTGACCGATGACCGCGCGCCGCGCGCGTCTGTCGTCACCAACAACTTCATCAAGAAGAATGCCGTCGCAGGCCACCGGTTCGAGGCGGAGGTCGACCGGCTCGGTCCGTTGATCGAGCGGAGGCGTGCCGTGGTCGCGCGCGACCGCACCGAGGCGCTGATTCACATCGCGACCGCGGCGGCCGCGCACTACCGGCGCGAAAAGCTGGAGCGCGGCCTGCTCGACTATGACGATCTGATCGACAAGACGCTGGCGATGCTCGACCGCGTCTCCTCGGGCTGGGTGCATTACAAGCTCGACCGCGGCGTCGATCACGTGCTGATCGACGAGGCGCAGGACACCAGCCCGCGGCAATGGGACATCGTCGCGCACATCATCTCGGAATTCACCTCCGGCGCCGGCGCGCGCGACGGCCTGGTACGCACGGTGTTCGCGGTCGGCGACGAGAAGCAGTCGATCTTCTCGTTCCAGGGCGCAGCACCACGCGAGTTCGACCTGCGGCGGCGCGAGCTGAAACGGCGGTTCGAGGAGGCCGGGCTGAAATTCGATCCGGTGTCGTTCACCTATTCGTTCCGCTCGGGGCCGGTCATCCTGCATTCGGTCGACCATGTGTTCCGCGAGCAGGAGATCTTCCGCAGCATCCATGCGGTCGAGAACGGCTATCCGATCCACAATGCGATGGCCGACGCCGGCCCCAGCCTGATCGAGCTCTGGGATCTCGCGGTCGCCGATGACCGCCAGGACATCGAGGGCTGGCGCGCACCGTTCGACGGCGTCTCGGTGACCAGCCCAGAAGTAAAGCTCGCACGGCGCATCCAGGCCGAGATCAAGCGCCTCGTCTCTAGCGGCACCATGACCGGCAGTGAAGGCGGTCGGCGGCCGCTACGCTATGGCGACATGCTGATCCTGGTGCGGCGGCGCGGCAACGCGTTCGACGCGGTGATCCAGGCGCTGAAGCACGCCAACATCCCGGTCGCCGGCGCCGACCGGCTGAAGCTGACCGAGCACATCGCGATCATCGACCTGATGAACCTCGCCGACGCGCTGCTGCTGCCGCAGGACGACCTCGCGCTCGCGGTGGCGCTGAAGAGCCCGCTGTTCGGCCTCAATGACGACGACCTGTTCAAGCTGGCGTATCAGCGCCGCGGCGCGCTGCGCGAGGCGCTGGCCGCACAGGCGCCGACCGATGAACGCCTTTCAGCCGCGCTGCGCCGCCTCGAACAATGCGAGCGCCGCTTCACCCAGGAGACGCCGTTCGCGTTCTACGCCTGGCTGCTCGGCGGCGATGGCGGACGGGCGCGCATCCTGCGGCGGCTCGGCCACGAGGCCAATGACGCGCTCGATGAATTCCTCGAACTCGCGCTGGGCTATGAGCGCAAGGCGCCGGCCTCGCTGCAGGGCTTTATCGCCTGGCTGCGCGCCGCCGACACCGAGGTGAAGCGCGACATGGAGATTTCGCGCGACGAGGTCCGCGTGATGACCGTGCACGGCGCCAAGGGCCTCGAGGCATCGGTGGTGTTCCTGGTCGACACCACGACCTCGCCGTCGGACACGCAGCGGCTGCGGCTGATCCATCTGCCGCAGGGCAATGCGGCGCCGAACGCGCCCGGCGTCGTGGTGTGGGCGGGCAAGAAGGCCGAGGATCCGCCCAACGTCGCCGACGCGCGCAAGGCGATGCTCGGCGACACCGAGGACGAATATCGCCGCCTGCTCTACGTCGCGATGACCCGTGCGGCCGACCGGCTGATCGTCGGCGGCTGCATGCCCGGCAACATGAACACGGTGCGGAAATCCTCCTGGTACGATCTGATCACCAAGGGGCTTGCCAATTCCGGGCTCAAGCTCGAAGAGCTCGAGACGCCGGCCGGCAAGGTGATGCGCTATTCGCGGCCGGATGACGTCGCCGATCTCACCGGCGCTGCTGCATCAACGGCCGCAGAGCCGATCGCGCTGCCGTCCTGGCTGCGGACCGCGGCCGCACCTGAAGCTTCCGCCGCAGGCGTGCTGCGCCCGTCCGATCCGGCTGATGGCGACAGCCACCCGATACGAACCGGCGAATCGGTGCTGCTGCGCGCCCGTGCCCTGCAACGCGGCACGCTGGTGCATCGCCTGCTGCAATCGTTGCCCGAAATTGCCACTGAGCGACGGCGCGCCGCCGCGCTTGGCTACCTCGCGCGCAATGCCGACGGCTGGAGCGACGAGGAGCAAGCCGCGCTCGCAGACCAGGTGCTGGACTTGATTGCCGATCCGCGTTTCGCCGCCGTGTTCGCGCCCGGCAGCCGCGCGGAGGTCTCGATCGTCGGACGGCTGGAGCGGCCGGGCCAGCAGAAGGCGCTGGTCTCAGGCCAGATCGACCGGCTGGTGGTGACGCCAAACGACGTCCTGATCGTCGATTTCAAGACCAACCACGCCCCGCCGAAGACCGCCGCGGAGGCGCCACGGGGCTATGTCCGGCAACTCGCGCTCTACCGGGCCGTGCTGGCGAAGCTTTATCCCCAGCTGCCCGTCCGGGCGGCGCTGCTTTGGACCGAAACGCCTGAAATCATGGAGATTTCCGCCCCCGCGCTGGACGCCGGGCTGGCATAAGTTCATGACGGCGTGAGCGAGCTTGACCCGGCAAGGGGGCATTCATACGTTTGCCCCATGCTCCCGGGCGCGATTCTCAACCGCCCTTTTGTCTCAACCGAACGAGGTACTCACATGGCCGTTGGCAAGGTTTCTGACGCCGATTTCGAAGCCGAAGTGCTCAAGGCGACCGGGCCGGTGGTCGTCGACTTCTGGGCCGAGTGGTGCGGACCCTGCCGCATGATCGCGCCCGCTCTCGATGAGATTTCCGGCGCGATGGGCGACAAGGTCAAGATCGTGAAGCTCAACGTCGACGAGAGCCCGAAGACCGCGTCGAAGTATGGCGTGATGTCGATCCCGACCCTGATGATCTTCAAGGGCGGCGAGATGGCGTCCCGTCAGGTCGGCGCCGCGCCGAAGGCCAAGCTGCAGCAGTGGATCACCGCTGCGGTCTGATCTGTTTCGAATTAGCTGATTTGTGCAAACGGCCGGCGAGAAGCCGGCCGTTTTGTTTTACCTGATCCAACCCGTCGCCAGCGCCGAGGCGAGCTCGGCCTGGCCATTGCGCCGCGCCAGCGCTGCCATCGCCGCATGATCGTAGGGGATGTGGCGGAAGGTGACGTCCCAGTCGCGACCGACCTGTTCAAGAATCGCGTAGCGCGCATCGGGCGAACCGGCCTCGACGACATGCGGATGCGGCTTGCCGGCGCGATAGCCGGGTGAGCCGACGCTGCCGGGATTGACGATCAGCCGCCCATCGCGAAGCCGCACGGCTCGCGCGGTATGGGTGTGCGCGCACAGGATCAGCGATTGCGTCACGTCGGCCGCCCTCGCCTCAATCGATTCCAGCGTGGACATGCAGACTTCGCCGCACGGCAACACGGTCTCGAGCCAATAGGTTTCGTCATCCTGCGGTGTGGCGTGACAGAGGAAAACCCCGTCGCGATAGACGGCATTCGCCGGCAGCGTGCGCAGCCAGTCGAGATGCCGCGGCTCGAGCTGGGTATAGGTCAGGCGCTCCCAGGAACCCATTTTCTCGTGCGGGCGGTCGATCAGATAGCGGTCGTGGTTGCCGAGCAGATGGACTGCATCGAGCTGCATCAGCACGTCGATGGTCGGCCCGGCGTCGAGCGGCCCGCTCACCATGTCGCCGAGATCGACGATATCGGAAATGCCGTGCGCACGGATGTCCGACAGCACGGCTTCAAGCGCGAGGTGGTTGCCGTGGACGTCGGCGATCGCAGCAAAACGCATGGTGTCTCGTCCTCCCACATGCGCACCGCATCCGGGACGCGGGACCACTTATGCAGGAGGCGTGCCGTTGGCCGCAAGCACGGGACCCGCCAGGTACAGCGAGCCGGTGATCAGGATGCGCGGCGGCACCTCGTAGGCCAGCGTGGCGAGCCGTTGCAGCGCGGCGTCGACGCCGGATAAGATCTCGACGCGCATGCCGAGCGCACGCGCGGCATCGGCGAGTTTGTCCGGCGCCATGCCGTTGTCGCGGCCGGGCACCGGGACCGCGATGATGTGGCGCGTCAGCCCGGCGAAATTGGCGAGGAAGGCATTGGCATCCTTGTTGGCCATCATGCCTGTGATCACGACCAGCGGCCGCGACACGCGCTCCTCGAGATCGCCGAGCGCCGCCGCCGCAACGCGGCCGCCCTCGGCATTGTGCCCGCCGTCGAGCCAGACCTCGGAGCCCTGCGGTCCCTGGCAGACCAGGCTGCCTGAGACCAGCCGCTGCATCCGTGCCGGCCATTCCGCGTTGACGATGCCGGCCTCATAGGCCGCGATGTTGAGCTTGAACGTGTCGATCGCGCGCAAGGTCGCGATCGCGAGGCCCGCATTGTCGAACTGGTGCCGGCCGAACAGTTTTGGCGCGGCGAGATCCATCAAGCCACGTTCGTCCTGATAGACCAGCCGGCCGCGCTCGACGCCGACATGCCATTGCTGGCCGGCCGCATGCAGCGGCGCGCGCATGCGGTTCGCCTCCGCCTCGATCACCGCCATCGCGTCCGGCGACTGCTCGGCAGAGATCACCGGCACCTTGCGCTTGATGATCGCGGCCTTCTCGCCGGCGATCAAAGTCAGTGTATCGCCGAGAAATTCCATGTGATCCATGCTGACCGGCGTAATCACCGAGGCCAGCGGCGTCTCGACCACATTGGTCGAATCGAGCCGGCCACCGAGGCCGACCTCGAGCAGCGTCACGTCGGCCGGATGCTTTGCGAACAGGCAGAACGCGACTGCGGTTTCCATCTCGAAGATGGTGATGGGGTTGCCGGCGTTGATGCGCTCGCAATGCTCGAACGTCGCGCGCAGCTCGTCGTCACCGACGAGCTTGCCGCCGCCCGTGGCACCCAGCCGGTAGCATTCGTTGAGCCGGACCAGATAGGGCGAGGTGAAGACGTGCACGCGCAAGCCGGCGGCTTCGAGGATCGCGCGCAGATAGGCGATCGTCGAACCCTTGCCATTGGTGCCGGCGACATGGATCACCGGCGGCAGCTTGCGCTCGGGATGATCGAGCCGCTCCATCAGGCCGCGCATGCGATCGAGGCTGAGATCGATGCGCTTCGGGTGCAGCGCCGATATCCGCGCGATCAACGCCTCGAACGAGGGTTGCGATGGGGCGGCGCTTGCGGTCACGCGTGCGGCGCGGCCGGCAC
>NZ_JACMYP010000176.1 GCF_020889705.1 Bradyrhizobium altum | reverse complement strand
GCGCGATCGCGCTGTTCTGCCGGGCCGCCTTGCGCAGCAGCGCCACCGCCGCAGGCACGTTCCGCGGCGTGCCGGCGCCGTTGTAGAGTGCGATGGCATATTCGACCTCGGCATCGACGTTGTCGGCCAGCGAGGCGGCCTGCAGCAGGCGGGCCGCCTTTTCGAGGTCCTTCGGCACGCCGGTGCCTTCCTTGTAGAAGGTCGCGAGCGCGTATTGCGCCTCGGGGCTGCCGGCGTCCGCGGCCATCCGCAACAGCTCGGCGGAGCGCTTGAGGTCCTGCGGCAGGGTCTGGCCGTCGAGATAGAGCAGCGCGAGATTATAGGCCGCCTTCGGTTCGCCGAGCTTGGCCGACGAGGCCAGCAGCTTGACCGCGGAATCCTTGTCCACCGTGCCGCCACGGCCCGCGATCCGCATCATCGCGAGCGCGAACATCGCCTCACGGTCGCCGGCATCGGATGCGCGCTTGTACCAGTCGTCCGCCTTGACGTAGTCGCGCTTGACGCCGAGCCCGTTGGCATAGAGCTCGCCCAGCATCGTCATGGCCTTGGCATCGTTGCTGTTCTGGGCGCGCACCATCGCCAGCTCGAATGCGGTCTTGTACATGCCGCGCTGATAGGCGCCGTAGACGAGATCGACATTGGGATCGTCCGGCGTCGGGGTCGGCGAGGGCGTGGGGGTGGCCGTTGGCGCGGCGGCAGGCTTCGGCGCGGGCTTCTTCGCGGCGGGCGCATGCACCTTCGGCTTCTCTTTCGGCGCCTCCTTCTTCGCGGGCGGCGGCGTCTGTGCCGGCGGCGTGATCGAGAGCTGCGCCATCGCACCGCTCGCCAGCATCATGCAGCCGAGCGCAACACCTATCGGACGCAGGCGGTTCATTCCGGCGTCATCCCTCGGCCTTGGCCTGGCCCAACGTGCCGGCATGCGCCTGCGCAATCGCTGCGCCGATCTCGGCGAGTGCGGCCTTGGCGCCGCGCGGATCGGACCAGATGAGGTCTCCGACCAGCACGAAATCCGCGCCGGCCGCGGCGAACGCCTCGGCCTCCTCGCGCGAGGTCGCAAAGCCGACGCAGGGCGGCTCGAACAATTCGTCCCACCATTCCAGCCGCTCGGCGATCGCCTCGGCCGAGGGCCGCTGTCCGTTGGCGTCGGGCTCGCCGAACAGCACATAATCAGCACCGGCTTCGCCCGCGGCCATGGAATCGTGACGCGTCGCGAGCCCGCCGACGCCGGCGATGCGGTCGGGTTTCAGCGAAGGCATCGCGTCTTCCATCGCGGCGAGGCCGGTCAGATGCGCGCCGTCGGCGCCGGCGCGGGCCACAATATCGGGGTGGCCGTCGATCAGCAGTGCCGCGCCCGCGTTCTGGATCGCAGGCGCCAGCGCCTTGATGGTGGAGATCATGCTGCGCGGATCGGTCTCGCGCAGCCGCACCAGAACAGCCGCGACGTCGGCCGCGGCAAGCAGATCGGCAAGCTCGGCCGCAAGCAGCAACGGCTCGTCGACCGGCGGGGTTGCCAGATAGAGGCGCGGCGCCGGCCGCGGCGGAACGGGCTTGGTCGCCAACTATGCCGCCTGTTTCTCGAGGCCGGCTTCCCAATTGCCGGTGCTCGCCAGCCCGTTCATCCGGGCGCGATGCGAGAAGGCGCGCTGGCCCGCCGGGACATTGTCGAGCTTGCCGGACCACGCCTTCTGCGGCGCCGCCTGCAGCGCACGGCCATAGGAGAAGGTGAGCCGCCAGGGCAGGTGGCCGATCTTGTTCATGGCGTCGAGATGCGCGGTCGCCTCTTGGTCGCTCTGTCCGCCGGAGAGGAAAGCGATGCCCGGCACCGCGGCCGGCACGCAGCTCTTGAGCAGGCGGATGGTCTTCTCGGCGACTTCCTGCACCGACGCCTGCTTCGGGCATTTCTTGCCCGAGATCGCCATGTTGGGCTTCAGGATCATGCCTTCGAGCGCGACGCGCTGCACCCGCAATTCCTGGAAGGTGCGGTTCAGCACGCGCTGCGTCACCTCATAGCAGCGGTCGATGTCGTGATCGCCGTCCATCAGCACTTCCGGCTCGACGATCGGGACGATCTGCGCGGCCTGGCACAGCGCTGCGTAGCGCGCCAGCGCGTGCGCATTGACGCGGACTGCGGTCTGGGTCGGGATTCGCGGCCCGATATCGATCACGGCGCGCCACTTCGCAAAGCGCGCACCGCGTTCGTAATATTTCTTCAAGCGCTCGGCGAGCTTGTCGAGGCCGACGGTGACGAGTTCGCCCGGGCAGTTCGGCAGCGCCTGCGTGCCCTCGTCGACCTTGATGCCGGGAATGCTGCCGGCCTGTTCGATCAGCTTGACCAGCGGTGTGCCGTCCTTGGCATTCTGCCAGATCGTCTCGTCGTACAGGATGACGCCGGAGATGTACTTGCTCATCGCCTCCTGCGAGCGGAACAGCATCTCGCGGTAGTCGCGGCGACTGTCTTCGGTCGAATCGACCTTGATGGCGTCGAAACGCTTCTTGATGGTGCCGGAGGATTCGTCGGCGGCGAGGATGCCCTTGCCCGGGGTGACCATGGCGAGCGCAATTTTGTTGAGGTCAGCGAGGTTCATCGGGGGCGTCCTCCGGAGCCATTGCCTTTGCAAACCAAAATAGGCGGTTCTCGGGCAAATGCCTAGAAAACGTTCGTCGCGGCCGATGTTTGTCGCAGCCGGCGATCAAGCCCCGGGACACCGTTTCCAACTGCGTCAGAGCCGGTGTCCCGCCTTAATGATTCAGGCGAGAAGTTGTCAGGCGATCTCTCAGGCGACCTTGTCAGGCGACCTTGGGGTCGAGCGCGCCTGAAGCGTAGCGCTTGGCCATTTCCGCCGTGGTCAGCACCTTCTTGATCTTGCTGGCCTGGCCCGCGGTGTTGAACTCCTGCAGGCGCTGCTTGCACAGCTTGGTCATCGCCTCCATCGCGGGCTTCAGGTACTTGCGCGGATCGAACTCTTCCGGATTGTCCTTCAGCACCTTGCGGATCTGGCCGGTCATCGCCATCCGGTTGTCGGTGTCGATGTTGATCTTGCGCACGCCGTTCTTGATGCCGCGCTGAATCTCGGCGACCGGCACGCCCCAGGTCGGCTTCATCTTGCCGCCATTGGCGTTGATGATCTCCTGCAGCTCCTGCGGCACCGACGAGGAGCCGTGCATCACGAGATGCGTGTTCGGCAGCTTGCGATGAATCTCCTCGATCACGTTCATGGCGAGGATGTCGCCGTCGGGCTTGCGGGTGAACTTGTAGGCACCGTGCGAGGTGCCCATCGCGATCGCCAGCGCATCGACCTTGGTTTCCTTGACGAACTTCACGGCCTCGTCCGGATTGGTCAGAAGCTGGTCATGCGACAGCTTGCCCTCGGCACCGTGGCCGTCTTCCTTGTCGCCCATGCCGGTCTCGAGCGAGCCGAGCACGCCGAGCTCGCCTTCCACCGAGATGCCGCCGAGGTGGGCCATACCCGTCACGGTCCTAGTGACGCCGACATTGTAGTCCCAGTCGCCGGGGGTCTTGCCGTCGGCCTTCAGCGAGCCGTCCATCATGACCGAGGTGAAGCCGGCCTGGATCGCCGTCATGCAGGTGGCGGGCTCGTTGCCATGGTCGAGATGCACGCAGACCGGGATCTGCGGATAGATCTCGGTGACGGCGTCCATCATGTGCTTGAGCATGACGTCGTTGGCGTAGGACCGCGCACCGCGCGAGGCCTGGATGATGACGGGCGCGTCAACCTCGGAGGCCGCGACCATGATCGCCAGCGCCTGCTCCATGTTGTTGATGTTGAAGGCAGGTACGCCGTAATCGTGCTCGGCCGCGTGATCGAGCAGTTGCCGCAATGTTATGCGAGCCATTCCATTTCTCCCTGTAAAGCGCGTTCGCGGATTTGAGGCGCGATGAGATTAGGTTGAATCGTCATCGCCCTTTAGCTCTTTGTTTGAGCATGATCTTTTCGGAAAACCGCTTCACACTTCCGGATCATGCTCTGGATCAACCGTTTTTCAACACTTCGACGCCCGGCAGCGGCTTGCCTTCCATCCATTCAAGAAACGCGCCGCCCGCGGTCGAGACGTAGGAAAAATCGCCGGCGACGCCCGCCTGGTTGAGCGCCGCGACGGTATCGCCGCCGCCGGCGACCGAGATCAGCTTTTTGGCCCTGGTGCGCTCGGCGGCATGCTTGGCCGACACCACCGTGCCGCGGTCGAACGGCGTCAATTCGAAGGCGCCGAGCGGTCCGTTCCAGACCAGCGTCGCGGCATCGTCGATCGCGGCATGGATGCGCGCGATCGATTGCGGGCCGACGTCCAGGATCATGCCGTCGGCCGGGATCGCGTCGAGGCCATAGGCGTGCGACGGCGCATTGGCGGCGAACTGGTTGGCGACGACGGCGTCAACGGGCAGGATGATCGCGCAATTGGCGGCGTTGGCCTTCTCCATGATCCGCAGCGCGGTCGCGGCGAGGTCCTTTTCGGCGAGCGACTTGCCGACGCCGATGCCCTGCGCGTGCAGGAAGGTGTTGGCCATGCCGCCGCCGATCACCAGCGCGTCGACCTTGTTCACGAGGTTTTCCAGCAGGTCGATCTTGGTCGAGACCTTGGCGCCGCCGATGATCGCGATCACGGGCTTGGTCGGTGCTTCCAGCGCCTTGCCGAGCGCGTCGAGCTCGGCCTGCATGGTGCGGCCGGCATAGGCCGGCAGCTTGTGGCCGAGGCCTTCGGTCGAGGCGTGGGCGCGATGCGCGGCGGAGAAGGCGTCGTTGACCCAGATGTCGCCGAGCTTGGTGAGCTCCGCGACGAAGCCGGGGTCGTTCTTTTCCTCTTCCTTGTGGAAGCGGGTGTTCTCGAGGCAGAGGATGTCGCCGTCGTTGAGGGCCGCAACCGCCTTGGCCGCGGGCTCGCCGATGCAATCCTCGGCGAAGGCGACCGGGCGCTTGATCACCTTCGATAGCGCTTCAGCGACCGGCTTCAGCGAGTCCTTGGGATCGCGGCCATTGGGCCGGCCGAAATGGGCGAGCAGGATCACCTTGCCGCCCTTGTCGGAGATCTCGGTGATGGTGGGGGCAACGCGCTCGAGCCGCGTGGCGTCGGTGACGCGGCCGCCTTCCATGGGAACGTTGAGGTCGACGCGCAGCAGCACGCGCTTGCCCTTCACGTTGACGTCGTCGAGGGTGCGGAACGATTTGGTCATGGGCGTTTCCTGTGCGGCCGGACACAGCCATCCAGCGGACGGCGTCGCTTTCGCTTGCCGATGTCGCGGCCGTTGAGGTCGCGAATACGGGGGCAAACACGCAGATGCCCGGCGCTCGGCCGGGCATCACGAACAGTCGAATTTAGATCAGCTTGCCGATCGCCACGGCGGTGTCCGCCATGCGGTTCGAGAAGCCCCACTCATTGTCGTACCAAGCCATCACGCGCACCAGCGTGCCGTTCTGCACCTTGGTCTGGTCCATGTGGAAGGTGGCCGAGTGCGGATCGTGGTTGAAATCGATCGAGACGTTCGGCGCGGTGGTAAAGCCCAGAATGCCCTTGAGCTGCTGCTCGGAGGCGCGCTTCATCGCCTCGTTGATTTCCTTGGCATCGGTTGAGCGCTTTGCGACGATCTTCAGATCGATCACCGAGACGTTCGGGGTCGGCACGCGGATCGAGACGCCGTCGAGCTTGCCCTTCAGTTCCGGCAGCACCAGGCCGATGGCTTTCGCGGCACCGGTCGAGGTCGGGATCATCGACATCGCCGCGGCGCGACCGCGATAGAGATCCTTGTGCAGGGTGTCCAGCGTCGGCTGGTCGCCGGTATAGGCGTGGATCGTGGTCATGAAGCCGGTCTCGATGCCGACCGTCTCGTTCAACACCTTGGCAACCGGCGCGAGGCAGTTGGTGGTGCAGGAGCCGTTGGAGATGACGAGCTGATCCTTGTTCAGCGTGTCGTGGTTGACGCCGTAGACGATCGTCGCATCGGCGCCGTCCGCGGGAGCCGAGACCAGCACGCGCTTGGCGCCGGCGGTGAGGTGCGCAGAGGCCTTGTCCTTGGCGGTGAAGATGCCGGTGCATTCCAGCGCGATGTCGACGCCGAGGGCCTTCCACGGCAGCTTGGACGGATCGCGCTCGGCCGAGACCTTGATCTTGTTGTCGCCGACGCTGATCGAGTCGCCGTCGACGGTCACGGTGCCCGGAAAGCGGCCATGCACGGAATCGAAGCGCAGCAGGTGCGCGTTGGTCTCGACCGGGCCGAGGTCGTTGATGCCAACCACCTCGATGTCCTTGCGGCCGGACTCGGCGATGGCGCGCAACACATTGCGGCCGATACGCCCAAACCCGTTGATCGCGACGCGGATTGCCATGCTGTGTCTCCTCTAAAAGCTACTGCCGGCCCCGCGGGAGGTGTCCCACGAGGGTTTTACGGCGGAACGCCCGGTTCAGCCGGACGCGAGCGGAAAAGATGGAGCTTTGGTAATCCTTTTTCGCGGCAAGCTCAACCTTTGACCGGCGGTGTCAGGCCAGCGTCAGACGCGCTTCAGGGCAGCGTTAACGACGGCCTCCGCAGTAATGCCGAAATGCGGGAAAAGGTCCTTCGCCGGGGCACTGGCACCGAAACCGTGCATGCCGACGAATTCACCGTCGCGGCCGATCACGGCATCCCAGCCCCAGCGGACCGCAGCCTCGATCGCGATCTTGACCGGGGCGTTGCCGATAACGGCATTTTGCCGCTCGGCGGGTTGCGCCAGCAGCAATTCCAGCGACGGGACCGAGACCACCCGCGTCGCGATGCCGCGCCCGGCGAGCTGCTTCTGCGCCTCGACCGCGATCTGGACCTCGGAACCGGAGGCGAACAATGACACTTTTGCGTCACCCTGCGCCGCGACCAGCTCGTAGGCGCCGTGGCTGCACGGATTGTCGTTCGGCGCCGTGGTGCGGAGCTGCGGCAGGTTCTGGCGGGTCAGCGCCAGCACCGTCGGCCCGTCGATCCGGTTGAGCGCCAGTTCCCAGCACTCGGCGGTCTCGACCGCGTCGCAGGGCCGGAATACGCGCATGTTGGGCATCGCGCGCAGCGCCGAGAGATGCTCGACCGGCTGGTGCGTCGGACCGTCCTCGCCAAGACCGATCGAATCGTGGGTCATCACATAGACCACGCCGGCGCCCATCAGCGCCGATAGCCGCATCGCACCGCGCGCATAGTCGGTGAACACCAGGAAGGTGGCGCCGTTCGGCGCGAAGCCGCCATGCAGGAAGATGCCGTTGAGGCACGCCGCCATGCCGTGTTCGCGGATGCCGTAATGGATGAAGCGGCCCTTCGGCGTCTTGGCGGCGAACGCCACTGCCGACTTCGCCTTGTTGTTGTTGGAGCCGGTGAGGTCGGCGGAGCCGGCGACGAACTCCATCGGCATTGCGGCGGCGATCACCTCGATCGCGGCTTCCGACGATTTGCGGGTCGCGACGTTGAGCGGATTCTCCAACAGGCCCTTCTTGAAGGCGCGCAGCCCCTTGGCGAGCGACTGCGGCCGCTCGTGACGCAGGCGGCGCTCGAACTCGGCGCGCTTGCGGTTGCCGAGCTGCGCGAACTGCTCGTCCCAGGCCTTGTGCTCGGCGGCGCCGCGGGCGCCCGCCTCACGCCAGGCCTTCAGCACGTCGTCGGGCACCGAGAACGGCTCGAGCGAAATGCCGAGCTTCTCCTTGGCACCCTTGAGCTCGGCGGCGCCGAGCGCCTCGCCATGCGCTTTCGCCGTGCCGGCCCTGGTCGGCGCGCCGAACCGATCGTGGTCTTGCAGGCGATCATCGAAGGCTTGCTGGATTTCTGAGCGCGGGTGATCGCGGCGGCAATCGCCTGCTGATCATGGCCGTCGATCAATTCGGCGGCCCAGCCCGCGGACTTGAAGCGCTTCACCTGGTCGACGGAATCGGAGATCGAGGTCGGACCGTCGATCGAGATGCCGTTGTCGTCGTACAGCACGATCATCTTGTTGAGGCGCCAGTGACCGGCGAGCGCGATTGCTTCCTGCGAGATGCCTTCCATCAGGTCGCCGTCGGAGGCGAGCACATAGGTGTGGTGGCTGACGATCTTCTTGCCGAACTCTGCGGCGAGCATCTTCTCGGCGAGCGCCATGCCGACCGCAGTGGCAATGCCCTGGCCGAGCGGACCGGTGGTGGTCTCGATACCCTTGGTGTGGAAATTCTCGGGGTGTCCCGGCGTCAGCGATCCGAGCTGGCGGAAATGCTTGAGCTGGTCGAGCGTCATGTCCTTGTTGCCGGTGAGGTACAGCAACGCATAGAGCAGCATCGAGCCGTGGCCGGCCGACAGCACGAAGCGGTCGCGATCGGGCCATGCCGTGTCGGCGGCGTCGAATTTCAGGAACTGGGTGAACAGGACGGTCGCGATGTCGGCGGCGCCCATCGGCAGGCCGGGATGGCCGGAATTCGCCTTCTCGACGGCGTCCATGGCAAGGCCACGGATCGCATTGGCCATACGGGTGTGATCGACCTGCGTCATGATGAAAAGTCCGCCTGGAATGAGGAGCTGATTGCTGGACGCATCGGGGCGGTCAGCCGCGATACGCGCGTGGATGGCCTTACGGGTTGGAGGGTGGATTAGCACCTCAATTCCGCAAGTCCAAGGCGATGAAACGCCCCAAAACGGGGAAAAGTTGCTCAAAATGGCCCAATTTCATTGAACGGTGCATAGTTTGGCGCCGCCGTTGCGCTCGGCTCGCTTGCCACGTAAATTTCGTCCGCTAACCGCTTGCCGAACCGCCAGTTTTGCCGTGCGGCAGGCCTGTTTCCACCAGGCTACCCCAGCTAGCCAATTTGAAGGGTCCACACCGCGTGTCATGAGTGATCGTCTCGCCAACGGCTCTGGCAATACCGAGGCACCGCTCGCCGATATCGATGCTGCGACAAGGCGGCTGATGGCAGCGCTCGATGCGCTGGAGAGCTCGGTGGAGCGGCGCCGCGAGGCCGACCGCGACGAAAACGAATTGGCGAGCCGGATCCAGGCGCTCGGCGCCGATCGCTCCAGGCTCGCCGACGAGCTCGACGGATCGCTGGTGAAGACGCGCAAGCTTGAGCGCGTCAATCGCGACATCGCGGAAAAGCTCGATGCGGCGATCGGCACCATTCGCGCCGTGCTCGAGGGCGGAGAAGGCAGATGAGCCACATCAACGTCACCATCAACGGCCGGCAATACCGGATGGCCTGCGAGGAGGGCCAGGAGGTGCGGCTCCTGAAGCTCGCGGAAAATCTCCAGCAGCGCGTCGAATCGCTGCGCGGCAAGTTCGGCGAGATCGGCGATGCGCGGCTCACCGTGATGGCGGCGCTCACCGCCTGCGACGAGCTGGTCGATGCGGGCGCGCGCATCCGCAGCCTCGAGGAAGAGGTCGAGCAGCTACGCAATGCCCGCACAGCCGCCACCGACCGCGCCCGCGCGACCCAGACCGCGGTCTCCAATGCGCTCAACGCCGCCGCCGAGCGGATCGAGCGCACCACGCAGGTGCTCAACCGCACCATCGGCGGCGGCATCGCGATCGGCTGAAGTTCGCGACAGCTCACTGGCGGGCCGGACTGAAATGATCGGACGCCGCCGGATGTGATCTATTTGCCTGCATCTGCCGACGATCGTCCGCCGGATCGAATGAGTGGCGCATGGCGCGCTAAAGTATGATCCGGAAAAGTGTGAAGCGGTTTTCCGAAAAGATCATGCTCAAACAAGAAGCTAAAGCGCGATGACGATTCAACCTGATCTCATCGCGCTTTAGCGCTCCGGCCGCACCGCGACCCGATAAGTCGACGTGATATGGGCGCAAGGGTCTGGTTCGCCGTCGGACGTCAGCCAGCATTCGAGATAATGCAGGCGGCGGCCGCGGCGCACGATGCGCGCCTCCGCGATCAGATCCGAAGCCCTGGCTGGCCGCAGGAAGGTGATGTTGAAGCCTGCCATCACCGGGATCACGTTGGCTCCGAGGGCCGCCAGGACGCAGCCGTACATCGTGGTGTCGGCAAGACCCATCACCGTCGGTCCCGAAAACACGCCGCCGCTGCCGTCTTGCCACAACTCGGCTCCCATGAACGCCTGCTGATACGGAAGCCGGACGCGGATCGCGTTCGGTCCGACGTTCTCGACGACCTCGCCGTGGTGATCGATGCTCGGCAGGTTTCGGATGATCGCCCGCCGCACTTGCTCGGCATCCAGCAGAGGCTCAATGGAGCGTGCCGTTTCGTGTTCACGCATGGTGCTCTCCGGGAGAGATTCTGAACTGCGTCCGGCGTTGGAAGTCGTTGGGGCCGCGGCGCCAACCTGCGCTTGCCCAAGCTAAATAACAGTGTTATCGTTCAAGAACGATGTTACAGATTTGGCAAGGAGTCAATGTCTGCCGCTGCGCAAACCTATCAGGAGACCCTCGACCTTCATCGTCGTCGCGTGATCGTTGACGCCGCGCGTCGTGTATTTGAGGCCAGCGGCCTCGAAGGCGCGTCGATCAGGGCGATCGCGCAAATGGCCGGGTGCACGACAGGCGCGATCTACCCGCTGTTTCGATCGAAGGAGGAAGTATTCGCGGCGGTGCTGGGTGAATCGCTGTCGGCAGTCACTGAAGAAGTCAGGGCTGCGATGGACGGCATCGCTGTTCCGACGAAGTCCCTTCGACGCGGGACGCTTGCAATATACAAATATTACGACGCGCATCCGTCCGAGCTGACGCTGTCGCTCGTATTGTTCAACGGGGAGCGCAAGAAGAAGCTCGGGTCCGGATTGGATGAGGCCCTCAAGGGGCAACTGGACGCTCTGCTCGCTCTGCTCGCGGAGCAGGTCCGCAAGGCTACGGCGAAGCCGTTTCTGCCGATGGTCCGCATCGAGGCCACCGCGCTCATCACGCATCTGGTCGGGTTGCTGGTGCTCAAACACGGGGGACGGATCGACGTGCTTGGCAACAACGCGCCGGTTCTGCTGGCGCACTACACCAAGAACATGGTTGCACGGCTGAGCGGCAGAGGCTGATTGAAGGGCCAGCTCGGTCGGCGATCAGGCGGCGGGGCGCCCGCTTCCTCTGGCGCCGCGACGGAGCGCGCACCAGGCACCGGATGTTTTGCACTCCGCCGGAAGCCGAGCACGGCGCCGGCGCCTGATTTGCGGAAGTCCGCCCCTTGTTTGCGGAAGTCGCCCCTTGCCGCTGGCGGAACCGCAACTTCGTCGCTACATTGGCCCTGCGAAGCTGCGTCGTGCGTCAGGAGCCATATATCCCCGGGGCCTTATCGATCCTTTAGGGAACTGTCCCTGGCCGGGTCCGTGGACCCGGACATATGGTGCCCACCTACTTTCGTAGGGAACTCCGGGATCGAGCGCTCCAACGGCCTCTGCGGCTTCGCACTGATTTTTGCTGTTGCCTTGTCGTCGCGCTGCGGCGGTTCGATTGCTTTGCAGTTTCCCCGCAATGGGTCTCGTCATCGGCTCGCCCGCTGGCAGGCTCCTCGCGGGGTGTCCAGTGCGCCGCGGCCTGGTCAAACGAATGCTAGCGTTTCTGAGTGCCGGCTCGTTCGCGTTTTGCGGACGATGACAGCGGAAGATGGATCATGCACGCAGCTCCATCGAAGGCCGAGCTTCGGGCGCTTGCTCTCGCCAAGCGCGACGCGCTGAGCGACGAGCAGCGCGCGGCCGCTGCCGAAGCGCTCGCCAAGCGCGGCGCGCCGTTCGAGATCACGCAAGGCATGATCGTCTCGGGCTATGCGCCGATCCGCAGCGAGCTCGATCCGGCCCCGCTGATGAAGAAGCTTGCCGAAAAGGGGGCGCGGCTTGCGCTGCCCTGCATCAATGCGCGCGGCCAGTCGCTGACCTTCCGCAGCTGGTCGCCGCAGGACCGGCTGATGCTCGGGCCGCTCGGCATTCCCGAGCCGTCGCCGGCCGCGGCCGAGGTGCATCCCGACGTGATGCTGGTGCCGCTCGCGGCATTCGACCGGCTCGGCCACCGCATCGGCTATGGCGCCGGCTATTACGACTATACCTTTGCACATTTGCGCAAGGCCAAGCATGTGATCGGGGTGGGGATCGCCTTTGCTGCACAGGAAACCAAGGCCATTCCGGCGCTGTCGCACGACGTCCCGCTCGATTATGTGCTAACGGAGCGCAAGACGTTCGATTTCCGGAGTAGCTAGCCTTGCGTATTCTCTTCGTTGGTGACGTCGTCGGCAGGACCGGCCGCACCGCCATATCAGACCATCTTCCCGGCATGATCAAGGACTGGTCGCTCGATCTCGTCGTCGTCAACGGCGAGAACGCCGCCGGCGGCTTCGGTATCACCGAGGCGATCTATCAGGAGCTGCTCGATGCCGGCGCCGATGCGATCACGCTCGGCAATCACGCCTGGAATCAGAAGGAGGCGCTGGTCTTCATCGAGCGCGCGCCGCGCTTGATCCGGCCGCTGAACTTCCCGCGTCATTCGCCGGGCCGCGGCGCCACGCTGGTCGACACCAAGAGCGGCAAGCGTGCGCTGATCATCAACGCGATCGGCCGCGTCTTCATGGAGCCGTCCTCGAACGATCCGTTCAGCGCGATCGAGCGCGAGCTCGAGGCCTGCCCGTTGCGGGAGGGCTGTGACGCCATCGTGCTCGATTTCCATGCCGAGGCCACCAGCGAGAAGCAGGGTGTCGGCTTCTTCTGCGACGGCCGCGTCAGCCTCGTGGTCGGGACCCACACCCATGTGCCGACCGCCGATCATCAGGTGCTGCCGGGCGGCACCGCCTATATGAGCGATGCAGGGATGACCGGCGACTATGATTCGGTGATCGGCATGCAGAAGGAGGAGCCGCTGCAGCGGTTCCTCACCGGCATTCCATCCGGCCGTTTCGAGCCGGCCGGAGGCGTTGCGACGCTGAGCGGCGTCGCGGTCGAGACCGACGATGCGACCGGGCTTGCCGTGAAGGTCGCGCCGGTGCGCGCCGGCGGGCGGCTCGAGCCCGCTGTGCCGGGGTTCTGGGTGAACCGCTAGCGCGTGGAGGCGGAGCCGCGACTTCCTATGGTCGCTATGGCTGCGGCGTCGGGAGCAACCGCAAAAACCGGTACTTGTTGATCGTATCCCTTGATCGCGATGGCTCCGAGGGCCTGTAGAGGTAACCGTCCATCGACCGCTGCGGCGATGGCCTGATCGACAAGTATCTGGCCGTCGATTGCGGCAGAGCACAGTCGAGCAGCCAGGTTCACGGCGTTCCCTATTGCCGTGTAGGCAAACTGGCCTTCGTATCCAATACGCCCCACGGTCGCCGGGCCCATGGCAAGTCCGATTCCCAGGCCAATCCCATAGCTACGCTTGCGCCACCCGGCCGCGAGGCCTTGTACCGCCGATCGCATCTCAATCGCGAGGTTGAGCGCCGCAAGCGCGGGATCCGGGCAACGTACCGGAGCGTTGATCAACAGCATCAGCCCGTCGCCGGCAAAATTCGTCAACGTCGCTCCGTGGCGGACGATGATTGTTCCGACGGCCGTGTGATATTCGTCGAGCAAGCCCATCACGACCTCGGGCTCGTTGCGATTCGAAAACGACGTGAAATCGCGCAAGTCGACAAAAACAGCCACCACCTCCCGCCGCTGCCCCTCGAGCACGGTATCGTCGCCGGCACTCTCGACAAGCTCGGCAATCTGCGGGGCGAGGAAGCGCTTCAAGCGATTGATGCGATCAGATTTCTCCTTCGAAAGGCCAAGCTCTCTTGCCATTTCGTTGAAGCGAGTTGCCAATCGCTCGATCTCGTCGCCCGTCGAGATCGTCACGCGGTGATCGAATTGACCGGCTCCGACCCGCTGTGCACCGTCTTCGAGCAGCCGAATCGGGCCCGACATCCGTCCTGCGAGCCAATAGGCCAGGACGATGGCAAGCAAGGTGCCGATCGCCACCAACAGGAGCGAACGCCACAGCGAGGCGCGGATGGGAGCAAATGCTTCCGCAGCCGGTTGCTGGACAATCACGGTCCATTTGAGACTTGGGATTTCCGCCGCGAGGGCAACGACGGGGCGACCCTCGATATCTTTCGTTTCGGTGGCGGAGTCGCTTGATCTGACGATATCGCGCCGGAGACGATTGAACGCTTCGGCCGTCGCATCACCGCGCAGCACAAGGCTTATGTCGGGGTGAGCCACCAGCCGGCCGGTGTCGTCCACGACGAACGCTTCTCCGGTCTCGCCGATCTTGATGGCCGTGACCACATCCCAGATCAGCTTCAGGTTGACATCGGCGACGGCGAAGCCGGTCGCGTCCCGGTTTCCGCTCACCGCGATCGTCATGTGCGGCTCCGAGCCGCGCTGATATCTGACGGGGCCGTACCACACCTTGGAGGCGCCCGTGCGCAGTTTGTCCACGACCGGGTCGCTCGGAGAGTTCGTGTCTTCGCCAACGCGGTTGATCGCCAATCGGGATACCATCGCGTGCTGGACGCCCGCTCCATCGAACAGCGAAACGGAGGAGATCGCCGGCACCTGCCGCAAAAGGCGCTGAGCATCAAGCTTGTGCTGTTCGTCCTGGCCGTCCGTCCAGGGAAACTGCACGAGCCATCCGAGCTGGTCGCGAATGCCGTCGGTAAAGCTCTGAATCCGGTCGGCGGCCGATCGGGATTCGGACCTGAGGAGTTCGGTGAGATGAACGCGCTGCTCGCGATAGCCAAACCAGGCTTCCCCGATCGCTCCCAATGCCAAGGGCAAGACCACGGCAATGAACAGCGTGAAGAAATATTTGACAAAAAGCGTTCGGTGCGGCTTCGGCACGTGGAGTACCTTTTGAAAGCACCACTTCTTGCCCGACACTACCACGCCATCGAGCCCAAGGCAGGCTCGGCAATCCGGCGGCCGCCCAGGCCGGGTGAACCTTTCAGGACGCGCAAAGACAAATTTGTATCACCACGTCCGTTTGGGAGGAGGCGCGACATGCATCGACGCGCGTTCCTTGCTTCAACACTGGCGGCGACGTTCGTGCCGCAGTCGCTGGTGGCGCAATCCACGGAGAAAATCCGTCGCATCGGCTGGGTGACCGCACAGACGGCGGCGAGTCTCGCGCCCTATGTCGAGGCATTCCGCCAGGGTCTCAGTGAGCGCGGCTACACCGAAGGCCGAAACCTTGCGATCGAGTACCGCTATGGCGAGGGCATCGACGGCCGCGTGCCGGAACTCGTCCGCGAGCTGGTGCGGCTGCAGGTCGACTTGATCGTGGCTCAAGGCACGGCTGCCTTCGAGCTTCCTCCGCTCGATCTGCCCGTTGTCTTCGTGATCAGCGCGGATCCCGTTTCTTCCGGCTTTGCAGACAGTCTCGCAAAGCCGCGCGGCAACAAATCCGGTCTCACCTTGATGGCGATCGAACTCATGGGGAAACGCCTCGACCTCCTCAAGGATATGATGCCGAAGCTTCGTCGTGTCGCGTTTATTGGCAACCCCGAGCATCCCGGCGCGCATCTCGAGCGCGGCGCTTCCGAAGAGACGGGACGCCAACTCGGACTCACGATCGACTACTTCCCGACCGAAACGCGGGAAAAGCTCGCGGCCGCGCTGGCGGCGATGGCCGACGATCCTCCGCAGGCAGTCTCGATTCTCGCCGACGGCTTCGCGGTCCAGAACCGGCAGGCGATCATTGATTTCGCGATGAGCAAGCATATCCCGGCCATATCTGGATGGCCGATTTTCGCTCAAAGTGGGGCGCTCTTTACCTATGGACCGAAGGTCGCCGATTCCTATCGGCGTCTCGCCTATTATGTCGATCGTGTTTTCAAGGGCGCGAGGCCGGCCGATCTGCCGATCGAACAGCCAACCACGTTTGAATTCGTCATCAACATGCGCACGGCGAAGGCGCTGGATATCGCGATCTCGCCGTCCTTGCTGATGAGGGCCGATCGCGTCATCGAGTAGGACGGACTCTAACTCTGCCGGAAGCCCATCCGGAACGCGCCCCAGTGGCGGCCGTTCACGACGATCGGCGATGACACATCCTTCATCAGCACGAAATTGCCGCCGCCCATGTCGCGGCGGTAGGTCTGCAGCAGGAACGGCTTGGTGTTGGCTGCGACCTTGCTCACCGCGCGGTCGTTGAACAGCCGGCGGTTGCGGCAATTGGCGTTATTCCACACCGGGTCCGGCCCCTGCGGCTGCCGGTAGTTCGGATTGTGGGTCGGCAGATGCCGCCTCGCGCCCAGGCGACGCAGAACACGATGCGCGGGTCGGTCTTCTGGATCGGATCCTGGATTGCCGGCAGCACGCGGTCGGTGAAGCTGACATAGTCGGTCAGATACTGCTTCGGATTGGTGCCCGCGATCTCGCGGTACTTCTCGTCCATCAACTGCGCGAGCGTGATCTCGCCGCGCGCGATGGCCTTCTCGAACAGCTCCGAGATCTGTTTCGCGGTGTCGATCGCGACGCGGATCAGCGGCGCATCGCTGGTTTCGACGCCGCTGTCGGCGATCGTCACGATCAGGCTCTCTGACAGCTCGAGCAGCTTCGCGACGCGGCCGTCGGCGTACTTGAGGTCGCGCGAGGAGAGATCGACGCCCTTGGCGAGCTCGTTCAGCTCCGCGATCACGGTGTCGCAATGACCGAGATTGGAGGTCGCGGCGCGCGCCACGCTGCCGATCTCGGCGCCGACCGATGAGAAGCCCTCCTGCACGCGCATGATGATGCCCGATATCTGCCGGGCGCCTTCGCCGGCGCTCTTGGCGCGCAGCGAGGCGTCGCTGCTCTCGCCGATCAGGCTGCCGATCTGGCCGTCGAGATCGCGCACGGTGTCGGAAATCTGATGGGTCGCTTGGCGGGTCGCCTCGGCAAGGTTCTTCACTTCGCTCGCGACCACTGCAAAGCCCCGGCCGGCATTGCCGGCGCGCGCGGCCTCGATCGTGGCGTTGAGCGCCAGCAGATTGGTCTGCTTGGCGATAGCCTCGATCGAACCGGAGACCTTGGCGACCTGGGTCAGCGCGGAGCCGACCGCGGCGAGCCGCGCCTCGATCCGTCCGACCGCCGCGACGAGTTCCGCGATATGGCTGACCGCCGTCTCGACGACGTTGCGCGATTCCGCGATCCGGCCGACCGCGGCGGATGCGGTCGTTTGCACCGCCTGCGATGCGTTGGCGATGTCGTGATTGGCCGAGACCATGATCTCGGCGGTCTCCTGCAAATGATGGAACCGCTCCGACTGGCTGCTGACGCGGCTCGCGACCTCCTGGACGTTGCCGGCGATGTCGGCAAGCTCGACCCCGAGGCCGCCGATGCGGTCGGCGAGCTGGTCGATCAGCGTCCGGTTCGATGACGTATCCAGCACTGCAAGCTGCGCCGCCGACATGTCGCGTTTCCTCCGTTACAGCAGCCCGTCGCACCGCCGCAGCATTCCCCATTCCAGTCTAAAGCTTGATTCGGTCCGCCGGTCTTGCCTGAGCGTGAACTGCGTGGCCCGGATGCAGCGCAGTGCGTGTCGTCGCGTAGCCCGGATGGAGCGAAGCGCAATCCGGGGTTCTCGTCCGCGGGCGCACTGGTCCCGGATTACGCTTCGCTGCATCCGGGCTACCTGAGCGTTCAAAGCTTGTAGGCGGTGCGGAAGGCGCCCCAGTGCCGGCCGCGCACACGGATCGGCACGTCGATCTCGCGCATCATCACGGTGGTGCCGTTGCCCATGTCGCGCGCGTAGCTTTGAACCAGATAGGCGCGCTCATTGTGCGCGGCGGCGAGGCCCGCGGGATCGTTGAAGATACGCCGATTGCGGCAATTGGCGGTGTTGTAGGCCACATCGCCCGGCCGCTGCGGCTGCGAGTAGATCTTGTTGTGGACCGGCAGATAGCCGTTCCGGTCGACCGTCGCGCAGAACGCCAGGCGCTTGTCCTTGGCGAGGAACGCCTCGAGCATAGCGGGCAGCGAGCGATCCGCCCAATCCAGCATTTTGGTGCGATACTGCACCGGGTTGGTGCTCGGTATCTCGACATAGTCGGTGTCGAACATGTCAGCGATCGTGATCGCGCCGCTTGCCAGTCCGTCCTCGAAGAGCTTGCTCAGCGTGCGACCCGCTTCCATCGCGCGGGTGACGAGTTCGGCGTTCTCCTCGTGAATCGCCCACATCCGGTCTTCGATCTTCTCGCGCAGCGCGGCGGACGCCGCCTCGAAGCGCGCCCGGCTGCCTGCCTTGGAGCGGTCGCCGATCCTGATCCGGCAGGCGCCGACGTCCTGCAAGGTCGCGGTCAGGGTCTCATGGGCCGGCAGCCTCTCGGCATCCGGCCCGCCGATCAGGATGCCGTCCATCGCGATCTCATAGACCGGCGCGGTGATCATGCCGCGCGCGGTCGTGATCTCGATTGTGAGACTGCAGGGCAGGCGCTCGTTCTTGCGCGGATCGCCGCGCTCGTCCTGGCGCAGCAGCACCGCGCAGCGCGCCTTCAGCTTCTGGGCGAAGCCGGTCACCGCCTTGCCGGCCTTGGCGACGTTGTCGCCATGCGCGGCAGCTTCGCGCGTTGCCGAATCGATCTCGCCGGCGCTGGTGCCGACCGAGACGATGAAGTGCGATGCGGAGGCCGCGTTCTGGCCCATCTCACCGGTGATCTGGTTCTGCTCGGCGACCGCGCCATTGACGTTCTCGAACACCGGCCGGATCTTTTCGATCGCCTGCGAGATGCGGTGGACGGCGTCCGCCGATCCGGTGGCGTCCTTCTGCAACGCCTCGATCTTGCGTGTGATCTCTTCGGTTGCGTTCTGGGTCTGCACTGCCAGCGCCTTGACTTCGGTGGCGACCACCGCAAAGCCCTTGCCAGCCGCGCCGGCGCGCGCCGCCTCGATGGTCGAGTTGAGCGCAAGCAGCGTGGTCTGCCGCGCGATCTGCGCGATCAGATTGACGACATTGCCGATCGCCGCCGAGGATTCGCGCAAGCGATCGACATTGGCGGTGGCCTCGCGCGCCGCCGCCGCGGCGTCGTCGGCGAGCTGGCTCGCGCTGCGCACCTGCGCGCCGATGCCTTCGGCGGAATGGGTGAAGCGGTCGGCGGCCTCCGAGAACGTCGTCGCGGTGCTCTGTGCATCGCTGCTGCGGCCGGTCAGCGCGTCGGTGCGGGCGCGGATGGTGGCGAGCTTGGCGGCG
>NZ_JACMYP010000175.1 GCF_020889705.1 Bradyrhizobium altum | reverse complement strand
ATGCGTACTGCGGTGCGTCGACGCGGACCTGTTGAACGGCATCATGGAACGTCTGTGGGATCGAGTGGTGGTTGGCGGGCAAAATGAAGCGCACAATCATCGCACTTTCTGCAGCATGCCTTATGGCTTCGAGCACCGCCGTTTTCGCGCAAGGCGTCTCGAACAAATCTCCGGGGCAAAAGATGCAGGACAGGGGCTTCAAGAAGGGCAGCCCCGGCGCCTCAGGCTATGCGCCTGGACAGAAGTTTGCCCGTCATTGACCACCTTTAACGGCGTTTGTTCACGGAGTTTCGGTGGTCAATCGGTGGTTGGCGAAGCAGCGCGGCAGACGCCGAAGTCGCCCATTTCTTAGCTCCCGCAAGGAAAATCCGCCGGAGCGTGAACCTGCGGGATTGGCCATCGGCCTTTGGCATCGGCCCTGCAGTTTAGGCTGTGCTGGGGATTTCAGTGTCCCAGTTCAGGAAGAAAACGCCGCCGGGCGTGTATTTGTGAGACCGGCGGCGTCTTTTCTTGGGACTTCTCGGGCAAGCGCGAGATAGCGCTGACATCTACTCCGCTCATCCCGTGTTCACATTGAACTTCCTACTGTGTGCGACGTTCAGATTGCCGTAGGAGGAAACAATGAAGCTTAGATTTGCACTGGTTGGACTTGCTGCCCTCGGCAGCCTCGCTGCGGCAGGCAGTGCACCGGCAATGCCGCTCGCCCCACTTTCTTCCGCTTCAAACGTCGAGAACGTTGCCGTGGTCTGCGGCGCTAGGGGCTGTGTCCGCACGGCCCCCGTCTATCGCCGTTATGGTTACGGCTATCGCGGGTATGGTGTCCGTCGATATGGTTATAGCGTGCATCGAGGTTACGGTTACCATCGCGCGTATCGCCGCTGGTGACTTTAAGGACCTCCACAAATAGGAAGACCCGCCGGACTTGAAACCGGCGGGCAATCGACTCCGAAGCTCGCTAGCCTACCCTCAGATTTTCGGCGGATGTCTTGCCGCGGTTTTCCCTCTCTTCATAGCTTACTTTTGCACCTTCATTGAGGGTGCTCAGACCGGCTTTTTCCACTGCCGAGATGTGCACGAATACGTCCTTGCCGCCGCTGTCAGGTTGGATGAACCCAAATCCATTCGATGGATTGAACCATTTCACAGTGCCTGTCGCCACGTCGCAATCTCCCCTTTGAAGCAATGACGGCAACCTAGAAGGACAGCGCATCACGCCGCAAGGAAAAACCCGCTGGCGTGAACCGCGCAATAACCTGGCTCGCCCTTACCGGGTGAGCCGGCGAGGCATCAGGCTTGATTCACAGTGACTTACTGCGCAGCATTTCGTGACACCTGCTCGCGCCTTGCTGCGCAATGGCGGTCGCAGCAAGAAGCCGGTGCGTCACCGCCGAGGCCGCCATTCTGAATCCCCACTAAGCTGGAGGCGGGAGCAAAGAAGTCCGTCTGTCAAACCAATGGCTTAGCCTTATTCTGGGCAATTCAAGACGGTGCTGGTGTTCTGCGTCGAATGTCAGCAGCACAATGGCCGGCTGAAGCTTGCCGATCTGCCGGACTGGGACTGGTCAGAGATCTCGGCTCACCTGAAGTGCACCTTCTGCGGCAAGGTCGGTTGGGTCGACACCCGGCTCGACTGGGGCGAGGTGGTCGACTTCGCCAAGGGCGTCTCCGGCTAAGCAGCAACTAAAACGGACGTGAGGTGTTTTCCAAATCGGGCGACTTTCTAAAAGCTGGGAGAGTCAGATGCTTAGGAAAATCATAATCACCGTGATCGCGGTTATCGCCTTGGCATTTGCACCGACTATTGCTTCTGCGCGCGGAGGCTTCGGCGGCGGCTTTCATGGCGGCGGTTTCCACGGCGGATTTGGCGGCGGCTGGCGCGGCGGTGGTCGGCACAGAGGCGGATTTAGAGCTGCTGCCATTGGACTTGGGATAGGGCTCGGTTTGGCGGGTGCAATGGTGCCTACGGTTACCCCTACGGATACAGCTCCCCGTACGGATATGGTTACGACTACGGTTATGGCTACGGCTACCCCTATGGCTACGGTTACCCGTACCGCGCCAGTTATGGCTACTGCGTCGCAACAGCCAGCCAGCACGAATATACTTGCTATTAATTGGGCGTGTGGTCAGTCACAGGCGACGGGAGAAGGTTCAAGACAATTCCGTCATAGCTCCGAATCCTGAGTCCCGTCTCCAACTGCCACCGCTACCGGATATTCTGCGCAGCGCTGATGAAGGCGCGCGCCTGGCGTCCAATCCAAATCTGAATCAAGCCCACTATCAAGGGAGCGGGATTGCTTGGAACGGTGTGACCTACTTCACACAGCGTGACCAGAATATGAAGTAATCATGACAGGCAGTCACCATGGAGGAACGCCCCCATGCTTGCCGAAAAATTCGTACTGGTTCTGGAAACGCGCATTACCCACACGGCCGACGCGGAGCTGGCTCGGCATCCGGATGGAAGTCCAAAGATGGCGAGCCGAGCGCCGCACATCCCGATCAGGTTGCCGAATGACGATGCCGCCCAGGAGCGGCCGACCAAGCACTGAGGAAGCCCCTCGGCCTGAAAGCCGCAGGAAATTCGCTGCACCTCGCCAACCGCGTCGTCATTGGGCACACGGGCGCGATTTGTCATAGACAGGGGCACGGCTTATTTCGACGCCAATGCAGATTCTCATGCACCGTGCTGTCAGCATCGGGACGGCGCGTTCAGGGCGTCGTGACCCGCTGCCTTCAGGTCATCTATTGAGAGTCGACCGTTTGCCGCCGCTTCGAGGATCTTGGAAGCAACGTGCGTCCTAGCGCTGGTTTCAAAGACGGAAATATTCTCGCAAACTTCCTCTAGCACCGCTCTTAGCAGCGCAGTCGTTTCGGCGTCGAACATGCGTTCCCTCCAATTGGAGATTGATGCTGAACGCCGCGCGAGCGGAGTATGTTCGCTCGGCGGCGCTCGCCACGCATTCCAGTCTGGGCCCTGAAATCCCCAGCACGGGAGATTGGCACTCGTCCGCCAAGGTTTTGTGACACGCAGCGTGAGCCGGCGGAGCCCCTCAAGTTGGCGCCCTTGATTCCTAGCGGCTTCTCTCCGCGCGCTATCGGCGCGATCATCTGCGAATGCCCTGGCGCTCCAAGCCCGATCACTTCCTCAGATACTGGACCGGTCCCGTCGATCGAAACGCCGGCTTCGAGAAGGTGCTGGTCTTCTGCGTTGGCCGTCAGCAGCACAACCGCCGCCTGAAGCTCGCCGACTTGCCCGATTGGGATTGGTCGGACATCTCGGCGCATCTCAAGTGCACCGCAGGCGGCAAGGTGGCTGGGTCGACACCCGAAGTAATCAACTTCGCCAAGGGCGTCTTGGGCTGATTCCCCAGACCGGATTACGCAAGAGGTCGGTCAAGCGGTCGCGCGTTGGTTGGCGCCTCGTTTGCGCCCCTCCGTTCATTCCGAGCTTGTGCTGGAGTTGAGCAAGTTTCTCGCCCGTCTGCGCTCCTCTGTGCTGGTTGGAAGGGGCAACCCAAGCCTGTGGGCCCGCTCATAAACGGAGTTTATCGGGCGCCTCAGAGCGACGGCGATGCGATTAGCACTCGCTCGCGCAGCGATCATAGCTTTCAGTCGTTCGATTTCTTCGTCTGTCCACTTTCCATAGCGCATCTCGCTTTAATCATTCTTGGACAGGCGCGTTCCTCACCGCGCTGCGGCCTCTGGTTGGAAAGACAACCTATGTGAATCTCGTGGTAATATAGCCACGGTTTCGCAGCGTCGCGACAAGAGACCCGCATTGTCGCTTGTCCTCATCTCCAGATTCGTATGCGATCAGATTGACCAATCCCGATTGACGTGGGCTGGCTAAGCGGCCTCAGCAATTGCCCCCTGGGGCCTCCAAGGGTTGCTGGGGCCGCTTTGTATTCCCTGAGTTTGCCGCTGATGAGCATCCTGATCGACACCCGCGATTATGAGAAGACGTATGGCGTCCAGCCTATCGGACGCCGATATTGGGCGTTTCGGATCGTATGCACCGGATCTATTTCGAAAGGCCTGTGAGTTCGGCTTTGAAGGGCTGGTGTCGAAGCGATCGGATCGGCCCTACCGCGGCGGCCGGTGCACGCATTGGCTCAAGGTCAAGAATCGCCGACATGAGACGATGTACCGAGTGATGGAAGCGAAGGCGCGAGGTCTTTAGGACCGAAGCGCATCGATGGCGTGGGCAACGAGAACGCCAACGCTCACTATAATCAAAAGGGCAAATATGACGTTAAACATGGGCTCCACGGAAACGTCTGGCCCGTGATCAGTCAAAGGATTTCCGTCATTAAGGTTGCTTCTTGTCCATGACTGATGCGCTCAAGCCACGCGGGCTTGTAGGTGTAAGGATCAATCCTGATGGAGCGCCCGTCTGCCGGCATGCATCCTTTGCGATACCGGCTGGGACCGGCAATCACGCTTGTCGATGCGGCGGTGCCGACACGCCCTGCCCGAAGTGCAACAAGTCCGATGATGATGTACCACGGCTCCCGTGCGGGTTTCGGGACATGCTTAATAAGGGCGACCGCTAACGTAATCGCAGGTGGCCATCAGCGGTCGGCGGCCCGCACGTGCCCGAGTCGTGGGCATGCATGGCAGCATTTGCGGCCAACGGCTCGGGATGAGGCCGCAGGGATAAGCCGGCTCGTCCCGGCTTTTCCATGGAACCATGTGGGCATTTTCGGCATTACCGACCTGCGGCGGCTGCACGGTTGCATCGATATCGCAGGTCTTCGACGGTGCCTAGGCCACGACCAACTTCTCCGAAGGTCAAAGAACGTGCAACCCGCGCGGGCGAAGGCCTGTAGGTACCACCGCCGTCCAAGCACATCAGCAATCGTCCCCGACGCTTCGAGCAGCACAATACGTGCGGATGTCGTCCGATCCTCAAAAATACTCGATTGAAATTCAAGTAGCCGCCATCGCTGTCTACGCAGCACGCCGAGGTATGGAAATCGTCCGCACCTATTCTGATCCTGGGCGCAGCGGTCTTACCATTGCCCGCCGTAAAGGTTTGCAGCAGCTCATTGATGACGTCGACAGCGGACGGTCGGATTTTGATTGTGTCCTCGTCTTCGACATTAGCCGTTGGGGGCGTTTTCAAGACACTGACGAAAGCGCCTTCTACGAGTTCATCTGCAGACGGGCGGGAATATCGGTTCACTATTGCTCTGAAGAATTTGAGAACGATGGCAGCCTGTCATCAGTGATACTCAAGAACTTGAAGCGCGCGGGAGCTGCTGGCTTCAGCCGGGACCTGTCGCGAAATACATTTATGGGTCAGTCGAATATCGTCGACCGAGGATACTGGCGGGGCGGAGCGGCACCCTACGGGCTGCGTCGGATGCTCGTCGACGCAAACGGCAAGCGTAAGGGAGTGCTGGAGCGCGGCCAGCAGAAGAACTTGAAATCTGAACGGGTCGTTCTCGTCCGAGGGCCTAGCTCGGAAGTCAAGATCGTCCGTCGCATCTTCTCGTCGTTCGTGACACACAGGAAAAATAGGACGCAAATTGCGGAGGAACTAAACGCTGAAGGCTTATTAAGTCCCGGTGAAAAGCGATGGACCGCGCTGACCGTCAGCAACCTCCTCGCGAATGAGATCTATTTGGGTCATATCGTTTTCAATCGCAGCTCAATGAAGCTTGCCGGGCGACGTGTCGACAACCCGCCTGAAATGTGGATACGCCACGACAACGCTTTCGACGGTATCGTCGATCCGCGTCTTTTCGCTCGGACACGAAAGCGGCTCGCTGAAGTCGCAAACAACAAGAAGGAAACTGATCAGCAGCTGCTTGATAGTTTAGCGGCTCTCCTGCGACGAAAGGGCCGATTGTCAGTGCACATCATCCAGGCGGCAAAGGGCGTGCGTCACCCCGCTGTATACACAAACAGATTTGGGTCGCTCATGAGAGCCTATGAACTTGTTGGCTACAGGCCCGGCAATCGGTACCGCTTTATGGAGATCGCCGTCGAAATTGATCGCACGATCTGCTCGGTGGTCGATGATATCATCATCAATCTTAGGGGGCGCGGCGTGAACGCCTCGTTTTTGCACGAACTGTACCTTGTAACGATTTCCGGAGGATTGACTGTATCGGTAGCGGTGGCGCGCGCCGTTTCGGACGGTGACACCAGGTCTCGCCGATGGGAGGTACGGAAGCTCAAGTACCAAAAGGCCGAACTTACGCTTTTGATTCGGATGGACAGTGGCAATAGCCGCATTCGCGACTATTTCCTTCTCCCAACCGCTGCGCTTCCGTTGACGAAGGACAGAAAGAAGCTGCGCGTGTCGGATCGTCTCTTCAGTCGGATGAGGCTCGACAGCCTTGAGGCCGTTATGGCAGCTCTTTATGGCAGGCTGCGTGCGTCGCGAGAAGAATGCAGCAGGATTAGCGCTCTCCCTCTGGCGAGGCAAAATGAAAACACGACCTTCCTATCCCCCTCCCGCGAGCTCAGTCAGATAACGGCACAAACAACAAATCGCTCCGCAAAAAAGTCGGGTGGCGCACGCCACTGATCGAGCGCAAAATAGGGGCCCCAAGACTAACCTTGGCAGAAGATTCTATTAGGATGGACTGGGGGATTTACCCAGCATCTCTCCGCAAGCGGCACCACACAAGGTCGTTGTTGCTTGGGCAACTGCGCCCCTCTCCGCTTCACCGATCCGAGCCCAAGCACCACTTGCGCCTATCAGTCGTTCGCCCCGAAGGGCTAGGGCCGCACCGGCCTGAAGCTGCGTGCTCGTGCCGAGCTTGACAATCCCGAGGAGAGTGCCCGCAAATGCTACTTCTTCGTATATTGCGGTCGTACTTTTCCGGTGCTAGTCCAGATCTCGCGGACCTTGGCGTAGAGCCGGGCTCCATAATAATCGCGCGCCCTTGGCCCAGGGAAATAGGCCATGAAGACGATCGCAGCATTTTCGCGGATGTTGTCGAAGCTGGTGGACACGGATTCGCGGATCTCGAAATCGACCGTGCCATTGCCGAGTAAACGCGGCGTGCCCATTAGCGCTACGCTTGGCTCGCTGTGCCGGTTAGCGGTGCAGAGGAGTTCATTATGCTGATCTTTGATGAAGGATCGCAGGGCGTCGGAAAGCGCGCTGTGCAATGACGCTTCTGTTGGGAACTAAAGGGCATTCGTGAGCAACTCTTCTCTCGAGAATTCATCGATCGGATAATCGAGCTACTGCGGGGTCGAAACCATTTGATACGCCTTTAAAGCCAGTTAGGTGGCGCTGCGTCGAATCCTATCCAAGTTGATCTGCGGAGCTGCCAGTCACCGGCTATTTGGGTGCATGCTTCGCAGAGGCGACGATCAACATCCATCTCTTGGCCCTAGCGGCTTCTGTGTGCGTCCAGCTCATGGACCGGGCGATCTTCACGCGTTCCCTATGCCTTAGTAGCGACCAGATCGTCCGCCAAGGCGTCTTTCAATTGCGCGAACGCTTGTTCGACCTCGGCGAGTTGGCCGGCGAATGTGGCGGCCGGATCGATCTGGCCCGCATCGGCTACGATGAGTTCGTGCGGCACCATGAGCGCCGGCCGAACGGCGACCGGCTTCATTTTGACGTATTGGCAGCACGAGTTGTTCGGCGCATTTGCCACCGCCATGGCCGCCGTAGCAGACGATCATCGTCGGCTTTCCAGCCCACTCCTTATAAAGGTGGTCGATCGCATTCTTGAGCGGCGCTGGATAGCCGCCATTATATTGGGGCGTCACGAACACAAAGGCTGGCGCGGCGGCGACCTTGTGGCTCCACGCACGTGTACGCTCGTGCTCATACTGACCCGTGTTCGGCATTGCTGATTCGTCATCCATCGGCAGCGGCCAGTCCAACAGGTCGACCACTTCGAATGATAAGGCCGTCGCGCCCCGTCCGACCGTGGCGATCCAAGCCGCAACCTGCGGCGCAATGCGATGAGGCCTGACGCTTCCCAAGATGACGAGAACGGGTGATTGCAAGATACATCTCCTTTGCTTCTAAGCCCGGTTTAGCGGGCCGAATGCGCGCTCTCGCAGAATTACCTTGGGCGCTTGATCTACTATGATTCCGCCACGATTACCGGTGTCATCACGCGTGTAAAAGCCCGCGGCCTGATCACGAGTTACAAAAGATCCACTGGATCCGCGATGACGGGAAATAGACCTGACCGAGAAAGGTCGGCGAATAGCCGGGATCGAGACCGTTGGAGAGATTTCCAGTGAGACATTTTCCCCGCAAAGTCAGCAAGAGTTCCGAACGCTTGCGGAGATGCTGAAGAAGGTCATCCGCTGGTGAAAGACAAGAGAGGCTTGACGGTACGATAGCTATCGCACGCACACATCCGCTTAAGAAAAAGGGCCCGGCGATAGTCCGCCGGGCCAGAGCGAGGAGCGGAAGACAACGTCTGCGGCCGACAGGCCGTCGATCGGAACAGAGTTCAGCCAACTAACCCGCCGGACCCGCATCCTCAAGGATCGGGCCGAACAAATCCCAGCGCTCGCCGTCGAACCGCATCATCTGCAACCGTTTGTGGAGACGATAGTCGGTCGGCGAGGTGTTGATCTTGATGCCAGGCAGCGCGAGGTCGCCTGTGACATCCTTGAGCGATGCGGCCTGCTTCATGACGTTCTCGCGCGTCAGATCTTCGCCGCACTGCTGCAGCACGTGGACGAGAAGCTGTGCCGCACCATAGCCATAGGTATTGAAGTTCGAGCTCCTGTCTCCATCTGGATAATACTTCTCCATGAAGGCAAGGTAGCGCTTTACGCCCGGATCGTCCTTCCATTGCGGATCGAGCGGCTCCTTGCCATAGTTGGTGCTGATGAGACCCTTGGCGTTTTCAAGCCCGGATGGCTTCAGGACGCTTCCGACGGAGGTGGCTTTCATGTCGACGATCCGCACCGGATGCCAGCCCATCTCGGCGATCTTCCTGATCGCCTGCGCCGCCTGCTTCGGCGTGGCGGCGATGAAAAACAGGTCGGCGCCCGCATCCTTGATCCTGAGAACATGGGAATCGACGGTCGGATCGGACACTTCGTAGGACGTCTCCGCGACCATCATCGTGGCGGCCTTGTCGCCGAGCCCCGCCCTGATGCCGTTCAGATAGTCCTTGCCAAAATCGTCATTCTGGTAAAGCACGCCGACCTTGGCGTTCGGATGCTCCTTCAGAATGTATTGACCGTAGATGCGCCCCTCGACGAAGTTGTTTGGATCATAGCCCATGGTCCATGGAAAGGTCTTCGGATCGGAAAACCTCAAGGCGCTGGCGGCTGCGAACAGTTGCGGCACTTTCCTGGAATTGAGATACTTCTGCACGGCTGCATTCGAAGGTGTACCGACGATCTGGAAGGTCAGCAGCACCTCGTCGCTCTCGATGAGCTTGCGCACCTGCTCCACCGCCTTCGGCGACGAATAAGCGTCGTCATACTGGATCAGGTTGATCTTGCGGCCGTTGATGCCGCCCTGGTCGTTGATCATCCTGAAGTAGGCGGCCTCGGTCTTTCCGATCGAGGCATAGGCCGACGCCGGTCCCGAAAACGGCATGGTCTGGCCGATCTTGATCTCGGTGTCGCTGGCGCCTGGGTCGTATTTCTTCTGAGCATTGGTCGCAGAGATCGACAGCGCCAGGGTCCACGCCATTGCCGCGGCCAGATGTAAAATTCGATTCCTCATTCGCGATTTCCTTCGCAGCTTGTTTGTCTAAACGGGGTGTCAAGCACTTCACAGTGCGGCGGGCGCTTCCCTCAAGCTGAGCCGACGGCGTCAGGGGTGAGCGCGAGACGAGGGTCCGTTCCATGTACTCTTGCTATGCAAGCGAGGCGATCCTTGCGAACTCGCTGCGGTGAAAGATGAGAGGCTGCCTGCGGCTATGAACGACGACGGCATGAAGTTTCAGCAGCACGATGACGTGATCGCCCGCCTCCAGCTCCTCGCGGACAGTGCAGTCATACTGGGCGATCCCCTCGGCGAGCATCACCGCACCGCCGTCGGCGATCTCGAAGGCAACGCCGTTGAACCGCTCCTGGGCCGGACCCGCGAGCTGGCGGCACAATGCGCCGTGGTCCTCAGCGAGCACGGTGACTCCGAGGTGCTTGGCTCGGCGCAGCTCGGGCCACGTGCTCGAGCCTTTCGCGACGGAGAACGACACGAGTGGGGGTTCGAGAGAGACCGAGGTAAACGAGGAGGCCACGAGACCCACCAGCCTCCCGTCGACCTGCGCAGCCACGGCCACGACGCCCGTCGGGAACGCGCCGAAGGCCTCGCGCAGCATCCTGCTGTCCATCTGCTCGCTCATGGATGGCATGCGGCTCGCGCTCCGTGTGCGGTGGCGTACTCGACGACGAGATCGGTCACGGCGTCCAACGCGGCGTGGCCGATCACTGTCGAACTCCCGGTGGGGTCGCCGAGGACACCGTTGGGTGAGACCGCGTCGATGCCCTCGACGAATGCCCGGCGCAGGAACTCCTCGTCGACCGTTCCCCGGTACCCCGCCGCCACCCGGTCGGCCCGAACCCTCTCGGGGTGCAGGACGAGCATCACCGAGGTCTCCGCCACGTCCGCGTGGCCACCAACGTGGCTTCCCAGACCGGCGACCGACTCCGCGGACTTCCGCCACGCGTCAAGGATCGCGGCACTGTCTCCATAGACGATGACTTGAAGCGCCGGAGCGAGCGCTGCGGCGAGCCGTGGTTCGAAGTCGCGCATGATCGGGTAATTGCCGATGTGCCCGGAGAAGAGAACCACGCGATCGAACCCGTGCGCAGCCAGGCTGCTGCAATAGTCCAGACAGATCGCTTCCAGCGTAGAGGGACGCACCGAAAGCGAGCCGCAGAAGCCGAGATGGTGGGGCGAGTACCCGACCCTGACCGTCGGCAGGACCAGTGCAGCAGCAAGCTTGCTGGCGATGCGGAGTGCGAGTGCGTCGGCATGATCGCTGTCCATTGACAGCGGAAGGTGAGGTCCGTGCTGCTCGATCGCGCCGAGCGGAAGGATCGCTGTGCGGGCGCCGGCCGCGATCGCCTCGGCGATCTCAGGACTGGTCAGGTGTTCGATCCGCAGCTCACGCGGTTGCTCGGAACGCATCGCTTCTCGCTCCTTCAACCCTGAAGCCGCGCTTGGTCGGCGAACTCGTTGTGCTCCGCTGAGTCGTACATCTCGTCCACGAGCGCGCTGAACGAGGTGAGCACCGCAGCCCGGCGGATCGTGCCCTTGGCAGTGAGCTCTCCCGCTCCTGGCGAGAGCGCACGTGGCGCGATACGGAAGTCCTTGAGCTGAAGGGGACGCGCAAGCTCGGAGTTGAGATCCTCAATCTGCTTTCGCAAGCCCTCGTGCAGCGTGTCCCTGTCGAGCTTGCTGCCGTTCTCAGTCGGCCAGATGAGGACGGTGAGGTATTTGCGGCCGTCGCCGACGACCACGGCCTCCTCGATGAGAGAGCTGGCCTTGAGGCGTACCTCAGTAGGCTGCGGATTGATGGTCTTGCCGCCGCTGGTGACGATGATGTCCTTGGCTCGTCCGATCAGCTTGACCTCGCCGGAGGCGTCGATTTCAACGAGGTCGCCGGTGCGGTACCACTCCCCGTCCATCACGTCCGCGGTCGCCGCCGCGTCGTTCAGCAGGTCACGTGCGGGCCGTGTTCCGATCAGGCGGATGAGGCGCTGGATTCCCTTATCCGCGGGCAGAAGGCCGTGTCTGATCTCGGGGAATCCGAACCGGGCGTGAGGCGCTGCGAGCACCACATCCGCGAACAGCGCGTACTCCACGCCGCCGCCGACACAATCGCCATTTACGGCGGCAATGACCGGAGCCGGGTATCGCTCCATCGCGACAAGAAGGTTATGGAAACCCCGCATTCGGGCTTCGACCGGGTCGGCGCCGGCTCCGTCAGCTTCCTTGATATCACCGCCGGCGCAGAAGAACCGCCCCCCGGCACCGGTGATCACGATCGGCGTCGGGTCGCTCTGGCCACGATCTTGGAACAGCGCCGTCATAGCGAGCAACAGCGCACGGTTCAGGGCGTTCGCCGGAGGCCTGTCGAGCGTCGCGACCACGACGCCGTCGTGGTCGGCCGTCCGCAGCCCGGCGGCCGCATCGCTTTCGTGCCGCGCGGATAGAGCCGTCATCGGATGTCTCTCGTGTCTGATTGCTGCGGTGGGTGGCGAAGCCGCCCTCGCTGTGAGTCGAGGGAGGGCGCGGCGACTGCTTCTCGCGGAACGCCTGTCAAGTCTCGATGTAGCGGGCCGTCATCATGCATCGAAGTCTGGCACCGCTTCGTCGCGCCGGGCTCACCCCGGCTTCTTGGCTTCCGCGAAGCGCTTGCGTTGCTCTCGAAAGGCCGCGACGGCTTCTTTGCGATCGGGACTCTTGAAGGTCAGCGCCTCGAGCGCCATCGCGGTATCCAGATTGAGATGTACCTGGTCCTTGATCAGCTTGTTGACGCTATATTTTGTCCAGACGATCGCGTTGCGGGGACCACTCGCGAGCAGTTCGGCGTAGCCGATCGCATGATCAAGAACAGTACCTTCCGGCACGACCTTGTTGATCATCCCTGCAGCCGCCGCGTCTTCCGCCGAAATGAAGTCACCGGTCATTAAGAAGTGTTTGGCCCGTGCCGGACCCAGGAGAAGCGGCCAAATGACAGCGCCCCCATCTCCGGCGACGACACCGGCCGTAACATGCGTATCGGCGAAACGGGCGCTCGGCTGGGCAAAGATGACGTCGCAAAACAGGGCGAGCGTGGCACCCAACCCGACCGCCACGCCGTTCACGGCAGCGATGACGGGGGATTCGACTTCGAGGAGGTTCCTGATCAGATGTCGACCCGAGCGCGTGGGCGATATCGGATGCCCGCCGGTATCAAGCGCGTTCTGATCACCCCCTGAGCAGAAGCCCCGACCAGCGCCAGTGAGTACAATGGCCTTCACCGCTGGGGCGTTGTCGAGGTCTACGAACACCTCCTCCAACGCGGTATGCATAGGCCAATTGATGGCGTTGAGGATTTCAGGCCGGTTCATGGTTATGACGGCCACACCGCTCGGACGTATCTCTACGAGCAAGCCTTCGTATTTCTTGTCTTTCATCTTATGTCTCCAGTTCTTCAAACAGGCGTCAGGCAGAGGCCGCAGGATGACGGATTGCGCTGGCGACCGTCCCGGCGGCCGCCTTGGCGTTCTCGAAGGCCTCGCGCTCGGCATAATGGGCAGGGCGGGCGGCGCGGATGTCTGCAAGGACCGCGTCGGACGTGCGCACGACCGACCGGGGGTTCTTGAACCTCGGGATGACGTACTTGCCGAACAGCTCGATCGACTTCATCAGCTCCTTGTGCGGCATGCCGTCGATCCGGAGAGCGAGCGCGTCGATGCCCATGTCGACGAACCGCTGGACCTGCTTGGCGCAGGTCTCGACGTCGCCGACGATGAAGCTCCCGGACTCGTCGAACAAATAGCGCTCGTTCTTGAAGTCGATGTTCTTGATCTTGCCGAGCGATCCATAGTCGGCGGACAGCTTCGAGAGCCGCTCATAGGCGTCGATGGACAAGGCGACGCTATGAGCCAGCGTGGCCGCCCAGCGTTCCGCCTCCTCGTTTGTATCGGCGCAATGCATTCCGCCGGATATCACCGCCACCTTCTGCGCCTGCACGGGGTATACGTGCTCGGCGATCGCCAGCTCCTTGTCGTAGAGTTCGGCCGACCTTTGCACAGAGGCGAACCCGCTATAGCCGCCGCCCATCATGGCGCCGATGCCCATGTGCGCCGCGGCGGTGATCGATTGAGGGCTCGAGGTCGCCATCATGATTGGCGGATAGGGCAGTGTCACGTGCTTGGGCGTCAGGCTGCGCGGCGGAATCTTGTAGTGCTCGCCGACGAAAGAGAAGATGTCGTTCGATAGGGCTCGGCGGATGACCTCGATGCCCTCCATTTGCTGCGCCTTGGTCTCCTCGGGGTCGACCTCGAAGGCGCGCAGCGCGAGGGTGGTGTTGCCGCGGCCGACGGCGAGCCCGACGCGACCGTTCGACAGGATATCCTCGGTCGCCAGCCGCTCCGCGACGCGCAGCGCGTGATTGATCTTCTTGGGAAGCGGCGTGATCAGGTGGATGAACTGGATCCTGCTGGTTAGCGCCATCATGTACGGGTAGATCACCTCGGGAGCCGAGGTCGACGCCGTGCCGATCGCGAAATGCTGTTCGGAGCACCCGAACGCGTCGAATCCGACTTTCTCCGCCAGAATCACTTCGTCGATGAGCTCGCGATAGCGGTGCGCGTGGGTGTGTCCCGGCTGGGTCTCCCCCTCGCTGAAGAAGATGAACCGCATGCGTTGTGCCTCCTTCGCACCTCAATGTTAATCTACACTAACTTTATGGCCGGCAATCGCGTCCTGTCAACAACCTTTCGGCGCCGACCATCTAGAACCGTTCTTTGCGATATTAGCTTTATTGCTGGTACAATGTCTGATAAGCGCGCGATGGAAAATATTCAGCCCCCTCGCCTAGCGATCTGGCGGCGGTCCAGAAAAGTGAATCTATATTTACATGAGGATGAAATGAGACGTTCACATGTTCCGTTCATTGAGCCCGGGACAGACGATGCTGGCGCGCGGGATGACACGGTGCTTCGCGGCCGCCACGTGGTACGGTGCGCCTCAATGAATATTCAGCCATTACCGATCAAGCGGGCATACAGCAGCGGGCGGCGCGAGCAGTTGATCGCGGTCGCTGCTGAGCTCTTCCTGCAGCACTCATACGACGCGGTCACAGTTGAAATGATCGCTGCGCGCGCCGGCATCACTGGTCCTGGATTGTATCGCCACTTCCAGAACAAGCAGGCAGTCCTGATTGCGGTTCTGGAGGAACCGACGCAGATCGTGCACGAGGTTGCGAAACGGATCGCGGAGACGACGAAGGACCCAAAGGCTGCCCTGATAGCGATGGTCGAGTCGCACATCCGGTTGATCCTTAAAGGACCACCAAGCACGCTGATCTTCACCAAGAACGAGCACGCTCTTCCTGAACGCGACCACAGACGGATCCGGCGCGAGATGGCGTTGTACGCCGAAGAGTGGATTTCCGTGATAATCCCTCTGCGGCCCGACCTGTCCGAACCCGAGGCACGACTGCTGACCCAGGCCGTGTTCTCCATGCTCAACACGGCTGCAACGCTTAGGAAGGGCCTCGACGAGGAGTCGATCTTCTCCACTATGCGGCAGGCCGCGCTGCACGCGCTGCTCGGCCGCGGCGACCTCTGATCTACACCTGTCCTGCCGGCGCAAACCCTATCGCTCAGACGGTCCTCGCGGCCGCAGAATCCCACGCATTAGCCATGGCTGCACATGAGAGATCGCACTGTGATTGGCGCGTCCCGCGCGGGCCGGGTTTTGCCTAATTTCCTTCGGCCCTAGCTACGGAGGCCTGTGGTGCTTGATGTTAGCAGGCTTACCCTTAGGTCCGGCGGGTCAGGCGTCCCCAAGCGCAGCAGCGCGACGACGCAGCGGTGAGTCGCCTACAAGGCTTCTGCGCATACCGGTCTAAGGGAAAGCATATGCATCGGGTCTTCCAACAATTCATTGATGCAATAGTCAGCGCCGAAGATGCCGAAGGCTTCTCCAACGCGCTGGCGGAAACAGCATCGGCTTTGGACCTATCGTGTTTCGCTTATCTCGCTCTCCAGAGCGAAGAAGACAGGAAGCCCCGACTCATCTCAACATATCCAACGCGATGGACGACCCATTATCTAGACAAGAAATACCAAGTCATTGATCCCGTCATTCGAGAAGCCCTTAAGAGCCCGAAGCCCTTTCGATGGGGAATCGATTTTCGATCACAAACCAGTTCAAAAGAGCAGCGGCGACTATTCGATGAAGCCGCGCAATGCGGAATCCGGTTCGGCTTCACGGTGCCGATTCACGATGGGCATGGGCCAATCTCCGCATTGACTTTCGCTACTGACGAGAGCCGGCCACAATTCGATAAATGCATTGATTCGTACACGCGTGTCCTTCAACTCATGGCGATGTATTTTCATGCTCACGTTCGTCGCAAGCTCGGAAACGAACGTGGTTTCGACGGAATTCGACTGTCGTGCCGCGAAGTAGAATGTTTGGAGTGGGCGGCTCGAGGAAAGAGCTCTTGGGAGATAGGCTGCATTCTCGGTATATCGCGCAACACAGTTGCGTATTACTTAGAGAATGCGAAGGAAAAACTCGGCGTTCGCACAATCGCGCAGGCGGTGACGCACTTGGCGGCTGCAAATAGAAAAAAGCAAAATTAGGGTGCCCTCCCCCTACAACTACAGGTGATGATTTGAGGCGATAATCGCGCTTCAAAGAAGGCTATTCATCACTTCTGGAGGGATTATGATCCAGTTGATCACACCACCTTCGTACGGAGAGCTTTCCGACACCCTCGTTGAGATGCATCGGTTGCGGCATCGCGTCTTCAAACTGCGCATGGCATGGGAAGTTGAGGCCAGCGGCGACATGGAGATCGACGAATTCGACGCGCTGCATCCTGACTATCTAATCCAGGTGGATGAAAATGGCCAGGTGCAAGGTTCCGTTCGCCTGCTCCCCACGCTTGGCCCGACCATGCTTCGCGACACCTTTCCCGCGCTTCTTGAAGGTCAACCCGCGCCGTCAACTCCGCTCGTATGGGAAAGCAGCAGGTTCGCTATCGACATTGCAGCCGACGCCCCTAAAGGAAATCACGGCATAAGTCGCGCCGCATACGAGCTGTTTGCCGGAATGGTCGAGTTCGGGCTCTCACGACAACTCACTGATATCGTTACTGTCACAGATCTCCGAATGGAGCGAATCCTTCGACGGGTCGGTTGGCCGCTGCGACGAATTGGCAATCCGGCCACAATCGGCAACACCGTAGCCTTGGCGGGTTACCTTGCGATTTCGAGCGAAGTTCTCCGGAATCTCCGTAAGGCCGGAGGTCTTTCGACACCGACTCTCTGGACGCCAGTAATCTTTGCTGCCGCCTAGAACGATCCCTGCCAATGAACGAGATAGAGGTGCTCGCCTGGATCGGGGACTTCCTGTCTTGTGGTTTGTTACCGAGCTTCGAAAATGACAGAAACCGGGATCCGACACGATCGGCGGAACACAGCGAGCGCGATTGACCTGCAACAGCTTCGATTCGCTGTGGTTGCCAGCGACTACGGGAGCTTTCGACGAGCCGCTGATGTCCTTTCGATCAAGCACACTGTCCTGAGCCGATCCATCGGTCAGCTTGAATATCTGGTTGGAACTTCATTATTCGAGCGCTCCAGCGGAGGCATCAAGCCCACTATCGCTGGCCAAGCGGTTTTGCGAATTGCGCGACTGATCCTGGAACAGGTCGACATACTCGTTGAAACCGGGAGGTCTGGTGGTCGCGGCGATACTGGCCATCTTGTTATTGGCTTCTACACGTCCGTGTCTACCGGCAATTTGCGAGCGACGATAGGTGAATTCAAGAAGCGGCTCCCGCAGATCGAATTGGCAACGATGGAACGCTCTCGCTTTCATCTGATGACCGCGCTGCGTAACGGGACTGTCGACGTCGTCGTTAGCCCTGGACGTCTGGCTTCAATGTACGTCAAATCACTACTGCTGTGGAGCGAGCGCATCTTGATCTCGTTGCCTCAGGATCACTGCCTAGCGGCGCGCGAGACCATCCATTGGGCAGATTTGCGTAACGAAAAGATACTTCTAAGCAAGATTGATCCTGGACGAGAGCTCGAGGATCTCCTGATTTCGAAGCTCGTGTCACCTGACGACCGGCCCGCAGTAGAGCGCCATGACGTGAGCCGCGGCATTATCAAAAATCTGACGAGTATGGGCATGGGGCTCAGTCTGGTGATGGAATCGGATATCGGCGCAAGTTTCGCTGGGCTTGTGTACCGGGAGTTGCACGACGGAACGGGACCTAGCCGGGTGGACTTCTTTGCGCATTGGCGCGACCACGATGAAAATCCGGCTCTAAACCGTTTCCTCGATCTGTTGGCAGAGCGCTATCCCTCACCTCCGCCGGCTCTCGGGGAATGACCAGCCCGTCTCGCCTTTGCAAATCCTCGGTCCGTGGCCATAAAGCGCGCCAGCATCGGTGCGATCAACTTCACCGGATCGATGCGCTGCCCACTTTCGCTTGCCAAGGCCTCTGCATATGCGACGAGATCCCGATGCACTGATGCCGGAAGTTCAGCGGCGACCTTGACCGGCTTGTCGTCGGGCGGTGCTGCTATTTTAAGCTTGGGCATGCCATCATCCTCCGTATGGCACAAGTATGAGGTCACGATTTACGAGAACGCGAACCGGAAAGCCAGGTCGCACGGTGAGAGTGGGCTGTATGTTGAGACTGCGCCGAACCACCTGCTGTCCGGTCTGGTTCAGTGAGTCCGAGGCGCCGTGCCGCAACGCCTGGATAATCGCACTGTCGTTGCTGTTAGTGTCGGAGCCCGCGCCCAGTTCCGTCCCGACAGCCAAGAACGTCGATAACGCGGCGGCCTTGAATAGCTCGCCCCAGTGATTGTCGATTTGGTCTTCAAGGCCCGCATACCCTGCGGTGTCAGCGCCAGGCTGCCGCTCGAGAACAATGGATCGTCCATTCGGCATGATCAGCCGGGTCCAGACGAGCAAGACGCGGGACTGGCCGAAAGTGACCTGGCTATCGTAGATCCCGATCAGACGCGATCCCTGAGGTACAAGCAGATAGCGGCCGGTCGGCGTGTCAAAGATATTCTCGGTTACCTGCGCCGTAATTTGCCCTGGCAGGTCCGATCGGATCCCGGTGATCAGCGCTCCCGGAATCACGGTCCCGGCCTGCACGATATACGGAGAAGCAGGCTTGGTGATGCGGTCAGGGCTGACTGTGCGACGATCCACGGAAGCATTAACGAAAGCAAGCTTCCGGTCCTGACCATTCTGCGCAGATCCATCGTCGCCAGCGCTCGTTGCGCTCGCCGACACGACGCGCTCGCTGCCAACAGCCGCCGCAGCAGCAGGCGGACGCACTTCTCGTCCGTTGGTCGAAGCGAACAGATGACTGGTGCGGGCTGCCTCAGTCTCCTGATCCCGGCGCTGCTGGTCCGGATCAGCGCCGCTCGTCGGCGGCTGGCCTTGAGCGGCAAGGATCGGTCGACCAAGGTCCCCTGGGAGCGGCGGACCGAGTTGCGGAATTAGCTGGCGCGGAACGCCAGCATAATCCTTCGGCAGTGTCGTAATGCCGTCGGCAACATTGTGATGATCCGTACTGTAAAGCTCGTCGGCCGTCGAGTTTCGGGAACGATTGTTCTGCAGCGACCACAATACGGTTCCACCTATGACGAGCAATGCAACGGCGCTTCCTCCGGCCAGGACTTTCCGGGACAATCGTGTCACACGTGGATGTTCTGCCCTCAAGCGGAAGCTTTTGGTCTCCTCCCCCTGTGTCTCCGGCGAAACTGCTTTCTCGTGATCGTTTCCGTTCGGGGTGTTCATGACGACGGCCTCCCGTCGGTCCTGACAATCCTGACCTTCTGCTGGTGCTCACCGCCGAGCCGGAGTTCGGCGGCCGCAAAGAGCCGATCCACGATCAGCACGTTGCCGTAGGCGCGGTAGTTGACGAGTTCGGTCTTGCCGTCCGGGCCGATGACGAAAAGTGGAGGCATCTCACCCTGCACGATGCCTTG
>NZ_JACMYP010000174.1 GCF_020889705.1 Bradyrhizobium altum | reverse complement strand
GCCGGGCCGCGCCGGCGCCATGTTGATCGGGTCCTGCAGCACGCTGCCGGTGAAGTTCTCCTTCGGCGCGCGGCGGGTCGGCCGCGAGCCGGAAACGTGGATATCCATGGGGTTACCTCCCTTTCTTGACGTTATTTCTTGGATGCGGCGTAGCGCGCCTTAGTCTCGGCGTTCATCGGATACAGGCCGGGCAGCTGGGCGCCATTGTTCACCTCGTTGACGATCCAGGCTTCCATCCGCTCCTGCTCGGGCCCCTCGGCCAGCACCTGGTCAAGGAAGGCCTGCGGGATCAGCACCGCGCCGTCCTGGTCGGCCACCACCACGTCGTTCGGAAACACGGCAACGCCGCCGCAGCCGATCGGTTCGCCCCAGCCGACGAAGGTCAGACCTGCAACCGACGGCGGCGCGGCGTAGCCGTCGCACCACACCGGCAGGCCGGTGCCGAGCACGCCCTCGACGTCACGCACCGCGCCATCGGTGATCAACGCCGTCACCCCGCGCTTGACCATGCGCGCGCAGAGGATATCGCCGAAAATGCCGGCATCGGTGATGCCCATGGCATCGACCACGGCAATGCAGTCCGCCGGCATCGCCTCGATCGCGGTACGGGTCGAGATCGGCGACGACCAGGATTCCGGCGTCGCCAGATCCTCGCGGGCCGGCACGAAGCGCAGCGTGAAGGCCGGTCCGACCAACCGCTTCTGCCCGGGCTTCAAGGGCTTGGTGCCGCGCATCCAGATGTTGCGCAGGCCCTTCTTGAGCAGGACCGTGGTGATGGTGGCGGTGGACACGTGCGACAGCGTCGCGATCGCTTCGGCGGACAGTGACATCTGGAAAGCTTGCTCCGATGGGAGGAAAAGACCGGCGCATGTTGCCGGGCGAAGGCCCTGCGTCAAGGGCTGCGCGAAAAAGCTGCGATCACCTAAATTTATCGTCGGCATGCCGATTAATTTATTGAAGTTGCTGCATCATTTTGCACGAAGCGAATTCCGTTTTGAATCGAAACACGCTAGCTTGATGGCCGAACCAATCTGCTTGAGCCGATGGCCGAACCCTTAAGTCCTCCCCGCCTTTTGCCGAGTGGCGACAGCGCCATCACGGTGGAATTCAGCCGCACCATCGATGACGCCGCCAACCGGCGGGTGCTCGCGCTCGACCGCGTGATAGCGGCCGAGCCGATCGCCGGTATCACCGAGACCGTGCCGACCTACCGGTCGCTTCTGGTGCATTACGATCCCGTGCAGATCACTTTCGATGCGCTCGGCGAGCAGCTGCTCGCGCGCGCCGCCAAGGCACCGCCGACCGAAAGCGGAACCCGGCGCTGGCGGATCCCCATCACTTATGGCGGCGAGCACGGCATCGATCTCGAGGATGTGGCGAAGGCACTCCAGACCACCCCCGATGACATCGTCGCGCGCCACGCCGCCGGCGACTATCGCGTCGCCATGATCGGCTTCACGCCCGGCTGGTCCTATCTGAGCGGGCTGGACAAGTTCCTGCATATCCCGAGGCGCAAGGAGCCGCGGCTCGTGACCCCGGCCGGCACCATCTCGATCGGCGGCATCCAGACCGGCGTGCAGTGCCTGGCCGGCCCGAGCGGCTGGCACCTGCTCGGCCGCACCCCGGTGCGAACCTACCAATTGCATCGCGATCCGACCTTCCTGCTGGAGCCGGGCGATGCCGTCAGCTTCACGGCAGTGGATACCAAGACCTTTGCCGAACAGGACCGCGCCGCCGAGGCCGGCGCGTTCGTCGCAGAACTGGTGACGCCATGAGCAAGCTCGTCGTCACCTCGATCGGCCCGGCCAGCTCGGTGCAGGACGGCGGACGTCCGGGCTCGCAGCGCTACGGCCTGACGCCGAGCGGTGCGATGGACCGGCTTTCGCTGGCGGCCGCCAATACGCTGGTCGGAAATGAGCCGTTCGCCGCCGCGGTCGAGATCGGTCCATTCGGCGCCACCTTCACCGCGCGCGGCGGCGCCGTCCGTGTCGGGCTCGCCGGCGCATCGCGCAATGCGGACATCGGTGGCCGGCCGGTCGCCTTCGACAGTTCGGCAACGCTCGCCGACGGTGAGACGCTCAATCTCGGTTTTGCGCGCGGCGGCTCGTTCAGCTATCTCGCGATCGAGCACGGCATCGAGGGCGAGCCGATGTTCGGCAGCCTCGCCGTCAACGCCCGGGCCGGGCTCGGCAGCCCCTACCCGCGGCCGCTGCAAAGCGGCGACGAGTTGAAGACGAAAGCTGCGAGCGGCGCCGCCGAGCGCCGCATCGAATTGCCGGCCGCCACCGATGCGCCGATCCGCATCGTGTTCGGCCCGCAGGACGACGAGTTCGCCGAGGAAAACAAGAAGCTGTTCCTCGACAGCGAGTGGAAGATCTCGGCCACCAGCGACCGCATGGGCTACCGGCTCGAAGGGGCCGTCATCAAGCACCGCGACGGCCACAACATCGTCTCCGACGGCACCGTCAACGGCAGCATCCAGGTGCCGGGCAACGGCCAGCCGATCGTGCTGATGCCGGACCGCGGCACCAGCGGCGGTTATCCGAAGATCGCGACCGTGATCACGGCCGATCTTGGCCGCTTCGCGCAGACCTCCGCCGGCCGGCCGTTCCGCTTCAAGGCCGTGACCATGGCGGAAGCGCAGACCGAGGCGATCAAGTTCCACGCGCTGCTGCATTCCCTGTCCGACCGCCTCCGCGGCATCGACGATTTTGGCCTCAACATCGAGGCGCTGCGGGATGCGAATGTCGCGGGTCAGGCCGTCAGCGCCGTCGATGTGTCGACCTGGCAAGTTGCGCTACCCTGAATCAAATACGAACAACCAACGGATCGATCGTCATGACTGCAACCATCGACCTCAATTGCGATCTCGGCGAAAGTTTTGGCCCCTGGGAAATGGGCAATGACGCCGCGATGATCGAGCTTGCAACCTCGGTCAACGTCGCCTGCGGCTTCCATGCCGGCGATGCCGACATCATGCGCAAGACCGTCGAGCTCGCGAAGGCGCGCGGTGTCAGCGTCGGCGCCCATCCCGGCTATCGCGACCTGCATGGCTTTGGCCGCCGCCCGATGCCGGGGCTGACATCCTCCGAGATCGAGAACCTGATCGCCTATCAGATCGGCGCCCTGCAGGCGATCGCAACCGCGGCCGGTCACAAGGTCACGCATGTGAAGGCACATGGCGCGATTTCCAACGTCGCCTGTGAGGACGACATGACCGCACGCGCGATCGCCAATGCGATCAAGGCGGTCGACCGCAATCTCATCTTCGTGGTGCTCGCCAACTCGAAGCTGGTGCGCGCCGGTGAAGCCGCCAATCTGCGGATGGCGCATGAAGTGTTTGCCGACCGCGCCTACGAGGACGACGGCAATCTGGTGTCGCGCAAGAAGCCCGGTGCGGTGCTGCACGATCCCAAGGCGATCGCCGAGCGTGTGGTGCGGATGGTGCAGGATGGCGCGGTGGTGTCTGTCACCGGCAAGGTGATCAAGATGCAGACCGATACCGTCTGCATCCATGGCGACACGCATGGCGCCGTCGAGATTGCGCGCGGCCTGCGCGAGGCGCTGAGCAAGGCCGGCATCACGGTCGCGCCGTTCAAGACCGCGCACTGAGCCGCGAACACACGGGGCAGCAAGGGGCCGGCCGTCACGCCGACCCTTTTAGATTCCGTTAAGAGTCTTCTTAAACCCAAACTTGCCGTTTGATTGCTAGGTGCAGCTTCCGAGCCTTTGATTGTCCTCTCAGGAAATTGGGTACAAAGCATGTTCCGCACCAGCCTCTCTCTTGCAATTGCGGCGGTTGCCACGGCCGCCTTCACCAGCGCAGCTTCCGCCGGCTGCTACAGCTGCTATATGCCGCCGCCCCAGCCCTGCACGACCTGCTATCAGGTGCAGACCGTGCCGCCGCAGTATCGCACCGTGCAGGAGACCGTGATGGTGTCGCCGGGCCGCGTCATCGCGCATCGCACGCCGGCGCAGTATCGTACCATGATGGTGCCGAAGACCGTGATGGTCGCGCCCGAAGGCGTCGCCTATGATCGCATCGCGCCGCAATACGCCACCCAGGAACGCACGCAGATGGTCTCGCCGGGCTACTCCTACTACGCGCCGGTCCAGCCGACCTGCAACACCTGCGGCGGCGGTGGATACGGATACGGTTACGGCTACTGATGACGTTGCGTAGGGTGGGTTAGCTTAGCGCAGCGTAACCCACCTTGTCGCGGGACGAAGGTGGCGGGTTACGCCCTCGGCCAACCCGCCCTACAAGTTCGCAAACAAAAGCCGCCGCCTGAGGTCATCAGACGGCGGCTTTTCAATTCTCTGATTTGCTCAGAACGGGTGGACGGACAGCGTGCCGAACACGATCGCCGCGATCACCGCGAACGCGCTGTACAGCGCCGCAGTGTGAATTCCGGTCCCGGACTTCCTTGAAATGTGTCGCGCGTAAAAGTGCAGGCGGGCTTCCGCCGATAGCTCGCGCATGGTCGATCTCCAACGCCCCATTCTCGGCCATATGGAATAGCGTTCGCGCCCGGATTCAAGCGGGCGGAAAAAATAGCGACGCCGCTCCCTTCGGGAACACGGTTCCGAGAGGAATATTCTTTCCCGTGCGGTCAGCCGAGAATCTTATTCGTTGCAATTCGAGGCGTCGGGAACCCGCGCCAGTCCCGCAATAACCGAAAATCTCGAAAACAACCCCATGCAAAGTAGCCGGAGGTGGATAGCTGAGGCGCGGCCGCTGCACCCCGCTCAGGGCTTCCAGCGCCCGATCTTGAAGGCCGCCAGATGGCCGGGAACGTCGTTCGGATCGAACGGCGGACCGGCGAACGCACCGATGGCGTTGGAGGTGTCAGTCGGGCGCCCGGCCGCAGCGTCATAGAGGTCCGGCCTGAACACCGCCATGGCCGCCTTCAGCGCCTCCGGCCGGTACGGTGTCTGGCCCCAGCGAACCATCTGCGCGTAGAGCCAGGCCGCCTGCCCCGGGTCCGGCCGCGCCGCCGCCTCGCGCCCGACCAACAAATAGCGACCGCTTTCGCGCATGGTGCCGTCGGGCGAAATCTTCAGCCGGCCGTCGAGCGTGCGCTGGATGACGCTGGCCTCGACGCCGAGCCGCTCGGGCTGCGCCAGGATACGCGCGACTTCGGGCCGGTTTTCCGGCTGCTCGATGAACTCCGCGGCGCGCAGATGCGCGCGCACCAGCGCGGCCACGACGGCGGCGTGCTTCTCCGACCAGCTCTGGCGCACCGCCAGCACTTTCTCCACTGCGCTGAGCAGGATGTCCGAGACGAAGTGCAGGATGTGGCCGACACCAAGATCGACCGCGATCGAATTCCAGGGTGCGCCGACACAGAACGCATCAACATGCCCGTTGGCGAGACTGTCGACCATGTAGGGCGGCGGCAGCACCACGAGCTGGACGTCCTCGTCGGGATCGACGCCGCCGGCGGCCATCCAGAACCGCAACTGATAATTGTGGGTCGAGAACGGGAAGGTCATGCCGAAGGTCAACGGCTCGGCCCCGCTCTTGCGCCGCTTGGCAACGACGCGGGCAAGCGCGCGCGAGGTCGCCATCGGATCGAAGCGGTCGCCGTCGATCTCTTCCATCAGCGCGGCGTGCAGCGCCGGCGATACCGTGATGGCGTTGCCGTTGAGCCCCAAATTGAAGGGTGCTGCGATCGGCACCTTGACGTGGCCGAGCCCGAGGCTCGAGGCGATTGCCACCGGCGCCAGCAGATGGGCGGCATCGAACAGGCCGATATTGAGCTTGTCGCGGACGTTCGACCACGACACTTCGCGCACCAACATGACGTCGAGGCCTTCGGCTGCGGCAAATCCCTTGTCGGTCGCGACGATCAGGGCGGCAGCGTCAACCAGCGGAATGAATCCGATGTGCAGGGGTGTGGTCATTTCAAGAGCTCCGACGCCGTCAGGATCGATTGCGCGATCTCCCCGATCTTCTTTTTCTCGCGCATCGCGGTCGAGCGCATCAGCACATAGGCCTCCTCCTCGGTCAGCCCCTTCACCTTCATCAGGATGCCCTTGGCGCGGTCGATCACCTTGCGCTCCTCCAGCGCATGCTTGGTGCGGTCGAGCTCGTCCTGCAATTTGGAGAAGGCGTTAAAGCGGGAGACGCAGAGATCGAGGATCGGCTTCATCCGCTCTTTCTTGAGGCCGTCGACGATGTAGGCAGAGACACCTGCCTCGACGGAGGCCTGGATCGAGGCGGCGTCGCTCTGGTCGACGAACATCGCTATCGGGCGGCGGACGGCGCGGCTGACCTGGAACATTTGTTCCAGCACGTCGCGGCTGGGGTTCTCGAGGTCGATGACGATGATCTCGGGATCGAGCGCATAGATCCGCGAGAGCAGGCTCTGCATCTCGCTGATGTGGACCACGTCCGTATAGCCGGCCTCCCGCAGTCCCTCCTCCAGGATGGCCGCACGGATCGGGCTCTCGTCGACTATGACGATCTTGGGAGACGATTCAGCGCTCATCGACCACTCTCAAAGCCCGGCAAGAACCATCCATATCACGCCAGAAGCGCCCGGAAAGGGTTGTAATTCTCGGCAATTGGGACTAGCTCCTGCCCATCAATCAGGCAGATTCAGAGATATGCAAGAGGCCGCTACGCCGAAAGTGAGCTTTGTGTCCTTAGGGTGCCCCAAGGCGCTGGTCGATTCCGAGCGCATCATCACCCGGCTGCGCGCGGAAGGCTATGAGCTGGCGCGGAAGCATGATGGCGCGGACATCGTCATCGTCAACACCTGCGGCTTCCTCGACAGCGCCAAGCAGGAATCGCTCGCCGCGATCGGCGAGGCCATGGCCGAGAACGGCAAGGTCATCGTCACCGGCTGCATGGGCGCCGAGCCGGAGCAGATCGAGAGCGCCTATCCCGGCGTGCTGTCGATCACCGGACCGCAGCAATATGAGAGCGTGCTGGACGCCGTGCACCGCGCGCTGCCGCCGGCGCACAATCCGCATGTCGACCTGGTGCCGCCGCAGGGCGTCAAGCTGACGCCGCGCCACTACGCCTACTTGAAGATCTCCGAGGGCTGCAACAACCGCTGCAGCTTCTGCATCATTCCGAAGCTGCGCGGCGATTTGGTGTCGCGACCGGCCAATGACGTGCTGCGCGAAGCCGAGAAGCTGGTGAAGGCCGGCGTCAAGGAATTGCTTGTTATCTCGCAGGACACCTCGGCCTACGGCGTCGACCTGAAATTCGCCGAGAGCCCCTGGCAGGATCGCAGCGTGCGCGCAAAATTCTTCGACCTCGCCAAGGAGCTCGGCGAGCTCGGCGCCTGGGTGAGGCTGCAATATGTCTACCCCTACCCGCATGTCGACGAGGTCATCGGCCTGATGACCGAGGGCAAGGTGCTGCCCTATCTCGACATCCCGTTCCAGCATGCGAGCCCCGACGTGCTGCGCGCGATGAAGCGCCCGGCCGCACAGGAGAAGACGCTGGCGCGGATCCAGAAGTGGCGCGAGCAGTGCCCGGAGCTGACGCTGCGCTCGACCTTCATCGTCGGCTTCCCCGGCGAGACCGATTCCGATTTCGCCTACCTTCTCGACTGGCTGGATGAAGCGGAGATCGACCGCCTCGGCTGCTTCAAATACGAGCCGGTTGCCGGCGCCGCATCGAACGCGATCGGCAATGCCGTGCCCGACGAGGTCAAGCAGGAGCGCTGGAATGCGCTGATGGCGCGGCAGCAGAAGATTTCGACCCGGCGCCTGAAGCGCAAGGTCGGCACCCGCCAGCAGGTGATCATCGACGAGGTCGGCCCGACGGTGGCCAAGGGCCGGTCAAAGGCCGACGCGCCCGAGATCGACGGCGCCGTCTATCTCACCAGCCGCCGCCCGCTGAAGGTCGGCGAGATCGTCACCGCGAAGATCGAGCGCGCCGACGAATACGACCTGCACGGCAGTGTCGCCGGATTCTGAACGCGCCTAACTCGCAACCGGCGGAGCGGCAAGCGCCGGATCCAGCGTGCGAAGCACGCGATGGATGCGGACCGAGCTGGCGATGCCTGCATTGCGCACATAGGCATCGATGACCTCCTCGCTCTCGACCACGACGAGGCCGAACAGCTTGCGGTCATCGGTCGCGTAGGTGCAGAGCCAATGCATCCTGCCCTGCGTCGCGATGATGGCGTCCAGCGCAATTCGCGCATGACGCGCCACCTGGGCGTCATCGGTCACATCGAAGCCGGCCGGAAGATCTCGTTCGATCAGCAGCTTGATCACGGCGCCACCTCCAGGATTGCCTCGTCGCAGCCTAGAGCACTTTCGGTTCTGATTGAATCCAACCGAAGCTCTAGATTCTTGTTTTGACGCGTTTTCTTCACGCGAACCGGTGTCCACTTCGCTCGAAAACGCTCTATCACGCTCCGCGCGCCGCTTGCGTGCGATGTCATCTGCCGCTTGACACCACCGGCCGTTCGGCTGTATGGCCCTGCGCCATGAAGCTGAACCGGACCCACCGCCGCGCCATCAACCGTCGTCGCACCCGCGACGATGCTGGGCTGCGCCGTGTCCGACGCCACCGCTGATTAGCTAAAATCAGCCAAGGTTTTCGAGAAGGCCGCGCCCGCAAAGCGCGGCCTTCTCGCATTTTCGGCCAGCCCTTTCCCACACCGACCCCAGAGGAGATCGACATGACCAACGCTACCCATCCGTTCGATGCGCTGATGGACATCACCGCTCGCCCCGAGGTCGTCTTCGTGCGCGGTGCAGGCTCGCATTTGTGGGACTCCAACCGCAACCGCTATCTCGATTTCGTGCAGGGCTGGGCCGTGAATCCGCTCGGCCACTCGCCGGTCATCGTTGCCGATGCGCTGGCCGCGCAGGCCAGGCGGCTCTTGACGCCGAGCCCGGCGTTCTACAACGAGCAGAGCCTCAAGCTGGCGAAGATGCTGGTCGACAACAGCTGTTTCGATCAGGTGTTCTTCGCCAATTCCGGCGCGGAGGCCAATGAAGGCGCCATCAAGCTCGCGCGCAAATTTGGCGCCAAGTACAAGAATGGCGCGCACGAGATCATCACCTTCGAAGGCGGCTTCCACGGCCGGACGCTCGCGACCATGTCGGCTTCGGGCAAGAAGGCGTTCGAGCCGCTGTTCGAGCCGAAAGTCTCGGGATTCCGGAAAGCGCGGCTGAACGACATCGAGTCGGTGCGGCAGCTGATCACGTCGTCGACGGTCGCGGTCATGCTCGAGCCGATCCAGGGTGAAGCCGGCGTGTGGCCGGCGACCGACGCATTCGTGCAAGAGCTGCGGGCGCTGACCCAGCAGCGCGGCCTGCTCTTGATCGTCGACGAGATCCAGACCGGCATGGGCCGGACCGGAAAGCTGTTCGGCTATGAGCACGCCGGAATCGTGCCCGACATCATGACGCTCGGCAAGGGTATCGGCGGCGGCGTGCCGCTCGCTGCGCTGCTCGCGACCGAACATGCCTCCTGCTTCGATCACGGCGATCAGGGAGGCACCTTCAACGGCAATCCCCTGATGTGCGCCGCCGGGCTTGTCGTGCTCGATCAGATCGGCCGGCCCGATTTCCTGAAATCGGTCACCGACACCGGGCTGCTGCTCGAGCGCGAATTGCAGCGGCTGTCGGCACGGCACGGGCTCGGCGAGATCAGAGGCCGCGGCCTGCTGCTCGCGCTCGATCTCAAGATGCCGATCGGTGCGGCCGTCGTCGCCGAGGCGTTCGCCGCCGGCGTGCTGGTCAATTCGCCGCAGCCGGACACGCTGCGCTTCATGCCGGCGCTCAACGTGACGCGGGAGGAGATTTCCGCGATGATTGATTGTCTCGATACCGTGCTGACCAAGGTCGGTGCAGCGCGACGGGTGGCGTAACGCTCCCACGTCCGTCATTGCGAGGAGCGAAGCGACGAAGCAATCCACCTGTCCCCGGGTGGAGAGGTGGATTGCTTCGCTTCGCTCGCAATGACGGCGAGACTTACGGCCGCAGGATCGCAGCACCGGTGGTCGCCCGGCTCTCGAGATCGATATGCGCCTTGGCGACGTCCTTGAGCGCATAGGCGTGGTTGATCGGGACGTGCAGCTTGCCGTTGATCACGGCGGCGAACAACGTGTCGGCGCCTTCAAGCAATTCCTTGCGGGTGCCGACATAGTCGTTGAGCTTCGGCCGCGTCGCGAACAGCGAACCGTGGTTGTTGAGCTCAGCGAGCGGGAACGGCGGCACCGGCCCGGAGGCGTTGCCGAACGAGACGAACAGGCCGCGTGGCCGCAGGCACGACAGCGATCCCGGGAACGTGGTCTTGCCGACGCCGTCATAGACGACGTCGCAGAGCTCGCCGCGGCTGATCTGCTTGACGCGTTCGACGAAATTTTCCTCGTTGTAGAGGATGACGTGGTCGCAGCCATTGGCGAGCGCGATATCGGCCTTCGACTTCGAGCCGACGGTGCCGATGACATGCGCGCCGAGCGCGTGGGCCCACTGGCAGGCCAGCAGCCCGATGCCGCCGGCTGCGGCGTGGATCAGCACCCGATGGCCCGGCTCGACCTTGAAGGTCTTGTGCAGGAGGTACCAGACCGTGAGCCCCTTGAGCATCAGCACGGCGCCCTGCTCATACGTGATGTGGTCGGGCAACTTGACCAGCTTGTCGGCCGGGATGACGCGCTCGGAGGCGTAACCGCCGAGGTTGTAGTAATAGGCGACGCGATCGCCGGGGTGGAAATTGGTCACCCCTGGACCGACGGCCACGACCTCGCCCGCGGCCTCATTGCCGGCGATGAACGGCAGGCCGGGCGCCTTGTAGAGGCCGGTGCGGAAATAGACGTCGATGAAGTTCAGCCCGACCGCATGCTGGCGGATGCGGACCTCGCCGTTCCCCGGCGCCCCCACCTCGACATCCTCATAGGTCAGGACCTCAGGGCCCCCCACCTTGTGCACCCGCACAGCCTTGGTCATGTCGTCGCTCCCTCAGATCTCAGCGTCAAACGAGCGAATGCCATCGGCGCCGGCTTGTCAACCAAGCGGCCGGAACCGGGGCTATCGCGCCGGCTTCTTGCGGTTGCGCCTGGCCAGCACGTTGAACATCTCGACTGCCGCCGAGAACGCGATGGCGAAATAGATGTAGCCGCGCGGAATGTGGAATTTGAATCCATCGGCCACCAGCGCCACGCCGATCAGCACCAGGAACGCCAGCGCCAGCATCTTGGTGGTCGGATGCTCCGCGACAAACCGCGCCACCGGTCCCGACGAGATGTACATGATCGCGCAGGCGATCACGACCGCCGCGATCATGATCTCGATGTCCTGCGCCATGCCGATCGCGGTGATGATCGAATCCAGCGAGAACACCAGGTCGATGATGATGATCTGCACGATCACCCAGAAGAACGCGTTGGGGGTCGGCTTGTCATTCTCCTCTGCGTCACGCGCCTCGACCTCGCCGTGGATCTCGTGGGTCGCTTTCGCAATCAGGAACAGGCCGCCGCCGATCAAGATGATATCGCGCCACGACAGCGCGACACTCTCGATGGTGATCACAGGCTGCGTCAGCCCGATCAGCCAGACCAGGACGCTGAGCAGGATGATGCGGAACACCAGCGCCAGCAGCAGGCCGATCTGCCGCGCGCGGTTGGCCTGCGGTTGCGGAATCCGCGAGACGAGCACTGACAGGAAGATGACGTTGTCGATGCCGAGCACGATCTCGAGCGCAGTCAGGGTCAGCAGCGCCGCCCAGGCTTCCGGGCTGGTGATCAACTGCATCATGCTCTGAAGGCTTTCATCCGGCGGATCAGGGTATCGCTGCCGACGATGTAGACGGCGATGGCGCAGAGACCGAATGTGATCGGGGCTCCGACCACGAAATCGTTGGCGAGCGTGTACATGCCGAGCAGCGCCCAGGCGCCGAGCAGCCACAGCGTCAGCCAGCGCAGCCGCACCACGCGGAACGGGTGCAGCACATGGAACGGCGCAAAGGTCAGCACGATCAGGAGCGCGACCACGATCGTCGACAGCACCGGCGGCAAATGCAGCAGGAACAGATAGAACGCCGCCGCATTCCACAGCGCCGGGAAGCCGCGGAAATGGTTGTCGTCGGACTTCATGCGGCGGTCGGCGAAATACAGCGCGCTGGAGACCACGATGCCGATGCCGAGGACCGGCGCGGCCAGCGGCAGCAGCATCCCGCTCGCGGTGATCGCATAGGCCGGCACGAACACATAGGTGACGAAATCAACCACCAGGTCGAGCACCTCGCCCGACCAGTTCGGCTGCAGCCGCACCACGTCGAGCCGGCGCGCCAGCGGGCCGTCGATCCCGTCGATGATCAGAGCGACCCCGAGCCAGGCGAACATGTTGGCCCAATGCTCGCGCACCGCCTCCAGCATCGCCAACAGCGCGACCCCGGCGCCGAGCGCCGTGAAGATATGAACGGAGAATGCGGCGGTCCGCATCCGTTCTGGCAACGCATCCGGCTGGCTCGAGTGCTCCATCGGCCGAAGTGCTATCAGGAATCGGTCACCTTTGCATATGCAGTCTTGCGGCGTTCCGCCGCGCAGATCGTTGGAGACTCTTGGTGGTTACCGATGGCTTGAAAATCGGGCCAGGCATGTCAAATGTCCTGATATGACCGACAGCTCCCAGGATTATGACGTTATCGTAATAGGCGGTGGTCCGGCCGGATTGACGGCTGCGATTGCCCTCGCCGACGCCGGTGCACGTACCGCGCTGTTGGCGCGCCGCACGCCCTATGCCGACAACCGGACCACCGCGCTGCTCGGCGCCTCGACCGAGATCCTGGAGCGGCTCGACGTCTGGCGGCGCTGCAGCGACCAAGCGGCGGCGCTCAAGACCATGCGCCTCGTCGACGACACCGGCCGCCTGATCCGCGCGCCGGAAGTGCGGTTCTCCTCCGAGGAGATCGGCCGCGAGCAGTTCGGCTTCAACATCGACAATCGCGCGCTGGTCGCAGCGCTCGAGGAGCGTGCCGGCGAGATGGCCGCGCTGACCCGGTTCGACGACGAGGCCGCCTCGGTGCAACCGGATGATGCCGCGGTCACCGTGGTGACGCGGCAGGGCCAGTCGTTGTCGGCCCGGCTCGTGGTCGGCGCCGACGGACGCAACTCGCTGTCCCGCGAGGCCGCCGGCATCGAGGTGGTCAGCCGCGAACTCGGCCAATCCGCCCTCACCTTCAACATCACCCACAGCCGGTCGCACCGGAACATCTCGACCGAGTTTCACACCGAGCACGGCCCCTGCGTGTTCGTGCCGCTCAGCGGCAACCGCAGCAGCGTGGTCTGGGTCTCGGCGCCCAGGGAGGCCGAACGGCTGAAGGCGCTCGGCGATGGCGAATTATCCGATGCAGCCGAGCGGCAGTCGCATTCGATTCTCGGCCGCGTCGAGGTTCAGGGCGGCCGCCACGTGTTTCCGCTCGCCATCGAGCGACCCCGGCAATTCGCCAAGGACCGGATCGCGCTGGTCGGCGAATCCGCCCATGTGCTGCCGCCGATCGGCGCGCAGGGGCTCAACATGGGGCTGCGCGATGCCGCCGATATCGCCGAGATCACAGGCCAGGCGATCGGCCGCGGGGAGGATCCCGGCGCGCCACATGTGCTGTCGCGCTACCAGGCGGCGCGGCGTCCCGATGTTGCCAGCCGGATTTGGGCGATCGACATCGCCAACCGGTCGCTGCTCAGCGATTTCCTGGGCGTACAGACGGCGCGTGCCGCCGGCTTGCATCTGATCGGCGCATTCGGCCCGCTGCGGCGGCTGGCGATGCGCGAGGGTCTCGCGCCGTCATGGCGGCGGTGAGTCTCGGGGCCGCTTAAGGAAACACCAAGCGTCCGCTCTGGATGAACCACATCACGCTGGTCAGCGTGACCACCGAGGCGAAGGTGCCGATCAGCACCGCGACCGATGCCGGCTCGATCCAGGTGTCGTTCTGCCGTGCAATCACGAACACGTTGAGCGCCGGCGGCAGCGAGGCCATCAGCACCGCGGTCGCAGCCCAGGGCTGCGCGAACGGACCGAACAGCAGCATCAGTCCGAAGGCCAGCAGCGGATGGATCAGAAGCTTGATCGCGACCACACCCGGCACCTCCCACGGCACCCGCTCGAACGGCCGCAGCGCCACGGTGATGCCGAGCACGAACAGCGCGGTCGGCGCGGCGGCGTTTTGCAGGAACTGGATGGTGCGGTCGAGCGCGACCGGAATCGGGATGTGAAACGCGGCGACCAGCGCGCCGAACACCGCCGACATGATCAGCGGGTTCTGCACGATCTGCCGCAGCACCACGCCGAACGCGTGCAACAGCGAGGGATGGTCGCGGTCGGTGAGCTCGATCAGGAGCGGCACGATCGAGAACAGGAAGATGCTGTCGCAGCAGAAGATCAGCGCGGTCGGCGCCGCCGCCTTGGTGCCGAGCACGGCGAGCGCCAGCCCAGGGCCCATGTACCCGATATTGCCGTAGGCGCCCGACAGGCCGGCCAGTGTCGCCTCGCGCAGCGACAGCCCGCCGATCAGCTTTCCTGCGACCATCGCCAGGAAGAACGCGATCACGGTTCCGAGCGTGGTGGCGATCAGGAATGGTGGGTTGTTCAGCTCGGCGAACGGTGTCTTCGACATGATCCCGAACAGCAGCGCCGGCAACGAAACGTAAAGCAGGAAGAAATTCATCCAGGCGAGCCCGCTCTCGGGCAAACCCTTGGCTTTTCCGCACGCGTAGCCGATGAAGATCAAGCCGAAATACGGCAACGCCAGATTGAGGATATCGATCATTCTGAAAGTAGTTTCTCGGCCGGATTTCGGGTCGTTTTGGTCCGGCTAGAATCGGTAAACCGGGGGTTAATTCGAGGCTTAGCCCCTAGCATCGGCCACAATGTTGGTCTATCGACGAACCATGATCAAAGCGCGCACCGCCAAGTTTCAGATCGGGCAGATCGTCCGTCACCGGGTGTTCTCCTTCCGGGGCGTGATTTTTGATATCGACCCGGAGTTCAACAACACCGAGGAATGGTGGCTGTCGATCCCCGAGGAGATGCGGCCGCACAAGGACCAGCCGTTCTATCACCTGCTCGCGGAAAACTCGGAGACCGAGTACGTCGCCTATGTGTCCGAGCAGAACCTGCTGCCCGACGATTCCGGCGAGCCGATCCGGCACTCGCAGGTGGCGGAGATCTTCGTGAAGGACAAATCGGGCGGCTACCGTCCGCGCAACCCGTCGCTGAACTGACGCGCGGCGCCTGTCCGGCGACGGACGCGACGGCGCGGCTTCCAGCCTGCTCATACCCCCTCACGCGCGGCCAGCGCCGCCGCGATCGCCCAGACCGCAAAGCCCGCCAGCGCCAGTCCGGCGCCGACGAGACCGGTTGACGTCCAGCCGTAACCGGCCGCGACGGCCATTCCGCCGAGCCACGGTCCCAGTGCATTGGCGACGTTGAAGGCGGAATGGTTGAGCGCAGCGGCGAGGCTCTGGGCTTCGCCCGCGACATCCATCAGCCGGGTCTGCAACACGGTGGCGAGCGCTCCGCCCAACCCGATCAGGAACACGTCGGCGCTCAGTGTCCAGAAATTCGCCGCCGCCAGCGGATACAACGCCAGCGTCGCCGCCGACCACAGCAGCAGCCCGCCCGCGGTCGCCATCAGCGCGCGGTCGGCAAAGCGCGGCACGATGATGTTGCCGGCGGTGAGGCCGGCGCCGAAGATGCACAGCGTGACGGGCACCAGCGCGGGCGACGTGTGCGTCACCGCCAGCATGGTCGACGCCAGATAAGTGTAGACCGAGAACAGTCCGCCGAAACCGATGGCGCCGATCCCAAGCGTCAGCCAGACATGCTTGCGCCCGAGCGCCGAGAGCTCGCGCAACGGGCTCGCGTTGCTGTCGGCGACGTCACGCGGGGCGAAGATCAGGACCAGGATGGCGGTCAGGAGCGCGAGGCCGGCAACGATCGCGAAGGCCCAGCGCCAGCCGATCGCCTGCCCCACGCCGTTTGCGAGCGGGACGCCGATCGTCGTCGCGATGGTGAGGCCGAGCAGCACGCGGCCGACGGCCGCGGTGCGCTTGTCCGTCGGGACCAGCGAGGCCGCGACCAGCATGGCGATGCCGAAATAGGCGCCATGCGGCAGCCCGGCGAGGAAGCGCAGCACCAGCATGGTGTGGTAGTCGGGCGCGAGCCCGGACAGGCCATTCATCAGCGCAAAGAAGCCCATCAGCGCGATCAGCAGCGTCCGCCGCGCCATGCGCGCCGACAGCACGGCGATCACAGGCGCGCCCACCACGACGCCGAGCGCGTAGGCGCTGATCGCGTGACCCGCCTGGGGCTCACTGATGTGCAGATCGTGGGCGAAGAACGGCAGCAGGCTCATGGTCGCGAATTCGGCGATGCCGATCGCGAACCCGCCCATCGCCAGCGCGAGATGAACGATGCCCGGATGAAAGCTCCCGGGGGCGTTGTCCTGGTTGAGGCGCCTGCCGGCATCGACCGAAGCGCGGCCGGTCGGCTGCTCCGAAGGCCGGGAGAGCGGTTCCCGCCGCTGCGTGCTGACTCGCTGGGACATTGGGAGACTTCCATGATTGCGAACGACGGACGGGCTTGCGACCCGAGCAAAGTCCAGCCGCATCGCGCCATCAGGCTTCCGCACAGCGGCCAGGGTTCGCACAGAACCACGCGCGCATTTGCGCATCGAAGGCGCGCGTGCCGCGCTTTCGTCTGGCCTCCCGTGACGGATTTGTGATTGGGCTTCGACGCCGGACTTGTCCGGACAAGGCAACGACGATGCGGCTTGGCACGATCGATTTGCCTTGAGCGACCATCGCACACGATGGGCACGATCACCAGCGCGGCAGGCTGCCATCAGCCAGTCTGTTTCGCATGACAAAAAAAGGCGCCCTTGCGGGCGCCTTTTGCTTGCGACGATCTTGCGCTTTCTTGAACGCGTGATCGACGTTTTTTACTTGGCTGCCGGATTGGCCGGAGCCGGCGCAGCGCCACCGCCCGCGCCTTCCAGCTTCTTGCGCTGCTCTTCGGCGCGCTTCTGCAACTCTTCCTGCAGCTTCTTCGAGTTTTCCTCAAACACCTTCGGATCGGTCGGCGGGCCGTCATAGGCCTTGGCGAATTCGGTGTTGAGCGGCAGCGGCAGCGTCAGCGGCGCGCCGTTCGAATTGATCGCCTGGACCACGAGGTTCTGGCCCTTCTTCATGTTGGCGATCAGTTCGGGGGTTGCTTCATAGTCGGACATGCAGCCGTTCTGGAAGCAGATCACATAGGGCGCCTGCTGCGGCGGGTTGCCGTCGACGATGATGCGGGTGCCGTGAACGAGCTGCATGCCGAGCGGCAGCGTGACGCGCAGGATCTTCTTCGGCTCGCCTTCCGGCTCGATGATCACGGCGGCGATCACCGGCTGGCCCGACTCGATGCGGCCGTCCTTGCCGGTGAAGCAAACCTGCTTGGCGTTGGCTTCCTGGCCCTTCAGACAGAACTTGGTCCAAGGGGCGTAGATCAGCTGGATCTGCTGATCCTGGGGCGGCTGCTGGGCGGCGGCAGCGGGCGCCTGACCTGCGGCCGGGGCCTGTGCCTGGGGCGCCGGTTGGGCTGCCGGAGCCGGCGCCTTCGGAACTGCCTTGGGTGCCGCCTTGGGCGCTGCCTTCGGTGCCGCAGGCGCCGGCGCTGCCGGCTGCTGGGCCCAAGCGGCAGGAACCAGGAGCGCTGCAGAGAATGCCGTCGCCGCCATCAGGGCAACAATTCGCCCATGCGGCCGGACCGGGGCGGCCAAGATACGGAAGTTCATTGCGGAAAACCCTTTCTGAACGGCAGCGCCCGAAACCGCTGCAGGCGCCGACACATAGCCGTTTGGGCGGCTGTCTCCTAGTCAATTGAGGCGGATACGTGACAGGCGTTCCCGCCCTCCAATTGCACGCCTTCAATACAGCGGCGCGCGGAAAGATCAATGCCGACAAGCGCATTTGCGCCGATGTGACGGCGAGTTTCAGCGCCCTGTGATAAACCTCCTGATGTGACGTTTCGCGAATCAAATCCGGTGCCTCACGCACGTGTTCCCGGGCACGGTTGGCGCGCCGCGTTGGCCGTCGTCTGGCTTGTGCTGGCATCCAACCTGGGATTCCTGACAAGCGCGCTTGCCCCTGCAGCCGCCACCGAGAGCCACGCCATCGCGATGCATGGCGCGCCCGCGCTGCCTGCCGACTTTACCCACCTGCCCTATGCCAATCCTGACGCCCCCAAGGGCGGCCGTCTGGTCCTGAGCCCCCGGGAGGGCACCTTCGATAGCCTCAACCCCCTGATTGTCAGGGGTCTCGCCGTGCAGCAGCTTCGGGGCTACGCCTACGAGCGCGGCTATGTCTACGAAAGCCTGTTGGTACGGAACAATGACGAGCCCTTCACGCTGTACGGCCTGCTCGCCCGCAGCGTCGAGACCGACGATGCCAGAAGCTATGTGACATTCCGCCTCGATCCTCGCGCGCGCTTCTCCGATGGGCACGAGGTCGCGGCCGACGACGTCGTGTTCTCGCTCGAACTGCTGCGCGATCACGGCCGTCCGCTGCATCACCAGTATTATTCGAAAGTCGCAAAGGCCGAGGTGCTCGACCCGCTCACGGTGCGGTTCGATTTTGGTGGCGTTGCGGACCGCGAATTGCCGCTGATCCTCGGCCTGATGCCGATCCTGCCGCGACATGCCACCGACGTCTCCAAGTTTGAAGAGACGACCCTGGCGCCGCCGATCGGCTCCGGCCCGTACCGCGTGACGGCAGTCAAGCCCGGCAGCAGCGTGACCTTCACCCGCAATCCGGATTATTGGGGGCGCGACCTGCCGGTGAACCGCGGCCTCTGGAATTTCGACGAGATCAGGCTCGATTACTACCGCGACGCCAACGGCCAGTTCGAGGCGTTCAAGCGCGGCCTCTATGACTTCAGGACCGAGCCCGAGCCGCTTCGCTGGCATGACGGCTACGACTTCCCCGCCGCGAAAAGCGGCGAAGTGATCCGCGACACCATCAAGATCGGCACGCCCGATCCGTCCGAATTTCTGGTGTTCAACACGAGGCGGCCGAAGTTTGCCGACGTCAGGGTGCGCCAGGCGTTGCTGATGCTGTTCGATTTCGATTGGATCAACCGCAACTACTATTTTGGACTTTATTCGCGCGCCGGCGGCTATTTCGCCGGCTCGGATTTGTCGGCCTATGGCCGCCCGGCCGATGACCGCGAACGCGATCTCCTCAAGCCGTATCTGTCGCATATTGCGCCCGACATTCTCGAGGGCCGCTATCGCCTCCCCGACACCGACGGCTCAGGCCGCGACCGCACCGTTCTGCGCAACGCGCTCGCGCTGCTGTCGGAGGCGGGTTACGCGCTCGACGGCACGGTGCTGAAGCAACGCTCGACCGGGACGGCGCTCCGGATCGAAATCCTGGTGACGACACGCGAGCATGAACGGATCGCCCTCGCCTATCAGCGCGACCTGAAGCGGGCCGGCATCGACGCCGCGGTCCGGGTGGTCGACGCGGTGCAGTTCGAGCAGCGCCGGGTCGCCTATGACTTCGACATGATCCCCATCCGCTGGGACCAGTCGCTGTCGCCGGGCAACGAGCAGTGGTTCTACTGGGGCAGCCAGGCCGCCGACGTGCCGGGCACCCGCAACTACATGGGCGCCAGGGATCCGGCCATCGACGCCACGATCGCCG
>NZ_JACMYP010000173.1 GCF_020889705.1 Bradyrhizobium altum | reverse complement strand
CCGCGGCGGAACGGCTGCTCAGGGCGGCGAGCTAGTCTGCCCATGGCTGCCAAGGCGACGAAAGCGCTGGTCGACGTCGACAAGCTCACCAAGGCCCAGGCCAAGGTCGAGCACAAGCGGCTTTCACTCGAGATCGAGGGGCACAACGAGCGTTACTATCAGAAGGACGCGCCGACCGTATCCGATGCGGCCTACGACGCTTTGCGGCGGCGCCTGGAGGCAATCGAGGCCAGGTTTCCCGATCTCGTCAGCAAGGACTCGCCGACGCAGACGGTCGGCGCAGCGCCGGCCCGCGGCTTTGCCAAGGTGCAGCATGTCGTTCCGATGCTGTCGCTCGGCAACGCATTCAGCGACGAGGACGTCACCGAATTCGTCGAACGCATCAGGCGCTTTCTCAAGCTGGATGCCGACCATATTCCTGCGCTGGTCGCCGAACCGAAGATCGACGGCCTGTCGCTCTCGCTGCGCTACGAAAATGGCGAACTGGTCCGGGCCGCGACGCGTGGTGACGGCTTCACCGGCGAGGATGTCACCGCCAACGTCCGGACCATCAAGGACATTCCGCACAGCCTGAAGGGACGCAACGTTCCGGCAGCCTGCGAAATGCGCGGCGAAGTCTATATGCTCAAGAAGGACTTCCTTGAGCTGAACAAGAAGCAGGCCGCGGCCGACGACACGGTGTTTGCCAATCCGCGCAATTCGGCCGCGGGTTCGCTGCGTCAGAAGGACGTGTCGATCACCGCGTCACGACCGCTGAAATTCTTCGCCTACACATGGGGCGAGATGAGCGAGCCGCCCGCCGACACCCAGCACGGCATGCTGGAGTGGATGGAGAGAGCAGGCTTTGTGGTCAATCCGCTGATCACGCTCTGCAAGAGCGTCGACGATGTCCTGAAATTCTACAACAAGATCGGCGAGGAGAGGGCTTTGCTCGGCTACGACATCGACGGCGTGGTCTACAAGGTCGACCGCCTCGACTGGCAGGAGCGGCTCGGCTTCGTGTCGCGCAGCCCGCGCTGGGCCATCGCACACAAATTCGCAGCCGAACAGGCAACGACAATCCTCAAGGGCATCGATATCCAGGTGGGGCGCACCGGAGCGATGACGCCGGTCGCGCGGCTCGAGCCGGTAACGGTCGGTGGCGTCGTGGTTTCGAACGCGACCCTGCACAACGAAGACTACATCAAGGGCATCGGCAACGACGGCAATCCGATCCGGGATGGCGTGGATCTGCGTATCGACGACACCGTCGTGGTGCAGCGCGCCGGCGACGTCATCCCCCAGGTCGTCAATGTCGTTCTGGACAAGCGGCCGAAGAGTGCAAAGCCGTACAAGTTTCCGGACACTTGCCCGGTGTGCGGCAGTCACGCGATCCGCGAGGAGGGCGAGGCGGTGCGCCGCTGCACCGGCGCGCTGATCTGTCCGGCGCAGGCGGTCGAGCGGCTGAAGCATTTCGTGTCGCGCCTTGCCTTCGATATCGACGGTCTCGGCGAGAAGCAGATCCAGGAATTCTACGAGGGCGGACTGGTGATGTCGCCGGTCGACATCTTCACCCTTCGCGAGCGGGATCAACGTTCGACCAGCAAATTGATGGAGCGCGAAGGCTACGGCGAAACCTCGGTGCGCAACCTGTTCGACGCGATCGACGCCCGCCGCAACATCGACCTGCACCGCTTGATCTTTGCGCTCGGCATTCGCCATGTCGGCGAAGGCAATGCCAAGCTGCTGGCGCGGCACTACCACACGATCGAGAATTTCCGTGAGGCGATGCTGGCCGCCGCCAAAGGCAGCAAGGACGAAGAGAACACCACCGAAGCCTACCAGGACCTCAACGATATCGATGGCATCGGCGAGATCGTCGCCGATGCGGTGGTCGAGTTCTTTGCCGAGCCGCGCAACGTCAAGGCGCTCGGTGAATTGCTGCAGCAGATCGAGGTGAAGCCCGCCGAGCAGCCGCGCAAGAGCTCGCCGGTCTCGGACAAGACCGTGGTGTTCACCGGGTCGCTGACGAAATTCACCCGCGACGAAGCCAAGGCGATGGCCGAGCGGCTCGGCGCCAAGGTCGCGGGATCGGTTTCAAAGAAGACGGATTACGTCGTCGCCGGCGAAGAAGCCGGCTCGAAGTTGACCAAGGCGCGCGAGCTTGGCGTTGCGGTGCTGACCGAAGACGACTGGCTGAAGCTGATCGAGGAGTAGGGCGCGCAGCGTCGTCGCCGCATTCTCCGCTGTCGTCCTCCGCGAAAGCGGGGGACCCAGTATTCCAGAGGCCGCAGTGATTCACCCGACAGGCCGCGGCGTACTGGATCCCCCGCTTTCGCGGGGGATGACGAGGCGAGAGCGCGGCACGAGCGCACGCCTCACATCATCCCCTGCTCATCCTCCTCGGCCTGCGCGATCAGCTCTTCGCTGACCACCACGTTCCGCCGCGGCACGATGAAGATCATGGTGCAGGCGCAGGCGATCGAAATCGCGAAGAGCGCCGATGTCAGCGGCAGCGTGGTGGTCGAGTGGCCGCCGAGATAGGCGCCGAACTGCGAGATCAGCGAACCGATGCCCTGCTGCAGGAAGCCCATGGCGCCCGAGGCGGTGCCGGCGGCCTCGGGGCGGATGCTGATGGCGCCGGCGGCCGAATTGGCCATCACGAAGGCATTGGCGACCATCACCATCATCTGGGTGCCGAACAGCCAGAGCGGCGCCTGGTTCAGCCCCGCGAAACTCCAGATCAGGTTCAGCAGACTGCCGCCGACCTGCAGCGCGAGCCCGAACCAGATCAGCTTCTCCAGCGAGTGGCGCGGCGCGAAACGGACGCACAGCAGATTGCCGATGAAGTAGCCGAATCCCGTCATCGCGAACCACGCGCCGTATTCGGCGCTGCTGCGGCCCATCTGGGTCACCACGATATAGGGACCGCCGCCGGCGAAGGCGAAGATGATCTGCGAGGCCAGCACCTGGCACAGCAGATAGCCGACGAAGGCGCGGCTTCGCATCAGCCCGCCGAGATCGCCGCGGAAGCTGGAGCTGTCGGCGCGGTCGCGGCGGGTTTCGGGCAGCGCCAGCGCGATGAAGATCGTGGTGATCAGCGACGCCGCGGTGATGAGATAGAGGATCGCGCGCCAGCCGAATGTGGTCTCCAGCAGACCGCCGGTCAGCGGGCTCACCATCTGCGCGATCATCAGCGCGGCGACGACGAGGCTGATCATGGCGCCGACCCGCTCGCGCGGATAGAGATCGCGGATGATGGCGCGGCTGATCACCATGCCGCTGGCGCCGCCGAGCGCCTGGAAGAAGCGCGCCGCGATCAGCTGCGGCAGGGTCTCGGCGAACACCGAGCCGATGCCGGCCAGCACCATCAGGCCGAGGCCCGCGAGCAGCACCGGGCGGCGGCCGAACTTGTCGGATAGCGGTCCCATGATCAGCTGCGAGAGCGCGATGCCGACCATGTAGAGCGACACGGTCATCTGCGCGATTCCGATGTCGCGGCCGAACGTGGTCGCCAGCACCGGCAGCGCCGGAACCAGCATGTAGAGCGAGATCGGCGCGACGCCCGTCATCACGACGAGCATCAGCAGCATGACCTTCGATGTCGCGATGTTGGTGTCTTTAGTGTTGCCTTGGGCCGCGCCGGGCGGCTTGCCCATCACGCCGTGCATTCAGGTCCGATCCAGCATTGTGGAAAGACTGTAGCGTGCCCGTTCGCGCCGAATACGTGTGTTTCGGCATACGCCCATGCATTTCGGGAGGCGAAGCGGTGATGTTTCGTCTCGCGCAACAAGCACGGCTGTCGTCCTCCGCGAAAGCGGGGGACCCAGTATTCCAGAGGCGGCGGTTATTTGACGGAAGGGCCGCGGCGTACTGGATCCCCCGCTTTCGCGGGGATGACACCGACTGCTGGGATGACACCGAATGTGTGGACGCTTGGGCGCTGCTACTTCAGCGCCGCCGTCGCCTCATCCAGCCACAGCTTGGTGGCGTTGTCGTCGAGATGCGGGCGCACCACACGCGCGACGCGGGCGTGGTAGTCGTTGAGCCAGGCCAGTTCGCCGGCGCTCAGCATGCTCACCTCGATCAGGCGGCGATCGATCGGCGCCAGGGTTAGCGTCTCGAATGCGTTGACCGGCTTCTCGGCGCCGGCAATGTCGGTGCCGATCACAAGTTCGAGGTTCTCGATCCTTATGCCATAGGCGTCGGTCTTGTAGTAGCCGGGCTCGTTGGACAGGATCATGCCGCGCTTCAGCGGCGTAGTGCCGAGCTTCGAGATCCGCGCCGGGCCTTCATGGACGCTGAGATAGCTGCCGACGCCGTGGCCGGTGCCGTGCTCGAAATCGATCCCGGCCTGCCAGAGATATTGCCGCGCCAGCGTGTCGAGCTGCGCGCCGGTGGTACCGTCGGGGAAGACCGCGCGGGCGATTGCGATATGGCCGCGCAGCACGCGGGTGAAGCGGTCGCGCATCTCGTCGGTCGGCTGGCCGATCGCGATGGTGCGGGTGACGTCGGTGGTGCCGTCCTGATATTGCGCGCCGGAATCGATCAGCAGCAGGTCGCCGGGCTCGACGCGGCGGTTGCTCTTGCGGGTCACGCGGTAATGCACGATGGCGCCATTCGGCCCGGTGCCGGCGATGGTCGGGAACGAGACGTCCTTCAGCGCGCCGGTCTGGCGGCGGAACGTCTCCAGCGCCTCGACGGTGTCGATCTCGGTGAGGGCGCCGGACGGCGCCTCGCGGTCGATCCAGGCGAGGAAGCGGGTCAGCGCCACCGCGTCGCGCTGATGCGCCGTGCGCGTGCCCTCGATCTCGGTGATGTTCTTGACCGCCTTCAGCAGGCTGACCGGATCGCTGCCGCGCACCGGCTTGCCGCCGGCGCCGGAGATCAGGCGGCTCAACGCGTCTGCCGCGGTCGCGCTGTCGAGCGCGATCGAGGCGCCGCGCTTGGCGAGCTCGGTCAGTTTTGGCGTCAGCGCCGCCGGCTCCTCGACATCGGCGGACTGTTCGAGATGGTCGCGGGTCGCATTGGACAGCTTGCGGTGATCGATGAACACCAGCGGCCGGCCTTCCTTCGGCACCAGCGCGTAGGACAGCGGCAGCGGCGTATGCGAGACGTCGGCGCCGCGGATGTTGAAGGTCCAGGCCACCGCGTGGCTGTCGGAGAGCACCAGCGCATCGACACCGAGCTTGTTGATCTCGAGCCGGATGCGCTTCAGCTTCTCGGCCTCGATCTCGCCGGAAAACTGCGCGCCGTGGATCGCGACCGGGCCGAGCGGCGGTGCCGGCCGTTCGTGCCAGACCGTGTCGACCGGGTTGCCGTCGACGGCGACCAGTTCGGCGCCGGCCTTGGCGCAGGCCGCCGCCAGCCGTTCGGCTGCCGCAGAAGTGTGCAGCCAGGGGTCAAATCCTAGGCGGTCGCCGGCTGCCAGATGCCGGGTCAGCCAATGCTCCGGCGGCGGATCGACCAGCGGCTCGATCTGCCAGGCCTTGCGATCGACCTGCTTGCCGGCCTGCAGCGTGTAGCGCCCATCGACGAACAGGGCGGCTTCCTTGCTCAGCACGATCGCGAGTCCGGCCGATCCGGTGAAGCCGGTCAGCCAGGCAAGCCGCTCCTCGGACGCCGCAACATATTCATTCTGCTGCTGATCGGCGCGCGGAACCACAAATCCCGTCAGCTTGCGCCGCGCCAGTTCCTCGCGCAGCGCGCTCAGCCGTGCGGTCAGCGCCACGCCGCCTTCGGGTTCTTCGAACGTCTGGAAATGGGCTTCGAACATCGGCTTCGCACTCTCTTCGGGTCGAGCATGACCTTCGCGCAAGCGCAGTCAAGCGTGACCATATTTTTGGCATAACTTATGCTTGAATCATGGCATAGTAGAACTGACCGGACGATGTCCACTGCACGTCGATGGTCAAGCGTACGGGGAGTGTCTCAACTCAACGGTGAGGAGATGCACGATGCCTGCATTCACGTTTGAGAAGATCTCGCCGCCGGTTCGCCGCGGGCCGATCGCGCCGGTTGAGCAGAAGCAACGTGGCGTCATCGTGCAAATGCTCGACCGTTTGGTCGAGGCGCGGGCCAGGCGTGCAGCCGGTCAGGACAAGGCCGACGCGGCCGGCGCGATACCGCAGCACCCGAATAGCCAATCCGCAGATCGCGTTTACGGTGCGAGGTCGGACGCCTTCGCCACGGTTACATTGACGACCTTGGTGCCCTCGAGTTCACGCACGATCCGCTCATCGGGGCCGACGACACCCAGATCGAATTCGCGCTCCGGCGTCAGCAGCGTCACGCGCTGACCGACGATGACGACGATGGTCATGTCGAGCGGCTCGGCGGATATCGCCCATTCCCTGAGCTCGTTGCGAAACGGCTCCCTGCGCCAGGCATCCGGGAAGCCCGGATCGCATCTGACCTCGAGGCCATCGTCCGACGTGGTCAGGACGAGCTTCGATCGGGAGGGCTTCCAGTGCTCCTCCAGCAGCTCGTTGACCAGCCAGACGCAGCTGAACGCGCGGCATTCCGCCGGCCGGCTTGGATAGATCCGGCAGCCGCGCCCCGGCTTACAATACGCACACCATGCGTTGGCCGGCTTCGCCAGCTGCTCGATCGCCATCACCTTGCAGCAGAGCGTGCAGTCGCCGCACTGTCTGCCGGTCGCGGTCATTTCACCTGACCGAGCGCAGCAGCAAGCTGCTCCAGCCCTCGATCTTCAGATGCCGCAGCGGCACCAGCCCGCGGGCGCGATAGGCGGCAATGACCGCCGGCGCCTGGTGCGTCAGCAAGCCCGAGAGAATGACCTGCGCGGACGATGCGAGGCGCCGGGCCATCGGCCCCGCCAGCTGGCGCAGCGGATTGGCGAGGATGTTGGCGAGCACCAGATCGAACGGTCCGTCCTCGGCAAACCGCGGCGATGCAAAGCCGGTGGCACGGATCACGTCGACCAGATGTCCTGCCCCGTTCAGCCGGGCATTCTCCTCGGCGACCTTGACCGACGGCGGGTCGATGTCGCTCGCCAGCACCTTGCGATGCTGTGCCTTGGCGGCGGCAATCCCCAGCACGCCGGTCCCGGTGCCGAGATCGAGCACCCGGCGGGGCTGATAGGCCTTCAGCACGTGGTCGAGCAGCAGCAGGCAGCCGCGCGTGGTGCCGTGATGGCCGGTGCCGAAGGCGAGCGCCGCTTCGATCTCGATGCCGAGCTTGTTGGGGGCTATCCTGTGCCGGTCGTGCTGGCCGTGGACGATAAACCGACCGGCCGCGACCGGGACCAGGTCTTCCAGGCTGGCCTTGACCCAGTCCTTCGCCTCGATGGTGTCAAATACCAAAGTTGATGCGACATCGGGCCGCACAGCCTGTCCGACCAGTTCGCGCAGCAAGGCCTGGTCCGGTGCCTCGGCAAAGTGGACGGTGACGTCCCAGCGGCCGTTCGGCCGCTCGAAGGCCGCAAAAGCCGCCTGATCCTCGAAATACATCTCGGAGAGCGCGTCGACCACGCGCTTTGCGGTCGGTTCGTCTGGAAGGGTGATGCTGGCGCGGTACGTGGACGGGGTCATCGGAGGCCGGTAGCGCGGTTTTTGTTAAAATTTCAAGCCGTATTCAATCGAATATCGCGAGAATTGATAGGTTCCCGATTCAGACAACCTTAGATGTCGCCGTACTACTACGGAGGCGGAACTCGGGAACACCCTTCGTTCCAAGGCATCACAACCCAGGGCAGGGCTGCAATGAAGACTCTTTTCGTTAGGTTTTTACAGAATGAATCCGGCGCGACCGCCATCGAATACGGACTGATTGCGACCGGCATTGCCATCGCCATCATCGCTGCGGTGAATGGCGTCGGCACGAACTTGAGCGGGACGTTCAATACGGTCGCGAGCTCGCTCAAGTAATTTCGCAGACGGCGTTCTCGAGCAAGCACCGGGCAACGAGGCCCGGTGTTTTCTTTTTGACAGGTTGTCCACAGAGCCTCACGTAGCCTGTCCACAAGGCGTCCAGCGCGTTGTTCGGGGGTTGTCGGCTTCCGTTCCACAGGCAGTCAACCGGGATACTCACCGATTGTCCCGCCAAGGCACACCACCTCCTCTGACCGGTAGTGTCTCAGTTTGAATTCACAGGGTCTTCCCCAGACCCTTCCACAACCCGCTTCTTGTAGGGACCACGCAGGCCCGGTGCCGACCGCTTGTCGATCAGGGTCACGGCATCTTCCATCTTCATGACGTGATCGACCAACCCCGACGCCATCGCCGGGGTAGCGCCAAGCGTCTTATGAACCCGGCAGAAGTTGTAGAAGAAGAAGTACAGCGACAGCGCATGACAATGGTTCTCGAACTTCTTTGAGAACGCATTGGTCAGGCGGGTGAACCGACGCATGGACATGCGCATGGTGAGGTTTTGACGCTCGGCAAATGACGTATTGATCAGTGCCGGGTCCGGATTGCCCATAATGGGGTTCTTGATCGCGCCGATGCACTTCGGGGGGCTGTAGCGGCCGGGACCGGCATAGTCGGTCGCGAAAATCTTGTTCAGCATCGCGTAGTCGGCATCAAAGCCAGCATCCAAGACAGCCTTCAAGTAAGCCTTGTGGCCGTCCGTAGTGAGCTGGACGCGGTTGGCAAGTCGAGCCTTCAAGTCGTGCATGAACGCCGTGCCAGTGCGCGCGCCACGGTCGCCAACGTGCCAAGAAACGATCAGCTTGGAGTCGGCATCAATCGCGGTCCACGTCCAAACGTCGCCAGAATCGGCCGGGGCGGCCTTAGCGAACTTGACGTTCTTGGCCTTGGCGTAGCTGAACGACCAGATTTCATCGCACTGGACTGCCTTGGAGGGCACGTTGCGGACGGTCGCATCGTGGAAGGCCGCGCAAGCCTCGCCAGCGTCCACCAGCATCTTTGTGACGGTATTGATCGACACGCCGGTAACCCGGCTGATTGACCGCATGCTGCTGCCTTCGCACAGCATCGTCAGGATTTGGACGCGGGTTTGGAGGGGCAATTTGTTCATGCCCCGAGTATCTGAACTTTTATGCTTAGCGTCAAGCATAAAGTTCACATCATTTTATTATTCGTAGGGCTGGCCGGCCGCCGACCGGGCCCGATTCCCCTACGATTTCCCCCCGATACATCTCTTGGAATTCGGCGGCCCTGAGGTGCAGTAGCTTCGCCATTTCGCTTACCGTGTAGCCCAGTTTCTTCATGTGAAATGAAATCATCTGCCGCAGCAGACTCGGGTGTTCTTTCGGGGGCTCGTTCGGCTCTCGCTTGCGATAGCCAAGCTTGCCCATTTCGATCCAGAACATCTTGCTTTGGTAAGGCGTGATTAGCTTCAGCCGATCAGCTCGCACAGCCAACGCAGCCATGGAGACCTTCCAATAAAGCTTCAAGTTTGCGAGTTGCCTCAGATCAAACCTCCGCAACTGAGGCCGTATTTCATCGGCTGGTAGCAGGAACGCTCCCGCAAACGCATCCGCCTCATCCTCCATTTCTTCGTCGCTCTTTACCGTAATGGTATGGAGGACCATGTGACCCAATTCGTGGGCCAAGGTATGCCGTAGGCGGTCAGCCGGCGAGTTGACGTTTACGAAAAAGAGGACAGGCAAGCCCTCAATTCGCTGGCTCATTGCATCAATCAGATCCGATCCAAAGTCGCATGGAACGACAATGCCTCCATTGGCCTCAAGCAATTCAACCATATTTGGAATTGGACCCGATGGGAGCATCCACATCTCGCGCACCGAACGCGCGGCGCTCTCGACCGTAAACGGGCTCTTGCTGCGCCCCTGGTATTCGTCGGGGTCAATCTCCGGGATGAACGCGTTCGTCTTCCAGTCGAACGAAATCAGCATCTTGGAAAGATGAAGGCGACGGATGTTCATCTCAGCAATGATGCGAGCAAGAGCCTTTGCGGAAAGCTTTTTGCGGCGGCGATAGTGGAACGGAGGCAAGCCATACGGGCGGCCCGCTTCGTAGAAAAATGCCATCGGATATTCGAGCGCGTCAGATAGGTCGGCAACGAAATCCGCAGGAGGCTGATGAAAGCCGGTCTCGTATTTTGACAGCGTGCCCTGCATGACGCCGAGCTTGGCTGCAAGTTCCGCTTGGGTGAGCCCACGCGAATCGCGCGCGAGCGTCATCATGTGATGGTTGAACTCATCCATGGCAGCGTGACTCTTTTTGCTGCTCAGACGCCGCCGAAGCGCCGCTGCCTCGTGACATCAGTCCAAATTCGTTCGCCGGCCTTACGTTCCGGCGGCGGGATGATTGCTGCGCACCACGTCGGCGCAAGCTTCCCATTCGGTCGCGCGATCTGCACTCGGTTGATGATCTGTCCGGTGGCGTCAAGCCAATATCCAGCGGTTAGTCGCACCGGCGGCAACGGCAACTCGGGCAGCTCGCGCTGCGCGTCGTAATCGCGCGCCTGCTTCGTTGGATAATTTCTCGTTCGACCGTCCTCATCCATCTTCTTCAGGCGGATGACAACGTTGGCCTCCTCAAGCAACCAGAGCTTTAGCCCGCCCCGCACCTCCAGCCGCTTGATGCCATCCCGGTCTATCAGGCGTCGATCCGCCTCGGCATGCATATGGCAATAGGTGCAGGCGGATTGGGCTCGAACATCGAGTTCGATCAGGTTCGCCGGATCATATGTCATGTAACGGGTGTGACCGGTCCTGACGATTTCAGAGAACTCATCGAGCGCGGCCTCGCCGATGGCATCAAGCGTCTCACCCATCGTCCGATTCGGCACGGCCTATCCTCCAGTTGAGGCTGGTAAGGTAACAGGTCCACGACAAAAATCAAGAAAAATATTCCGGGAATTATTCCCGATCGCCCGTTTTCCAGCGCTTTTGTGCAGCTTTCTTGGCGATCTCTGACCGCTTCTTGGCGGTCATACCGGCGGCACGGGCTTTCCCACCCATGCGCCCAAGCGCCACGGCTGCGGCGTTCTTGCCGTCCTCCGTGGTGATGTCCTCGATCTCGCCGGTAGCGATCTTGCCGATCATGACGGCGGCACCGATCACGTCACCGGGGCGCTTCTCGCCTTTAGGGCCTCTAGGCATTTCTGAAGCCGATCTGGGTTAGATGTTCGACGGTTTCCTTGATCAAAACGGTGTGGTTTTCACCAATGAAGGTAACGGTTGTTAGTCCCTTCGCGTCATCGCGGTGAATGGATATGGCGTTGCCGAAATTGACCCATACACGGTCGGCGCGGCCCCACATTGTGCACTGTACCCAATTGCTCATGGTAGTATCCCTTCCTTGCAGCTACGCTAATGCTTAGCGGTAAGCTTCGCAAGGGAGAGCATATGGCTTGGACTTGGCGCTGGTGGATATTCCTTGGACTATTGATCCCGGCCGCCATCGCTGCGGTGATCGCGCGGGAGGCAATGAAGAACCAGAACATCGCCAGACTAGGCAAAGGCGATTTTATTTATGCCTTTGCTACACGGCCGGGCTCTAGCATAACCGGGGCGCTTATCATCGGGGCGATCTGCTCCGCACTCATCACAGCCGTGGCCGGATTTATCCCCTAAATTTCAAACTGAGACACTACCCTCTGACCACAGTCGACCCACAGCTTCTCAACAGACCTGTCCACAGCTTGGTCCGGCCCCGACCGCGGCCCGCGATGCGCCCTCTGCCCTATGCGAACAGCGCGCGATGGTCGGCGAGGACGGCCCGCGCGGCGTTGTGGCCGGGGGCGCCGGTGACCCCGCCGCCGGGATGGGCGCCGGAACCGCAATGGTAGAGACCGCGCAGCGGTCCGCGGTAATCGGCATGGCCGAGCATGGGACGCGCCGAGAACAGCTGGTTCAGCGTCAGCGCCCCGTGGAAGATGTCGCCGCCGAGCAGGCCGAACTGCCGCTCGAGGTCGAGCGGCGACAGGATCTGGCGGCCGACCACACTGCCCGCGAAACCGGGGGCATACGTGTCGACGGTTGCGATCATCAGGTCGGCGACTTCCTCGCGATGGTCGTCCCATGATTTGCCGTCGGGCAATTGCGGCGCGACGTGCTGGCAGAACAGGCTCGCGACATGCTGACCCGGCGGGCTCAAACTGTCATCGAGCGTCGAGGGGATCAGCACCTCGACGACCGGCGCGCGGCTCCAGCCGAATTCACGCGCGTCGCGCCAGGCGCGATCCATGTAGCCGAGACCAGGCGCGATGATGATGCCCGCAGTGAGGTGATCGCCCGGGTCGGGCAGCGCGGTGAACGAGGGCAGGGTATCAAGCGCCACATTCATCCTGAACGTGCCGGAGCCGTTCTGCCATCGTGCGATGCGCGTGCGGAATTCGCTTGCCAGTGCGCCCTCCGGCACCAGGCGCGTGTAGAGCAGCTTCGGGTTGACGTTGGAGACGACATATTTGGCGCGCACCGTCTCGCCATTGTCGAGGATGACGCCGGTGGCGCGATCCTTCTCGACGATCACCTCGCGGACCGGTGCATCGGTTTCGATCTCGACACCATGGCCGCGCGCGGCACGCGCCATCGCCTGGGTGATCGCGCCCATGCCGCCGATCGCGTGGCCCCAGACGCCTTTCTTGCCGTTCACCTCGCCGAACGCATGGTGCAGCATCACATAAGCCGAGCCGGCCGCGTAGGGGCTGGCATAATTGCCGACGATGGCGTCGAAGCCGAACAGCGCCTTGACGAGGTCGTTCTCGAAACGCTCGTCGAGCATCTCGCCGGCCGAGCGTGTGAACAGGTCGAGCAGATTGCGCTGCTGCTCGAGCGACAGGCGCCGCAGGATGTTGGCGGTGCCAAGCGCGTTGAAGGCCTCGCTCACCGCGCCGAGGCCAAAGCCCTCGACCAGGTTCGGCGGCGCGCGCAGCACGAACTGGCGCAGCACGTCGGCGATGGCTTCGAGTTCCCCCGAGAACACGCCGATCGTTGCCGCATCCCGCTGGCTCAGTTTCGCGACCGACTGCTGGGTGCGGCCTTCGCCGGTCAACAGGTAATTGCCGTCGGGTGCGGGGAGGAAGTTCTGCGCGCGGCGTTCGACGATCTTGAGGCCGTGGTCGGCAAGTTTCAGGTCGGAGATGATTTGCGGATTGAGCAGGCTCACCGTGTAGGCGGCGACCGAATTGCGGAAGCCCGGACAAAACTCTTCGGTGACGGCGGCGCCGCCGACCACCTTGCGGCGCTCGACGACCTTGACCTTGAGCCCGGCCATCGCGAGATAGGCCGCGCAGGTGAGGCCGTTGTGCCCCGCACCGATGATGACGACGTCGACTTCATGATTGGACATGGTGCTTCTATAGGCCGGATGATCTCATCCGGCCACCGTCCGCGATGCCCTCGCATCCGGTGGGTCACAAAACCGTACCGATCCGGATACGATAATTCGACCGCGATTGTGGGGCCGTGAGCCCCCAGCGGGGCAGGCAGCGCGGCTCGTTCGTTCAGGCTTGCCAAACCGTGGAGTGCATATGCCGTTTGTTTTTGATCAAACTCAAATCGAGTGGCCCGACGACGATTCCGATCTGCCGCCGCCGCGTGCCGACCAGTTCGTCTATCTGCCGGCGCCGGAATATGGCGGGCAACACGACCCCGTGCATTTTTCTCTGGACGTCCCGCCCGAACCGCCGCCGGACAAGGTGCCGGTTTCGCGACCAAGCCTGTGGGATCGCCTGCGTGGCCGCAGGACTCCGGCTGCGCCAAGTCCGCAGGCGACGGCAGCCTGGCATACCGCACGCGCCACGCAGGCCGTCTTTATCCGGCAGCGTTTGCTCGCTGCGGTCGTTCCGGTGCTCACCGATCTCGGCGTGCGGCAGCTCTACTGTCGCTATGACGGGGGCAATGACGAGGGATTCACCTGGCTTGAGAGTGCTACGCTTCAGGACGGCACGCGCATCGACACCGCTGCACTGGTCGATCAACTCGTCGCCCGCAAGCTGCTCGACCGGCTGGTCGCGCGCGGGGTGACGCGCCGGTACGACGAGAGGAGCGAGCGCAACCAGATCGACTCCTTTGTTCACGACTGGCTGTGCACGGAGTTTGCGACCATGCTGCTCGGCAGCGGCTATGGCACCGGCGAGCATGTCCTGTACGGCGCGTTCACGGTCGATCTCGACGCCGGCACCGTTACCGACGACCCCACCGCCGATCCGGTGACCCGCAACGCAGAGATCACGAGGTAGCCCGCGATGGCGCATCCCTATCATCATGCGGTGCGCTCGGCGCGCCTGTTCGGCGGTGTTCCCGAGGACTACCTGCCGATCCACGACTGGTTCGACGAGAGCAAGGCGCATCTCGCCGACGTGCGGCACCGCGCGCTGCGTCATCACAGCGAAGGCATCTTCCTCTGCGAGAAGATCTTCGGTGCCACGCTGACCAACAGCGCCGGCAAGCAGGTGCCGGTCCGGACGGTCGGCGAACAGCACGTCAAGGACGATCTCGGCTGGATCCCGTCGGTCAAGGATTGGCTGCAACATCTGGAAATGCAGCCCTGGATGGGACGAACGCCGTTCCGGCCGCAGATGGACGAAACTGCGCCGCTCACCGGCGCGGTAGGTTCAGCCGATGATGTGCTGACAGGCTGAACCGCTCAAGCGATTGGCATCGGTGGCCGTGTTGCCCGCTGCGTGGCGCTATGATTCAATGCAATGCATGTGCCCGGTGTTGATCTGCCGGATCGTGACCGGGAGTATTCATGTCGTCTGAGCCGTCCGCCTCGCGAAACCGGCTGGTGCTGGTTGTCTACACCGCCGCGATCTTCGTCAGCGCACTGTTGCTGTTCTCGGTGCAGCCGTTGTTCACCAAGATGGTGCTGCCGCGGCTCGGCGGCTCGCCGGCGGTGTGGTCGGTGGCGATGGTGTTCTTCCAGTCGCTGCTGCTCGGCGGATATGCCTATGCGCATCTGCTGATGAAGCTGAACAGCCGCATCATTCCGATCGTGGTGCATCTCGTGCTGCTCGTCGTCGCGCTGCTGACATTGCCGCTGACGATCAAAAGCGGCTGGGGCGAGCCGCCGACCTCGGGCTATGCGATCTGGCTGCTCGGCCTGTTCGCGGTCTCGATCGGCCTGCCGTTCTTCGCGCTCGCCGCCAACAATCCGCTGCTGCAGGTCTGGTTCGTGCGCACCGGCCACCCCAACGGCCCCGATCCTTATTTTCTCTATGCGTCCTCGAACATCGGCAGCTTCCTGGCGCTGCTGTCCTATCCGGTGCTGCTCGAGCCGATGTTCACGTTGCGCACCCAGAATCTGATCTGGACCGGCGGCTACGGCTTGCTGATCGTTCTGATCGCAAGCTGTGGCGTGCTGCTGTTGCGGTCGCCGGCCTATGCCGCCGCACGCGACGCGCAAGTCGATGATGCCAACGCGCCGGCGCCGTCCTGGTCGCGGCGGGCGCGCTGGATTTTTCTGGCTGCCGTGCCGTCCGGCCTGCTGATCGCAGTGACGGCGCATATCTCGACCGACGTCGCGGCTGCCCCCTTGCTTTGGGTGCTGCCGCTGTCGCTGTATCTGTTGACCTGGGTGCTGGTGTTCCAGTCGCGGCCGCTGCTCCCGCACAAATGGATGCTGCTGGCGCAGCCGCTGGCGATTGCCGGCGTCGTGATCCTGCTCGCGGTCGGCGGCGAGCAGAACCTGCTCCTCACGCTCGGCGGCCATCAGCTCTGCTTCTTCATCATCGCGATGGCCTGTCATGGCGAGCTCGCGCGCACCCGCCCGGCGGCGAAATATCTTACCGGCTTCTATGTCGCGCTGTCGTTCGGCGGCATGGTCGGCGGGCTGTTCGCGGGGCTGATCGCGCCGTTCACCTTCTCATGGATCGCCGAATATCCGATCCTGCTGGCGCTCGCGGCGCTGTGCCGTCCGCCCGGCGGCGCGGAGCGGCTGCCGCGCTGGAGCGCCTGGTACTGGCCGTTCCTTGCGGTGCTGGCAGTGGCGCTGATCGCGCCGAGCTATTCGGCCGGCGACATCTTCAACTGGTTCGACGACCACCGGGTGTGGGCGATCGGCGCGGTCGGCGTGCTCTCGGCGCTGCTCGCGCTCGCACTGAATGCCAATCGCTGGAAGATCTTCGCCACCGTCGTGGTCGCGCTGGTGGTGCTGCGCGCCTATCCATCCGACGACGGCCGCGTCGAAACCGTGCGCAGCTTCTTCGGCGTGCACAAGATCGTGGCGACGCCGAACGGGCAATATCACGTGCTGATGCACGGCACCACGATCCATGGCGCCGAGAAGTTCAAGAACGATGACGGCACACCGGTCACCGGAAAGCCGGAGCCGATCAGCTACTATCACAAGGACGGCGGCATCGGGCAGGCCATCACCGCAATGCGCGAGCGCAAGGGCGCGCCGCTGAAAGTGGCTGTCATCGGCCTCGGCTCGGGGACGCTGACCTGCGCCTCGGTCCCCGGCGAGGACTGGCGATTCTTCGAGATCGACCAGTCGATGGTCGATACCGCGCGCGACCCGAAATACTTCACCTACATCCAGAGCTGCGAGCCGAACCTCAAGCCTGTCATCGGCGACGCGCGGCTGACCTTCGCCAAGGAGCCGGACGGCGTCTACGATCTCATCATCGTCGACGCCTATTCGTCGGACGCGATCCCGATCCATCTGGCGACCGAGGAGGCGATGGCGATCTACAAGGAGAAGCTGGCGCCGCAGGGCGCGGTCGTGATGCACGTCTCCAACCGGCACCTCGAACTTGCCAGCGTCGTGGTCGGCATCGCCGATGCCAACGACATGAAAAGCTGGGTCTACAGCGAGGATTCCGGGCGCGACAACGAATACATTTTCTCGACCTCGGTCGTGGTCTCCGCGCGCGAGGAGGAGGACGTCGGCAGGCTCGCATCGTCTGACGTCTGGACCGAGACCGATGCCAACGAGAAGCAGCGGGTTTGGACCGACGATTATTCGAACGTGCTTGGCGCAGTCTACCGGCGCCTGCGCGACGGCGAGCAGTAGGCTCTAGCGGTCCGCTACCAGCAGCTTCGCGATCTCTGAGCTGACGATCGCGGCGAACAGTTCGGGATCGTTGAAAGCCCGCGCAGAGAGCATCGCGCCATGAACCGATGCCATCAGCATTTGAGCTTCCTGTTCCGGCTGCTTGTCCAGCCGGAATAGGCGCTGCTCTGCGCCAGCCTGCAGCACCGACGTAAGCCATCGCGCAAGATGATGGAAATGGGCCCGGACGCGCGATGCGACCTCGTCCGGCAACATCGGCATCTCGCCGGCAAGCATCGCGCAGACGCAGAACGGCAGCGTGGCATCTCGAATGCACGCCTGCCAGAAGCTCGCATAGGACTGCAGTTGGTCGGCCGGGCTCGCGGACTGCTCCAGCAGGGACTTCAGCCCCAGCTCGGTCTGTTGCCAGTAGCGATCGACCAGCGCCGAAACCAGCTCGGCCTTGGTCGGGAAGTGATGGTGGATGCTCGCCTTCCGGATGCCGATCGCATCCGAGATGTCGGCATAGCTGAACCCGTTATAGCCGCCCGCCACGATGAGAGACTGCGCGACGTCGAGAATCCGCTCTGAAGTCGAAATCATTGAGCTCATAGCGGCGCCTACCTTCCGGTAGGTAAGTTGTCAAGGCGGGGCAGCGCGCCTGTTCGACACAAGAAGGTGTCCCCGCGCCCGATTGACCCGAACTGTTTATCTACCTACTAGTAGATAGATAAACATGGGAGTCAACCAATGCAAAGCCGACTTTCGGCCCAATCCAGCTGGCTGCAATCCTACTATTTCGGGCGCGCGATCTTCTCGATCGCCTGGGTCGCCGCCGCCGTTCTTTTCAGTGGGCAAGCGGGCCCTGCCGCGTTCCTGCTCGTGATCTACCCGGCATGGGACGCCATCGCCAATCTGGCGGACGGGCGCGTCAACGGCGGGCTGAAGGCCAACCCATCCCAGGCATTGAACGTCGTGGTCAGTGCCATCACGACGCTCGCCGTGATGTTGGCGATCGGCCGCAACACCTATGCGGTTCTGGCGGTGTTCGGGGTTTGGGCGATCCTCGCGGGTATGCTGCAACTGTCCACCGGCGTCAGGCGCTGGCGCCATGTTGGCGCGCAATGGCGATGATCCTTAGTGGTGCGCAGTCGGTACTGGCCGGCGGCTACATGATCAGCCGATCGATCGGCACCGTCGCGCCGACGATTCTGGACGTTGCTCCCTATGCGGGATTCGGCGCGTTCTATTTCCTGCTTTCGGCGATCTGGCTCGTTGCCAGGGCCCACCGCAGCGCGCGCGCGTAAGCACTGCCCGGCAGCATCGGAGAGCGCCAGTCGACGTCACCGCGATGGCTATTTCTTCTCCGGTGCTGTCGTAGCGGAGGCGGGTGTCGAAGCGGCGAGCAGTGGCATCGTCGGCGCGCTCTCGCCGCCGTCCTCGTCGAGGAATTGCTCCACGCCCGCCTGGATCGACGATTTCGCGCTGTCGGGGCCGCGGTCGCTGAGGTCGTTGTGCTGGAATTCGGTTCTGACCACCTTGATGCCGAGTCTCGCGCAGGTCTCGTCGTCAGGTACGACGCCCGGATCGGCCTTGAACACCGGGTCCCTGGAACGGAACGACAGGATCTTGATCTTGCTGTCGGTGATGAAGGGGACGCGCAGATTGTCCAGCGTCACCACCTTCTTGACCAGGTCGGGATGCTGCCTGGCGAAGAACATCGAGATGTCGCCGCCGTTGGAGTGGCCGATCAGCGTCAGCGCGCGATAGTTTGCGTTCGGATAGAGTTTCTTCAGCTCGTCGATCGCATACATGATGTTGAAGACGCCGCGATTATATTGCATGCGGCGGCCGACATATTCCTCGCCGACCTTGGTCACCATCGGCGCATCGCTGTCGAGATCATGCTGAATGCTGACCACGAGGTAGCCGCGTGACGCGAACACGTTGGTGAGGAACGAGTACTCGGTGTTCCTGACGGTGTTGCCGTGGCTCAGGATCGCGACCGGCAGCTCGATCATCTCGGCCATCGCCTGCATTTGCCGGTCGCGCCGGACCGCGACCTCGACCGTGACGTCGCGATCGTCGCGCAGAACATCGTGGAACGTCAGCGTCGTGTGACGGATGGCCCATCTGTCCGTCGTGAAATAGCCGGCCATCGCCACGATGCACAGGCAAAGGACAATGATGCCCCGTTTCATGTCGACCTCTGATATTGCCTACGCGACCCGCGCTTCTCGCCCTGGTTTCATGGGGCATTCCGCGTGAATCGGCCTCCAGGGGCCGGGCGGGCACTCTTAGCGCCGAATATCGGGCTAATTTTACAATCAGATGACGGCGCGACGACGGGCCACGGCGCAGGGCGGCGCGAGCCCTTTGCGACGGTCACAAGCGGGTGAGGGGAGCGTGAACTGACGGCGCGCTGCCTGCGGCGCCGTCAGTGGATCAGGAGAGACTGCGTCTCAGTCCTGATAGTTGTTGCCGTAGAAGCTGCGCTGCTGCTGGTAGTACGGCCGCGGCTGATAGGTGCCTTGCGGCGCCGCCGCGTAGCCCTGATTGCCGTAGTATTGCTGCTGGCCATAGGCCTGCGCGTCGTAGACGCGGCGGCTTGACGGCGGCGCCGGGTAGCGCTGCGCGGTCGAGCTGCCGTCGGCCGGATAGATGTAGCCATCGTCGGCGCGGGCCTGCGCCGGATATTCGCGCGGCTGCGGTGTCAGGACGACAGGGTCGCCGGCGGCGGCGGCGCCATACTGCTCGTCCTGCTGCGGCGCGCGGCGGGCGACCGCGGTGCCGTTGCGCCCGCGCGGATT
>NZ_JACMYP010000172.1 GCF_020889705.1 Bradyrhizobium altum | reverse complement strand
ACCACCGTCTTGTGTAATCGAATTCGCCGGGGCCCCAGCGTCGCACAACAATTGCATCCTGTGGTTATGGGTCCCGGCTCGCGCTTCGCTTGGCCGGGACGACGGCGGATGGAGCTACCCGCGCCGCGCCGCTTCCAGCGCCTGCGGCGTGTCGATGTCGAGGAAGGCGCTGTTGCCTTCGACCGGGACCTCGGCGACCACCTCGACATGCTTCGCGATCAGATGACGGGCGCCGATGTCGCCGTCGAGCGTCATCAATTCCCTGAAGAAGCGCCGTGACCACAACACCGGATTGCCGCGGCGGCCCTCGCTGACGGGGATCGCGATCAGATGGCCGCGGTCGGGTGCGAAGTTTTCGATCAGGCGATCGATCAGCTTCGCATCGATCAGCGGCATGTCGCCGAGGCAGACGACCGCGCCATCGGCGCTGTCGGAGACCGCCGAGATGCCCGCCTTCACCGAGCTGGCGAGCCCGCCGGCAAAATCCGGGTTGCGGACGAACTTGACCTTGAGTCCATCAAGCGCCTGCTCGACCAGATCGGCCTGATGCCCGGTGACGACGATCACCTCCGAGGCCTTCGAGGCCAGCGCCTGCTCGGCGACGATGCGCGCGAGCTTCTTGCCGTCGATCTCGGCGAGCAGCTTGTTCGGGCCGCCCATTCGGGTCGAGCGGCCGGCGGCGAGCACGATCGCCGCGACATTGCGGTTGCCTTCGGTATCGGGAACGGTGCGCGGCTGCGGCCGCGTCACGATCTCCATCAACAGGCCGCCGACGCCCATGCCAGTGAGATCCGATCGCCTCACCTTGATGCCGGCAAGCAGCCGCATCAGCACCCAGTCAAAGCCGTTCTCGACCGGCGAGCGCGCGCAGCCCGGCGCGCCCAGCACCGGCACGCCGCCGGCGCTGCCGATCAAAAGCAGATTGCCGGGATCGACCGGCATGCCGAAATGCTCGATCGCGCCGCCGATCTCGGTGATCGCGGCCGGAATGACGTCGCGGCGGTCGGCGATCGCCGACGCGCCGAACACGATGACGAGCTCGGCGCCGAGGCCGAGCAATTCCTTGATCGAGGCCGCGAGCACGGTCTCGTCATGCGGCACCCGGCGCTCGGCGATGATGGCGGCGCCGGCCGGCGCGAGCCGTTCGGCGGTGACGCGCAGCGTCTTATCGATCACCTTCGGCGCGAGGCCCGGCAGCAGCGTCGAGACCACGCCGACCTTCCGGATCACGTAAGGCGCGATCCGCAGCGTACCCTTGCCGGCGACGGCCACGGCGGCATCGCGCAACCGGCCCTCGACGCCGAACGGGATCAGCTTGACGGTCGCGATCATCTCGCCTTCGACCACCGGCTTGAACGCCGCGAGCGTTGCAAAGGTGATGGCCTCGTCGACGCCGTTGATGCGATCGACCGCGGCGCGGTCGACCACCAGCACGCCGGGGCGTGCCGCGAACAGATTGGCGCGGCCGGTGAAGGCGCGCTCGACATTGACGCCCTCGCCCGCCACCGCCTGCGCGATGCTGGCGGCCGCGACGTCCTCGGAGACATCGCCCTCCTCGAGCCGCACCACGACGACGTCCTTGACGCCGGCTTTGGTCAGCGCCTCGACCTCATCAGGGCCGATCGTGGTGCCCTTCTTGAGCACCAGCGTGCCCTGGCGGAGCGTATGCACGGTGACGCCGCCAATCGCGTCGGCCGGACTGGCGGGACCGAACTTCATGCCGCTTCTTCTTTTTCTTTGGGAGGCAGACGCAGCTGCGCGGTGATCTCGGCCATGATCGCGACCGCGATCTCCGACGGCGACACCGCGCCGATGTCGAGGCCGATCGGCGCGTGGATGCGCGCGATGTCGCTGTCCTTGGCGCCCTGCGCGCGCAGCCGCTCAGCACGCTTGGCATGGGTCTTCCGCGAGCCGAGGGCGCCGATGTAGAAGCAGTCGCGGTCGAAGGCGTGCAGCAGCGCCGGATCGTCGATCTTGGGATCGTGCGTCACCGCGACGAACGCGGTGTAGTGATCGACGTTGAGCGGCGGCAGCGCGACGTCGGGCCATTCGGCGACCAGCGGCACGTCGGGGAAACGCTCGGGGCTTGCAAAGGCGGTGCGCGGATCGACCACCGTCACGTCGTAGTCGAGCGAGCGCGCCAGCGGCGCCAAGGCCTGGCTGATATGGACCGCGCCGATGATCACGAGCTTTGCGGTCGGCGCGTAGACGTTGAGGAACAGCTTCTTGCCCGCGACCTCGACATTGCCGCTCTTGCCCATCCTGAGCTGCTTGGCAAGCTCGGCGCGCAGCGGATCGGCGGCGACGTCCTTGGCCTTGACCAGCCGCTGCTCGCCATTGGCGGTGTCGGTGACGATGATGACCGGGCGGCGCGCGGCGCGCTCGGCGTTCAGCTCCTTGAGGACCTCGAGTTTCACGACAAGTGCCCCGTTTCCGAAGTTCGTACCTCTCTCGCGGCGCCCTCTCGTACGAACTTCGGAAACAAGAGGCGCACTTGCAACTTAACGATTGTAGTGCCGCTTATCGATTTGAAGTTCCTGAACCGCACGCGCGGCATACACTACAGGAACTTCAAATCGGCGGCACTACCCGACCTTCTCGACGAACACGCGGATGGTGCCGCCGCAGGACAGGCCGACATTCCAGGCCGTCTCGTCGGCAACGCCGAATTCGAGCATTTTTGGCTGGCCGCTCGCGATCACGTCGAGCGCCTCGGTGACGACCGCGCCCTCGACGCAGCCGCCGGACACCGAGCCTAAGAACGTGCCGTCGTCATTGATGACGAGGCTCGAACCGGCCGGGCGCGGCGCCGAGCCCCAGGTCTCGACCACGGTGGCGAGCGCCACGCCGTGGCCCTGTTTCTGCCAGGTCTCGGCAGCCTGAAGGATGTCTTCGTCGCGGTTCAGCATGGTGGCCTCCTGCTATCGGGTCAGGCTTCTTAGGCTACAGAGCGGATCAGGCTGCGGTGGTGCGCCGGCGGCGGGGATGACAGCGCCCCGATCAAGCCCTTGATGGACGTCAAGTTATGCACCGGGCGAAATTCGTCAACGTGGGGCAGCATCATTTTGATGCCCTGGGCCTTGGCCTCGAAGCCGGAATAGCGCAGCAGCGGGTTGAGCCAGATCAGGCGGCGGCAGGAGCGGTGCAATCGGTCCATCTCGAAGGCCAGTTTGGCATCGGCCTCGCGTTCTAGTCCATCGGATATAAGGAGGACGATGGCGCCCTGCCCGAGCACCCGGCGGGCCCAGAGCTGGTTGAAGGTGTGCAGCGAGGTCGCGATCCGCGTCCCGCCGGCCCAGTCCTCGACCGAGGACGTGCAGCTCGCCAGCGCCTCGTCGGGGTCGCGCGCCCGTAACGCGCGCGTCACATTGGTTAGGCGGGTGCCGAACAGGAACACCGAGACCCGCTTGCGGTAGTCGGTGATGGCATGCAGGAAGTGCAGGAACAGGCGGGTGTACTCGCTCATCGAACCGGAGATATCGAGCAGCGCCACGATCGGCGCCGGCTTCTCGATCCGGCCGAGCTTTCGGATATCGATGATCTCGCCGCCGGTGCGCAGCGAGTTGCGCACGGTGCGGCGCATGTCGAGCCGCAGGCCCCGCGCATCCGGCTGGTAGCGGCGGGTCACGAGCTCGGCCTGCGGCAGCCGCATCCTGGCGATCTCGCGCGTCACCTCGGCGATCTCGGCCGCGGTCATCTGCGCAAAATCCTTCTTCTGAAGCACCTCCTTGTCGGAGACCGAGAGCTTCAGCTCCTGCTCCTGGGCCTGCGGCCGCTCCTCGCTCTTTGCCGGCTGCGCCATCGCCTCCTGGACGCGGCGCGAGGCCGGCGGCGGCTTCTTCCTGGCGTGGTCGGGCAGCGGGACGGAATCCAGCATGCTCTTCCACTCCTCGGCGGCGCGGAAGAACAGCTCGAAGGCCTGGCGAAAGATCAGCGCATGCTCATGGCGCTTGACGAAGATCGCCTCCAGCGTGGCGTAGAAGTCGGAGCGATGCCCGACCTCGATCAGCTGCAGCGCATCGAGCGCATCGATGACCGAGCCCGGCCCGACCGGGAGCCCGGCCGCCCGCAGCGCGCGGGCAAAGCCGATCACGTTGTCGGCCATGTGGCCCGTCGGAGGCGCGAGGTGGTTGATCGGCATCGAACTATCCACTCCCGTCATTCCGGGGATCGCGAAGCGAGAGCCCGGAATCCATACTCACGATGGTGGTTATGGATTCCGGGCCTGCGCCTGACGGCGCATCCCGGAATGACGAACGATGTTGTGACGCGCGAGCCTTACGTCTCGCTCGTCGCTTCCTTCAATGTCTTCTGCAACGCATCGCCCTGCATCCGCGCGATGTCGTCCTGGTATTTCAAGAGCGCGCCCAGCGTGTCGCCGACCACCTGCGGCGTCAGCGAGCGCGCGTCGAGCTCGGACAGCGCGGTGGCCCAGTCGATGGTCTCGGCGACGCCCGGCGACTTGTAGAAATCCTGGTTGCGCAGCGCCTGCACGAAGCGGACCACCTGCTGCGACAGCTTCGCGGAAATGTTCGGCACCCGCGACTTGACGATCGCGAGCTCGCGGTCGGCTGTGGGATAATCTACCCAGTGATAGAGGCAGCGCCGCTTCAGCGCGTCGTGGATCTCGCGAGTGCGGTTCGAAGTAATGATGACGATCGGCGGCGCCGGCGCCTTCACGGTGCCGAGCTCGGGGATGGTGACCTGGAAGTCGCTGAGGATTTCCAAGAGATACGCCTCGAACGCCTCGTCGGCGCGGTCGAGCTCGTCGATCAGCAGCACCGGGGGACCTGCGACGTCGGGCTCGAGCGCCTGCAGCAGCGGCCGCTTGATCAGGAAGCGTTCGGCGAAAATGTCGCTCGCAAGCTGGTCGCGATCGGTGTCGCCGGAGGCTTCCGCGAGCCGGATCGCGATCATCTGCGCCGCGCTGCTCCACTCATAGACGGCAGAGGCGACGTCGAGACCTTCATAGCATTGCAGGCGGATCAGCTTGCGCCCGAGCGCCGCCGACAGGACCTTTGCGATCTCGGTCTTGCCGACGCCGGCCTCGCCTTCGAGGAACAGGGGCCGCCCCATGCGCAGCGCGAGATAGGTCACGGTCGCGAGCGACCGTTCGGCGAGATAGCCGCGCGACGTCAAGAGCTGCTCGAGCGCATCGACGGAAGTGGGTAACGCCGATGCACTCATGGAACGGCCAGTCTTCGAACAGGGGTTAGCAAAATCACGCCGTGCGTTTAGGTCTTGGATCTAGACCTTACGATCTAGATCTCGGGATCCAGTCCCTTGGATCTAGTCCTTGGCGTTGGCGGCTTCCACCGCCCTGCGCGTCAGAACGCCGATCAGATGCGCGCGGTATTCCGCACTGCCGTGCAGGTCGCTGTTCAGCCCGTCGGCGGGAACCGCGATGCCGTCGAGCACCTTGTGCGAGAAGCGCTTCTTCAGGGCCTCCTCGAACGCGGTGACGCGGAACACGCCGTCGGAGCCCGCGCCGGTGACTGCGACACGCACGTCGGACGGACGCTTGGCCACGAACACACCGACCAACGCATAACGCGAGGCCTGGTTGCGAAACTTCACATAGGCCGCCTTCTTCGGCAGCGGGAACATCACCTTGGTGATGATCTCGTCGGCCTCCAGCGCGGTCGTGAACAGGCCCTGGAAATATTCCTCGGCCTTGAGGCGGCGCTTGTTGGTGACGATGGTCGCGCCCAGCGCCAGCACCGCGGCCGGATAGTCGGCGGTCGGGTCGTTGTTGGCGAGCGAGCCGCCGATGGTGCCGCGGTGGCGCACGGCGGGATCGCCGATCATGCCGGCAAGCTCGGCCAGCGCCGGGATCGCCTCGCCCACGACCGCGGAGTTCGCGACCTCGGCGTGCTTGGCGGTGGCGCCGATCACCAGCGAGCGGCCCTTCATCTCGATCGTGTCGAGGCCTTCGATGTGGGAGAGGTCGACCAGATGCGGCGGGCTCGCGAGCCGCTGCTTCATGACCGGCACCAGCGTATGACCGCCGGCGATCAGCTTGGCGTCCTCGTTCTTCACCAGGAGGTTGGCGGCCTGCCGCACGGTGCCGGGGCGATGATATTTGAATTCGTACATTGGAATGTCCTGATCGCAGATCGCGACGAATGGCTGATTAAGCGAGATCCAACTTCGCCATCGCCTTGGCACCGGCGGCGATCGAAGCAACGATGTTCTGGTAGCCGGTGCAGCGGCACAGATTGCCTTCCAGCTCTTCGCGGATCACCTCGTCGGAAAGGTCGTGGCCCTTGCGATGCACAAGGTCGACGGCGGTCATGATCATGCCGGGCGTACAGAAGCCGCATTGCAGGCCGTGATGCTCGCGGAAGGCCTCCTGCATCGGATGCAGTGGCGCGCCATCGGACGCCAGCCCCTCAATGGTCTTGACCTCATGACCGTCGGCCATCACCGCAAGCGTCGTGCAGGACTTCACCGCCTTGCCGTCCAGATGCACGACGCAGGCGCCGCACTGCGAGGTGTCGCAGCCGACATGGGTACCTGTCAGCCGCAGGTTTTCGCGCAGAAACTGGACCAGAAGGGTACGGGGGTCGACATTCGCGTTAACGGGGTTACCGTTCACGATCATTGAAATCTTGGCCATCAGCACTCTCTTATCTGCGCCACCGCATATCGGCGAAGCAGGCGGTTTAAAATCATTCCAGACGGCATAATATGGGCGCGCCCCGCGATGGGCAACCTTTCGAGCCACCCATCCAGGACATAACGGCAAGGCATGGCGGGGCCTGAATGAGCCGGCCCGCCTGCAGGGTTAACCCTGCACCGCTTTGGCGAAATTTGCAAAAAATTCGTCCGCCAGCTTCTTGGCGGCGCCGTTGATCAGGCGCTGGCCGAGCTGGGCGAGCTTGCCGCCGATCTGCGCCTCTACGTTGTAGCTCAGCAGCGTGCCGCCATCCTTGTCGGCGAGGCCGACGGTGGCGCCGCCCTTGGCGAAGCCGGCCACCCCGCCCTCGCCTTCGCCTGAGATCTTGTAGCCGTTCGGCGGATCGAGATCACTCAAGGTGACCTTGCCCTTGAAGCGGGCGGAGACCGGGCCGACCTTCATCTTCGCGGTGGCGCGGAAGCCGCCCTCGTCGGTCTTCTCCAGCTCTTCGCAGCCGGGAATGCAGGCCTTCAGCACCTCGGGATCGTTGAGCTTGTCCCACACAGCCTGGCGCGGCGCTGCAAGCTGGACTTCGCCGGTCATTGTCATGGCCATGGGGGGACCTCCTCGATCGCAAGAAACCTTTAGCCCCAAGTAAAGCAGCCGGGACGCAAAGGAAAGGGCACCTTCGGAGGATGAGCGATGCATATTCGCACCGCAGCAAGACGCGTCCGCCGTTCACAAAATCGCGCAATCGCCGCTGCCGAAATTGGCGGCAGCGGCGGGCCATTGGCAGGAGCGCGCGACAGTGGTTAGGTCGCGCGCCATGAGCACAGCCCTGTCCCCCCTGCTTGCGCCGATGCTGTCGAGCGCCGCGATGCGCGCGGTGTGCGACGACGCCGCCACCCTGCAGAACATGCTGAATTTCGAGGCCGCGCTGGCCCGCGCCGAAGTGGCCTGCGGCGTGATTCCCGCGGCTAGCGCGGGACCGATCGCTAGCGCCTGCAAGGCCGAATCATTCGACCTCGCCGCGCTGGCCGATGCCGCGACGCGATCAGGCAACCTGGCGATCCCGCTGGTGAAGGCCCTCACCGCCAACGTCGCCAAAAAGGATGCCGAGGCGGCGCGCTATGTGCATTGGGGCGCGACCAGCCAGGACGTCATCGACACCGCGACCATGCTGTCGCTGCGCGCCGGCATCGATGCGCTGCTCGCCGATCTCGACCGCGCCATTGCGGGTTTTGCCGGGCTTGCCCTTGCCCATCGCAACACCGCGGTGGTGGCGCGGACCTGGCTGCAGCATGCGCTGCCGATGCCGTTTGGTCTGAAGCTGGCCGAATATGCCGCGGCCCTGCATCGCTCCCGGAAGCGCTTGCTGCGCCTGCGCCGCGAGACGCTGGCCGTGCAATTCGGTGGCGCCGCCGGCACGCTTGCCGCGCTCGGCGACAACGGCCTGGCGGTCGCAGCCTGCCTTGCGAAAGAGCTGGATCTGCCCCTGCCGGATGCGCCCTGGCACACCCACCGCGACCGCATCGCGGAGGCCGCGTCGGTGTTTGCGATCCTCGCCGGCAGCTGCGGCAAGATCGCGCGCGACGTCTCGCTGATGATGCAGACAGATGTTGGCGAAGCCTTCGAGCCCGCGGGCGCCGGCCGCGGCGGCTCCTCCACCATGCCGCACAAGCGCAATCCGGTCGCCGCCGCGAGCGCGCTGGGGGCTGCGACCATGGCGCCGAACCTCACTGCCACGATCTTCGCCGCGCAGGTGCAGGACCATGAGCGCAGCGCCGGTCCCTGGCACGCGGAATGGCCGACCCTGCCGACCTTGATGCTGGTGACCTCGGGCGCGCTCGCCGCCATCGTCGATCTCGCCGAAGGGCTCGAGGTCGATGCCGCGCGGATGCGCGTCAATCTCGATGCGACTCATGGGTTGATCATGGCGGAAGCCGTCACCTTTGCGCTGGCCGAAACAATCGGCAAGAGCGACGCTCATCATCTGATCGAAGCCGCCAGCAAGAAAGCGGTCGCGGAGAAGAAGCATCTGCGCGACGTGCTGTCGGCGGAGACCAAGGTCACCGCGCATCTCGATGCCAAGCGCATCGCAGAACTGTTCGAGCCGATGGCCTATCAGGGTGCCTCGCAGGCGCTGATCGACCGCCTGCTGGCTTCACTGGATGACAAGTAGCGGGATGACGAGAGGGACAAAACGATGCCGATGATCAACGCCGATGGGTGCCTGCTCAACGTCCAGGTGGATGGCCGCGACGGCGGACCGACCTTGATGCTGTCGAACTCGCTCGGCTGCACCTTGCAGATGTGGGAGCCGCAGATGCGGGCGCTGACGCAGATGTTCCGCGTCATCCGGTACGATCGTCGCGGCCACGGCAAATCCGGCGTGCCGGCCGGCCCCTATTCCATGGAGCGGTTTGGCCGCGACGTGCTTGCGATCCTCGACGACCTCAACATCGAGAAGGTGTACTGGTGCGGCCTGTCGATGGGCGGCATGGTCGGGCAATGGCTCGGCGCCAACGCCCCTGAAAGATTCGGCAAGATCATCCTCGCCAACACCGCCTGCTACTATCCCGATCCGACCAACTGGCTGAACCGCATCAAGGCGGTGAAGGAAGGCGGCATCGCGGCCGTCGCCGATGCCGTGATCGCGGGCTGGCTGACTGCCGACTTCCGCGAGCGCGAGCCGGAGACCGCCGCGCGCATGAAGGCGATGCTGCTGGCCTCTCCCGTCGAGGGCTATCTCGCCTGCTGCGAAGCGCTGTCGACGCTCGACCAGCGCGCGCTGCTACCGAAGATCAAGAGCCCAACCCTGGTGATCGCGGGAAAGCAGGACATGGCAACGCCGGTGTCGGCGGGTGAAATGATCCGCAGCGGCATTCCCGGCGCCAGCATGACACTGCTCGATGCCGCGCACATCTCCAATGTCGAGCAGTCGCACGCCTTCACCGAAGCCGTGGTCGGCTTCCTGACGCAACGTTAGGAAACAAAGGTCGCTCGCGGAATCGCCGCGCGACCCCAGCCATTTTCTAGAAAATCCACTCTATTTCGATTGCATCGCATCCTGACGCATATCAGAATGGCCAAATTTCAACCTTAGGATGCCCCATTGATCAACCGACAAGGATAGGCACCGTAATTTTTGAGGGATTCAAAAGTGATTACGATGGAGGATCTTCGCCGCAAGCTGGCGCACCCACGCCCCGGCGGCGCCATTCTTTTTCTGGGCGCTGGCTTTTCCGACGGAGCAACCAACAGTCGGGACGTACCGGTACCGCTTGCCAAGGATTTTGCGGCGGAACTGTCGCAAGCCATCGGCGAGAACAGCTCCGTTCCCCTGACGATCCTGTCGGAAATCTATCAGGAACAGAACGGCGATCCGCTCGCTTTGGTGAAGCTGATCAAGTCGACATTCTCGATCAAGAACATCACCGAACAACAGCGAACAGTTCTCAACTACCCCTGGAAGCGCATCTACACCACCAACTATGACGACGTTGCCGAACACGTCGCCGCCCCCAACGGAGCACGACCTCGGTCGTTTTCCCGCGCATCGATCCCGCTCACATTCGAGGGTGACGATCGCCACATTGTTCACATCAATGGATATGTCGGGGCAATCGACAGCGAAACCACGATCGACGACTTCGCCCTGACGTTCACGTCCTATATCGATTCAAACCTGTTTGCTTCCGGCTGGGCGGCGACGCTGCGGCAGGACTTCCTGCTTTCGGACCTGATCGTGTTCGCCGGCTATTCGCTCTACGACACCGACATCTCCCGAATCCTGGGCGAGAACCCGAACCTGAAGGAGAAGACGGTCGCGATCCAGTGGAAGGGGCTATCCAACGCGGACGAGCGGTTTCTGAAGCATTTTGGAAGCGTGCTGAAGGTCGGAAACGAAGGCCTCGCAGAGGTCATCTCCGAAGTTTTGACGAACGGAATTTCCGCGACCAATGTGCTGGGTCCGGAAAACTTCGAAGAAGTCCTGCTGCCTGCGATGCCGGTGGCCGAAACCATCACGGACAGGGACGTTGCGGCGCTGCTGATCCGGGGCGTTTATGACCGAAAACTGTTCTGGTCGTCGAAGCTGTCCCCCTCGCGAGAGTATGTCGTCAATCGCGCGATAGCAGCGAACATCGTCGCTGCCCTCAACAACGAGGGATCGAGCGTGGTGATTCATGCCCAGACGGGCAACGGGAAAACGCTCGTGCTGGAGCAGATCATATTCCAGCTGCTATCCGCGAGGCTGCGGGTCTTCACCTTCGCTCGCCGCTCGGACGTATTTGCCTTCGATATCGAATTCTTCAGCAAGCTGACCGACTACGTCATCGTCGTCGAAGAGTTGATCGACAACGATGACCTGCTGGCTCCGCTGTTTTCGCAACTATCGCGCGCCCGGATCGTTTTGACGGCGCGCTCGTCGGCATTCGAGATCAAGCTAACGGAACTGAGGCACGTGGTTCCAAAATCCACGGTCGAGTTCGACGTCAACAAGATACTGGAGGTCGACGTCGCGGCCCTGATCAGAATTCTCAATTCCGGCGCGTATTGGTCAAACTTTCCGAAGGCGAAAACGTCCTCCGACAAGGAGAAGATCATTGCGCGAGATTGCCGATACGAGATGCAATCGGTCATGCTCGGCGTGGTGGGCTCGGTGTCGGCCGACGAAAAGATCCGGGCCTATTTCGGTCGCGGCACGAACGAGGGGCAGCCGGCGATTGTCCTGGCTCTCATCATGAACGCGATCGAAATGCGCCCGACCTACGAGTTCCTGTCGGAACTGCTGGGATTCGACGTCTTCAAGATCAACTCGATGATCAAGGACAGCTACGTACGGGAGTTCTTTGCGCTTTCCGGAATCGAGGTGCTGGCACGATCGCCCATTCTGGCGCGATACGTCCTGAAGAACATCGTTTCGGATCTCGTCATCTTCGATGTCCTGAAGCGCGCGCTGGCAACCAGTTCCGAGAGATTCAGGCGCGCGGAACGGTACCGAACCTTCAACAGCAAGGTGATGCAATTCTCGAACATCGACTCCCTGATCGGTGTGACGAAGAACAAGTATCTCAAGATCGCCGACTTCTACGATCAGGTGGGCAACCTGGGTTACAAGGACTTCAGCCCCTACTACTGGCTGCAATACGCAATCGCCGCCAGCTCGTTCGGCGACTACACCGCAGCGAACCGATATTTCATGGAGGCCATGAAGATCTTGGATCGCCGCTCGGACTTCTATCGCTACAAGATCGAGAACAGCTACGCCCAGTTCCTGATCGAGAGCAGGTCCAAGACGAACCTGTGGTCTGATTTCTTCGAATCTTTCCAGAAATCCAGCCAGCTTGCGATGCAACAAACCTACATGAAGAGCACCGGCAACCACCCCTTCAAGGTGGTGATGCTTTTCCCGGAGTTTGTCGAAATGCGCGTGATCGCGTTTTCGAAGAAGCAGAAGGAAATGACGCGCGCCATCCTCATCGAATGGACGAAGCGGATCGAGGAGCTGAAAGCCGTAAGGCCATCGAGGATGCTCACCACCGCAAGGAAGAGCATCTTCGATTGCCTTGAGATTCTGGATGAAAGCGATAAGTAGTGCTTGCCAGCTACGACCGGCTACCACGCTAGGGATACGATGGACGACAATCAGCGCCGTGACGACGGCATGACGCAGCGCCGCAAGGTGCTGGGCAATGAATGGGTCGACAAGTCGATCAAGAACCGCAACGCGTTCAACACCGACTTCCAGGACCTGATCACGCGCTATGCGTGGGGCGAGATCTGGACCCGGCCGCATTTCGATCACCGCACGCGCCGCGTGCTGGTGATCGGCACCATGGTCGCGCTCGGCCAGTGGGACGAGTTCCGCCTGCATGTGCGCGCAGCGCTCAGCGAAGGCGGCTTCACGCCCGAGGACATCAAGGAGATCCTGCTGCAGCAGGCGATCTATTGCGGCGTGCCCGCGGCCAATCACGCCGTCAAGGAAGCCGGCGCGATCATCGCCGAACTAGGGCTGCTGAAGGGATAGCTCGCTCGCCGGTGTGCTGGCCTCGGCGGCCGGTGCCTTGGTGGCGGACGACTCGACAGTTCGCTTCGGCGAGGTCTCGAACAGCATCACGATCGCGGTGCCGAGCAGCATCAGAAGCTCGGCCGCATGCATGCGCAACGCTTCGATCTCGCCGACCTTGGATGCCATCATCATGCTGGCGAAGCTCAGCACGCTGCCGAGGCAGAGCGCCACCGCCAGCGCCTCGTCGGCGCCGCTGCTGGTCCTGCGCAACGGCGAGAACGCGGCCATCGCGAGGAAGACCGCGAAGAACGCCACCACTGTGATCCGCGCCAGCGCCAGCAGCCATGCCAGCCGCACCGTCGCCATCTTGCCGAGGTGCAGGTAGTCGCTGGCGTAGAGCGCGATCGATACGCTCGGTCGCTCATAGAGGCCGTGGATCGGCGACACCATGATGCTGAAGGCGATGATGGTCCAGACCGGAATGAAATAGGCCGCAAGCAGCGCGCCGTTGAAGGAGCTGATCCGCCAGTTGCTCGACATTGCCGCTTCCCGCTTCTCTCCGGCGCCTTTTGGATCGGCGACGGTTCAGCCTGCGAGGTAACGCCGATCGATTGCCAGCAGCAATTTAAACCCTTTGTTAAGGTTAAGCGCGGTGCGATGGTTCCGGATCGATGCGATCGGGCCCGGCCAGGAGGACCTGCGCCGGCCGAGATAAAGGGGGTAAAATGACCGAAAGAACCCGCGTTTTCGTCGCGACGCCCTGTTTCGGCGGCGACCTGAAGATGGCCTATGTGCTGTCCGCCCTGAAGCTTCAGGCTGCGGCCACTGCCCGGGGCATCGACATCCAGTTCCACCTGATAGGAAACGAATCGCTGATCGTGCGCGCCCGGAACGAACTGGCCCACCAGTTCCTCGTATCCGGCGCCAGCCATCTCCTGTTCATCGATGCCGATATCGGGTTCGAACCCGAGGCCGTGTTCCGGCTGCTGGATTGCGGCACCGATGTTGCGGCCGCGGCCTACCCGCTCAAGCACATCGATTGGGCAAAGGTGCAGCGGGCTGCGGAAGCCAAGCGCAAGAACCTCGCGTCTTCCTCGCTGGACTATGTCGTCACATGGGAGGGCGACCAGCTCACGGCTCGCGGCGATGGCTTCGCCAAGGTCCGATATGCCGGAACCGGCTTCCTGATGATGAAGCGATCCGCCCTCGTCAGGCTGTGCGACGCCCATCCCGAGCTCAAATATCGGGCGAACCACAAGAGCAACGACCTGAACACCGGCGACTTGGTTCGCGCCGACCTCGACCGCCTCTCGCTGTTCGAATGCATGATCGACAAGACGACCGGCGAGTATTTGTCCGAAGATTACGCCTTCTGCCGGCGCTGGATCGACCTCGGCGGCGAAATCTGGCTGGACCTTCGAAGCGAGCTCACGCATTTCGGTTCATATGCCTTCCGCGGCCGCTTCGCCGATCAGTTGGCCTGAACAACACAGCCAGAAACAGAACACCCAAAGAAGGACAAGTCCCAAACAAGAAGGGCTTCGCCATTCGGCGAGACCCTCTTGTTGCATCTGCTCAATTGCCCCGAATGAGTGCTCCGGATTGGGCTTCTGGCCCTGCCGGCGCGGATCCTGCTGCTCCCCGGGCTTCAGATTGCCGCCGTGGCTCGGCCAACACGGGTTCCGGCGCGATCATTGCAAGGCAACGAGGTGTCGACCCTGTGACATCGGAACCGCACCCGCCGAAGTAGTTATGTAAAAGCCCTCGTCTGCTGCTGCCACGCTGTTGCCGCCGCCGGGGTTCCACTGTTAGAAAATACCACGACGCGACGGATCAGGCTGCCGGGGGCCCTCGGCGCGTCACCCCTCGAGTTACGGCAGCGCATGGATTATTTCGCCCAGCAACTGATCAACGGCCTCGTGCTCGGTTCGATCTATGGCCTGATCGCCATCGGCTACACGATGGTCTACGGCATCGTCGGCATGATCAACTTCGCCCATGGCGACATCTTCATGATCGGCGGCTTCATCGCGCTGATCTCGTTCCTGGTGCTGGTGTCGCTCGGCCTCACCGCGATCCCCCTGATCCTTCTGATCGTGCTGCTGGTCTCGATGGCGATCACCGCGCTCTATGGCTGGACCATCGAGCGCATCGCCTACCGGCCCTTGAGGCATTCGTTCCGCCTGGCGCCGATGCTGTCGGCGATCGGCATGTCGTTCGTGCTGACCAACTTCTCGCAGGTGTCGCAGGGTGCGCGCGTCAAGCCGGTGCCGCCGATCATCACCGGCGGCTACACACTGCATGAAGGCGCGTCCGGCTTCGCCGTTCAGCTCTCCAACATCCAGATCATGGTCGTGCTCGCCACCATCGTGGTGCTGGCACTGTTCACCTGGCTGGTGTCGCGCACGCGGCTCGGGCGCGACATGCGCGCCTGCGAGCAGGACCAGACCATGGCCGCACTGCTCGGCGTCGACGTCGACCGCACCATCTCGATGACCTTCGTGATCGGTGCCGCGCTCGCCGCCGTCGCCGGCATGATGTACCTGCTGTATTACGGCCTGGTCGATTTCTTCATGGGCTTCGTTGCCGGCATCAAGGCGTTCACCGCCGCCGTGCTCGGCGGCATCGGCTCACTGCCGGGCGCGATGCTCGGCGGGCTCTCGATCGGCCTGATCGAGACGTTCTGGTCGGCCTATTTCTCGGTGGAGTACAAGGACGTCGCCGCGTTCTCGATCCTGATCGTGGTGCTGATCTTCATGCCGACCGGCCTGCTTGGCCGTCCCGAAGTCGAAAAAGTCTGACAGGCACTTCGTGAGCGCGACCTCAGCCCGCCCATCGCCCGCCGCGCAGCCCTCGGGCAGCGCCTTCATTCTCAAGAAAGCCCTGATCAGCGCATTGGTCGCGCTGGTGCTGTTCTCGCTGATGATCGGCGTGCGCACCGAGGCCGGACCGCAAGGCGGCCTGATCTACTGGACGCGGTTCGGCGACCTCGCCGCCCTCGTCGCCACCGTGTTCGGCGGCAGCATCGTCGTCGAGCTGCTGCGGCAATGGTGGGGGCCGGTCGACAAGGACAGCATTGTGCCGAAGCCGGTGCAATCGGCGATCTCCTTCGCCGGCCGCTGGCTGGCGCCTGCGCTCCTGGTGTTCACCTTCCTCGTGCCGGTCATCTTCTACAACCAGCGCTACATTCTCGATCTGTCGATCCTGGTCCTGACCTATGTGATGCTGGGGTGGGGACTAAACGTCGTGGTCGGGCTCGCCGGCCTGCTCGACCTCGGCTATGTCGCCTTCTATGCGGTCGGCGCCTATTCCTACGCGCTGCTCGCGACCAATTTCGGATTGTCGTTCTGGGTCTGCCTGCCGCTCGCCGGCATCCTGGCGGCGTTCTGGGGCGTGCTGCTCGGCTTCCCGGTGCTGCGGCTGCGCGGCGATTATCTGGCGATCGTGACGCTCGCCTTCGGCGAGATCATCCGCCTCGTCATCATCAACTGGCAAAGCCTGACCGGCGGCCCCAACGGCGTCTCGGGAATTCCGCGCCCGACCATGTTCGGCATTCCACTGACGCCGGGCGATGACGGACTTGCCGCCAAGCTCGGCATCGAGTTCTCGCCGACCCACCGCCTCGTGTTCCTGTTCTATGTGATCCTGGCGATGGCGCTGCTCACCAACTGGGTGACGATCCGGCTGCGGCGGCTGCCGATCGGCCGCGCCTGGGAGGCGCTGCGCGAGGACGAGGTCGCTTGCCGCGCGCTCGGCATCAACACCACAACCACCAAGCTGACGGCGTTCGCGACCGGTGCGATGTTCGGCGGCCTGGCCGGCGCATTCTTCGCCACCCGGCAGGGCTTCATCAGTCCGGAGTCCTTCACCTTCCAGGAATCTGCGCTGGTGCTTGCGATCGTCGTGCTCGGCGGCATGGGCTCGCAACTTGGCGTCGCGCTTGCGGCGCTCGCCATGATCGGCGGCTTCGAGCTGTTTCGCGGCCTCGATCAATACCGCATGCTGGTGTTCGGCATCGCGATGGTGCTGTTGATGATCTGGCGGCCGCGCGGACTGATCGGCCATCGCGCGCCAACCGTATTCCTGGAGCGCAACCAGGCGATCTCCTCCGACCTCGTCAAGGAGGGCCACGGATGAGCGGCGACCACATCCTCATCGTCGATCGCCTGATGATGCGCTTCGGCGGCATCGTCGCGGTCAACGAACTCTCCTTCGCCGCCGAGCGGCGCAAGATCACCGCGCTGATCGGGCCGAACGGCGCCGGCAAGACCACCGTGTTCAATTGCATCACCGGCTTCTACCGGCCGAGCGGCGGCGCGATCCGCCTCGCCCATGATGACGGCCGCACCATCCAGCTCGAGCGGCTGAACGATTTCCGCATCTCCAAGCAGGCCAAGGTGGCGCGCACCTTCCAGAACATCCGGCTGTTTCCCGGCATGACCGCGCTGGAAAACCTGATGGTCGCCCAGCACAATGCTCTGATGCGCGCCTCGGGCCTGACCCTGCTCGGCCTGCTCGGCCTGCCGTCCTGGCGCGAGGCCGAAGCGCGCGCCATCGAGCTGGGGCGGACCTGGCTCAACCGCGTCGGCCTGCTCGACCGCGCCGACGACGCCGCGGGCAATCTGCCCTATGGCGACCAGCGCAGGCTCGAGATCGCGCGCGCGATGTGCACTGAACCTGCGCTGCTCTGTCTCGACGAGCCCGCGGCCGGACTGAACGCGCGCGAGAGCGGCGGCCTTAACGAGCTCTTGCTGTCGATCCGCAACGAACAGGGCACCTCGATCCTCTTGATCGAGCATGACATGTCTGTGGTGATGGAGATCTCCGATCACATCGTGGTCATGGACTACGGCGTCAAGATCGCCGAAGGCACGCCGCAGGCGGTGCGCGACGACCCCAAGGTGATCGCCGCCTATCTCGGCGCCGACGAGGAAGAGGCGATCGCCGTGATGGAGAGCGGCACGTGAGCGCGGCAGCGATGACCACACCCCTGCTCGCGGTGCGCGGCGTGCACGCGGCGTACGGCAAGATCGAGGCGCTGAAGGGCGTCGACATCGCGATCAATCGAGGGGAGATCGTCGCCCTGATCGGCGCCAATGGCGCCGGCAAGTCGACGCTGATGATGACGATCTTCGGCCGGCCGCGCGCCCGCGCCGGCACCATCGAATTCGACGGCCACGACATCACCGGCGTGCCGACCCACGAGATCGCGCGGCTGCGCATCGCGCAATCGCCCGAGGGCCGGCGGATTTTTCCGCGCATGAGCGTCGCGGAAAACCTGCAGATGGGCGCCGATGCCACCGAATGCAGCGAGGCCGAACGCGAGGCCGGGCTGGAGCGCGTGTTTGCGCTGTTTCCGCGTCTGAAGGAGCGCGTCGTACAACGCGGCGGCACGCTGTCGGGCGGCGAGCAGCAGATGCTCGCGATCGGCCGCGCCCTGATGAGCCGGCCGCGCCTATTGATGCTGGACGAGCCCTCGCTCGGCCTGGCGCCGCTGATCGCGCGCCAGATCTTCGACGCCATCCGCACGCTGAACCGGCAGGACGGCCTCACCGTGCTGATCGTCGAGCAGAACGCCAACCATGCGCTGAAGCTCGCCCATCGCGGCTACGTCATGGTCAACGGCCTGATCACGCTGGCCGGAACCGGCGCCGAATTGCTGCAGCGCCCGGAAATCCGCGCCGCCTATCTGGAAGGCGGCCGCCGCGGCTAGCTCAGCCCTGAGCGCCGCCCCTTGCAGCAGGATGAGGCTGATGCAGCGTCGATTTGCCTGAAAATTGCCGGTGACTTCGCCGCGAAATCAGCCGAGAATGCCCGCGGTTTTGGGGCCCGGCGTGCCGGGCCCTTCCGCAAGAGGCAACGACCACGAGGGACGTCTCATGAAATCACTGAAGCTGATCGGCCTGGCACTGGGCGCTTCGTTCGCATTATCGGCGAGCGCGTTCGCGCAAGACATCACCATCGCAGTCGCGGGCCCGATGACGGGCTCCGAATCCGCTTTTGGCCGGCAGATGAAGAACGGCGCCGAGCAGGCAGTCGCCGACATCAACGCCGCCGGTGGCGTGCTCGGCAAGAAGCTCGCGCTGGAAGCCAACGACGATGCCTGCGATCCGAAGCAGGCGCGCTCGATCGCGGAAAAGATCGGCTCCGCGAAGATCCCGTTCGTGGCCGGCCACTTCTGCTCGTCGTCATCGATCCCGGCCTCCGAGGCCTATGCCGACGCCAGCGTCCTGCAGATCACCCCGGCCTCGACCAACCCGCTGTTCACCGAGCGCAAGCTGTGGAACGTGGCGCGCGTCTGCGGCCGTGACGACCAGCAGGGCCTGGTCGCCGCCGACTACATCATGAAGAACTTCAAGGGCAAGAACGTCGCGATCCTGAACGACAAGACCACCTACGGCAAAGGCCTCGCCGACGAGACCAAGAAGGCGCTGAACAAGGCCGGCTTCCAGGAGAAGATGTTCGAGTCCTACAACAAGGGCGACAAGGACTTCAACTCGATCGTCTCGCGCCTGAAGCGCGACAATATCGATCTGGTCTATGTCGGCGGCTACCATCAGGAAGCCGGCCTGATCCTGCGCCAGATGCGCGACCAGGGCCTGCAGACCGTGTTGATGGCGGGCGACGCCATGAACGACAAGGAGTTCGCCTCGATCACCGGCCCCGCCGCCGAGGGCACGCTGTTCACCTTCGGCCCCGATCCGCGCAACAAGCCGACCGCGAAGGCGATCGTCGAGAAGTTCAAGGCCAAGAACATCGATCCCGAAGGCTACACGCTCTACACCTACGCCGCGATGCAGGTCTGGACGCAGGCCGTCGCCAAGGCCGGCACCACCGACGCCAAGAAGGTGATGGACACCATCAAGGCCGGCGACTGGGACACCGTGCTCGGCAAGATGGGCTTCGACGCCAAGGGCGACATCAAGGCGATCGACTACGTCGTCTACAAGTGGGACGCCAAGGGCAACTACACCGAGATCAATCCGAAGGGCTCCTGAGCCTCTCGCGCCCGATCCCATCAGCGATACGAAAAACGCCCCGGTCAGCCGGGGCGTTTTTTGATCTGATACCTGCAAGTCGTACCGCAGGCGCCCGCGCCGGGCGGTTGATGCTTCCGCCGCGGCTGCTATACCGGATCGATCGGACAGCAGGCGGACGGACTCGATCGTGAAAAACCTTCTCATCGATATTGCCGGCGTCAGCGTCGGCCACGCCGACGACGCGGTGATCGCCTCCGGCGTCACCGCCATCCTGTTCGAGCGGCCGGCGGTGGCCTCGATCGATGTCCGCGGCGGCGGCCGG
>NZ_JACMYP010000171.1 GCF_020889705.1 Bradyrhizobium altum | reverse complement strand
CTATGACGCCTGTCTCGGGATGGCCGCTGTGCTCGAACACATTGTCCTGAAGCTCGCCGAGAGCCCCCATCAGACCGGTGACCAGCCCCTTCGCCAGGCCCGCCGCAACCGCCGCGTTCTCCGCATGCATGGCCCACTGCTCCCATGCGACCTCGTCCGGACCGTCCCTCTCGCGTTTGAGACGCGACAGCGGAAATGCTCCGGCGCGATCACGCGCGCCGGCACCACTGATCAAACCATCGCGCAGCGCCTGGGTTATCTGTTGAAATACCGGAGCCTCGACCGTGACGGCCCGATAGGCCTCTGGCACGGCGACCGTCGCCATCGCGAGCTCGAGGAGTGGCCCGATCCGCCCCGACCGAGCGAGCGCGATCGATCCGAGCTCCGGCAATCGGCCCGCAACTGCCTGCCACAGGAGATCATCGACAACATCGAAGTGCGCGCTGATACGCCGTGGCTCGTCCAAAACGGCTTCCCGCCCTTTCCTTCACGGTCATTCGACCGAGCGCTGGGGGTCGGACACCTCAGCGCTTGGCCGATTTAGAACGCGTTACCACCACTACAGCCAATGCAGCTTTAGTTTCGCTCCACAAGATGAACTTCCACCGGGAAACCCATCAGTTCAATGCGGCCCGCGATGGCTCGAAGACTCACTTTGCTAAAGAACGGAAGGCTTACCGTCCCGGACTTTTTGTATCGATCCCGCATGATCCCGAACACAACGGTAAATTCGCTCGGCACCGGCTTCGAACGCCCATCTGGCAAAATGACATCAAAGCCGGCCTTCTTCGACTTCGCCTGGCGTTTCTTGACTTCTTTGCGCAACTCGATCCGAAACTGCTCATCTCGAACAAAGGACTCGGCCGACACGACACCCTGATTCCATAGATGACTGATCGGAGCTGACGAGTGCCCGTCCTTCAGATGAATGAATTGCCTAGCTGTCGAAAGAAAATCACAGGGCTCGAGATTTGCGCCAAGCGCGCCTGCCGGTGAGAGCTTCACCTGATCGAGATTAAGTAAGTTCTTGTGTGCATCGAGCTCCGCGATGAACTCACGCTCATTCTGGGTGCTGGTCGACGCTACGAACGGCTTTTTCGCCACGAGCTTGAGCAAATCATTCTCTACGGCCGTATGAAATGTCTTATCAACCGCGCACCAGTCCCCGGAAAACAGGACGTAAGTATCACCCTTATGCGTCAGTTCATAGACGAAGCAATCATACAGCTTGCGCTTTTGCCTTTTGTCTCCCTGGCCATCAGCAATGACGCGGATTTCGTGGCTCGCGCGGAGCTCGGCCATATCGGCTATCTCGGCGATTTGTCCGGCCTTGAGTTCCTCAACATAGTCCTCGATCGCGATTTGCCCGTAGGCTTGCTTACGACCCGATTTCAGCCCTATCCCGAAATACCCCACCTCGACGCTCTCTTCCGGGCTCAGTATATCCGGCAACGTGATGTGAAGGTCCGATGCATTCCCCTTCACCAGTTCCTGCAGCTCGGCAAAGACTGCCGCGTCGAGTTGCTCGATAAGATCTTGCCGGCGAATCGGAGTCACGAAGTCGATGAAGCCGAAATCCTCCCTGTAATCCGTGGCGTGATAGAGCTTGAGGGCCGTCTTGCATTTCTCGATCACGTCGGCGGGTGACGTCTTGGTATGCAGCACCAGAGCGTCTTTCCCAGCAAGTGATCTTGCGAAGGAATTGTCCCTCGGCGATCCCGCGGCAAGCCTCAAGAGGTCGCGGTCAACGTCAATGCCGAATCCTCGCAGGTCGGCGTCCCGACTTGCCTGGATGCGCTTTTGAAATGTTGTGGCATCAAGCGTGGCAATATCCAGGCTGCGCAGATTCGAGCGTGCGACGGCGTTCAGAACAACTTTCAGGCCGAAGCTTCTTTCGAAAGCGTCGGGGTCAAGCGAATGATAAGCCGTTCCGAACGTGAGCGCTACGGTGCGCGTCGCCTTTCGTTTGTCCTCGGGCGGCACATCCAAGAACAACACAGCCGCACAACTCTGGTTTACCAGCGGTCGGAACTCCCCAACGGCAAACTCGCGGACGAATTTGAACCAAGTCGGCGGCACCGCCGGCGCCTGATCAACAAACAACCTTCCAGTTTCAGATGGCCGTTCCTCAAGCCCATGGCCGTCTCGGAGCGATTCATCAATGCTTCGCCCCTCTCGAAGAAGCCTCACGGAAAGGCTCATCGACTTGCTCGCTGTTCCTTCCTCGTCAGTCATTCGCGCGTCCTGCCCGGTGCTCGCAGCGAGGACACCTCGATTGACCTGAAGTGAGTTGGAAGAATGGAGGCCTGCTCTTACTGATCTGCATTGACGGCCTTGAGCCTGCCCAAGCTGGTCGCCAGCTTCGGACGCGCATTCCTAAAAAAATCGCGAGCTGCTGCACAAAACTGCGAAATGCCCATAGAGATCCTTAGCGACGATTTTCACTCCGGCCTTCTTCCTGGGGTTGTCCATGGCGCGAACCAGCTTGTTCGCCTTCGCCATGCTGCACAATCCATTCAATATCAGACCTTAAACATACACAACTTACAGTTTATGGCTGGACAAGCGGCAAGTCAAAGCAAAGTTGCGCCACTCGCGGACCGGCTGGGCGAGAACTCTTCGAGCAATCACACTGTTGGCCCACACACTTCTCTCAAGCCGGCCGGCCAGTTGTCAGCTACCCGACCTTGGCCCGCACTCCATCATCCTTAGCGATTCCACCAAAAGTAGCCGCGGACCGGCGCAGATTATCTGCAATTTTCTGCACGTATCGATTGAAATACGCAGCCTATCTGTGCCACAGCTAACGCTGTAGTTGAACCGTGCGCTCATGTGCGATTTTTACACCGATGCGATTGATGCGATACGCGTTTTAACAGCATAGAGCCAATGGATGTTTCGGCGCTGCTCGGCCCACGTGCGCGCAAGCTTTCTCGGATGAAACCATCCGGATGCCGCACACATTCCGAAGCCTTCGCGAAACGCTGAGCCGATCAGCACTCGTCCCGAGTCCCCGACCAGCAACAAACATGAACGAGATCGAAGGCGCGGTTGAAGGTGACTCCTTGCTTTGCAATTCGACTTCGTGAGAACACGACAGCTGGGGATGTCCCATGGAAGAAGAACTTACCAATCCACATCAGCAGCCTGCGGCCGTCGAAGACGGCATAGCTCTGTCGCTTTCGGGTGGCGGATATCGCGCTATGGTCTTTCACGTTGGAGCCCTTTGTCGGCTCAACGAGGTCGGTCTTGTAGGAAAGCTGACGAGGATTTCCAGCGTTTCGGGCGGATCCATTACTGCAGGTGTACTGGGCCTTCTGTGGGATGAGCTCCAGTCCAATAACGGCAAAACCGTAAAGTTCGAACTGTTCGTCGAAGGTTGAACGCCGCACGACCGTAAACCACGCGATGAAGACGGCTCGAGGCGCTTGGAACACAATCTCACGCGCACACCCTCACCTGTTTCCGGCCAGAAACCCATTTGAGAAGATGGGCCTGCAGTCCACCTCGCGCGAAACACCGCATGCTAATTTTGACGAGCTGACGGCATTCCGGGAGAAAGCGATCGAGTTGGGCTATCCGTCCTTGGCAACGGGAGTCCTGATCGGTTGGGAGTGGCTGCCGCGCAAGGCTCATATCTTCACCCGGTTCATGGCGGAGCACTACCGACCGGAAAGCCGCCCGAACCACGTCTACGTCATCAACTACAAGACGAGCAGAGGCTCATGGGAGCCGCTCTTCGACAAGAAGGGTAAGCCGCTCTATCCGCTGCTGGTGGCCGAGCTCGATGCCATGAAAGCGTTGCTGCCAACGGGCGGCCTGATGCTGCGTCGGGATGGCAGTAGTTTGCCCTGGAGCGGCAAGGGCGAGATGCTGACTCAAGTCGAACGCATCTCGAAGAAGATCATTCTTGCCGCTGGCTTGCGTCCTGAGCTGACCTTCACGTCGTTTGGTCGACACGGTGGGACTACCGAGGCGAGCGCATCCGGCCTCACGGAAACGCAGCTGATGAAGAAGGGCCAATGGTCGTCGACCAAGGCGATGACGCACTACCTTCATCACGACGATGAGGCCAAGCAGGACGCACAAATCAAGCGCATCAAGCGGCGCAAGCAAGCGGCCAGAAAGTGAACATTACGGAATGGATTCGGCGCTCTTGTCGGAATGGAAATCACGAAGTCCGATAAGTGCTTGAAATCATTGGAGCGAGTGAAGGGAATCGAACCCTCGTATTCAGCTTGGAGGGCTGATGCTGCCCTCGGACTCTTGCAATATCGGCTGCTGGTCACACCTGAACTCCAAGCATGGACCATATGGCAATCTGAATCGCGTCCGGCAGCTCGATGCGAGGACATTATCTTAACATGCGACAAGGCGAAGATTGTTTGTCGCGCCTGTAAGTCCAAACGGCACCCCGGAGACGACGACAGCCAGGTCACCAGATCTAACAAAGCCCTCATGGTGCGCGGCCGCTGTGGCGATCTGCGTCATCTCCTCATAGCCGGAAGGATCGCTGGACACGGCACTGTGCACGCCCCACGACAAGCACAAGCGCCGAGCCACCCTCTCATCCGGGGTAAGGGCGAGGATCGGCACGGGCGGCCGGCTACGCGAAATCCGACCGGCCGTCGTCCCGCCGGCCGTGAAACCGATGATGACTTTGGCACCAACCGTACTAGCAAGATCTGCGCCTCCGGCCGCGACAGCGTGGGCAGCGGTATTCTCCACGTCAGGTCGAGAAGCGTCAATGAGGGACCGATAGAGATGATGCCGTTCCGTGCTTTTGATGATGCGATCCATCATGGCAACCGCTTCGACCGGGTAGGCCCCGCTTGCCGATTCAGCAGACAGCATTACTGCATCGGCCCCATCATAGATGGCAGTCGCGACATCTGACGTTTCCGCGCGCGTCGGCGTCGGGCCCGCCACCATGGAATCCAACATTTGCGTTGCGACGATGACGGACTTTCCGGCAAGCCGACAGGCGCGCACCAGCTCCTTTTGCCGGCCAGGCACCTCCTCTGGCGGGATTTCGACGCCAAGATCACCGCGCGCCACCATAACGCCGTCGGACAAGCCAATGATATCGTCAATGCGATCGAGCGCCATCGGCGTCTCGATTTTCGCAATCAGACCTGCGGCCTCTCCGATCAGGGCGCGCGCCTCTATCAAGTCGGACGGTTTCTGAACAAAGGACAAGGCGACCCAGTCAACCCCAAGATTAATGCCGAACGCGAGGTCGGCCCGATCTTTCTTGGTGAGCGGAGATAAGTTGAGCATCGCCCCGGGTACGTTGACCCCCTTGTGGTCCGAGATCGCGCCTCCGACAACCACCTGCGCAACGATTTCTCCGTGTCCTGGCTCGGTGACGTTCAAGCGCACCCGCCCATCGTCAATGAGAAGCTCTTGTCCGGGATGGACGGCTGCGAAAATCTCCGGGTGGGGCAAGGGTATCGATTGCTTTTTTCCTTTCGTACCCTCGGTCACAAAGCGCACCGTTTCACCAGCACACAAAACCAGCCTGCCTTCTTCAAGGGAGCCGATGCGGAGCTTTGGACCTTGAAGATCCTGCAGGATGCCTATCGGCCGGCCGCATTCCCGCTCGAGTCCACGGATGCACCCATAGGCCTTGGCATGGTCTTCGTGGGTTCCGTGACTGAAGTTTAGCCGAAAAATATCTACCCCAGAAAGGTAGAGAGCACGTATCTTCTCAAGTCCGGCACTCGCCGGACCGAGGGTTGCCACGATCTTGGCGTGACGCGAGCGACGCAACGTATCCCCCATGTGAAAGAATGCGATCAACCTAGCGACGAAGTCCAACGTCCGAGGTTTAAGTGCCCCGTGCGATGGCAGTTAAGCAAGCCAGCGTCCCCTTCGTCGTTCAGCACCATGCGATAGATGCTATTGGCAAAGTGAATCCTGCTTTGAACCGGTCCACAACAACCATTGTTTCAATGCGCTTTATATCCGAACTCTCATTAGCAAGAAGCCGGGTAAACCGCTCGTAATCTTCCATATCGTTTACAGTAACCAGCAAGACGACGTCGGCCAGACCCGTAACGTAGAATGCGCTCATCACTTCAGGCATCTTGCGTATCTGGCGCTTTAAGCGATCAACGGTATCGGCTCGAGCACGCTCCAAAGAAATGAGGACCACCGCCGTCACATTCCGCCCAATTGCCTTTGCAGAAATGATGGAAACGTCGGCTTCTATTATACCCTTGGCTCGAAGGCGCTTCAGTCGACGCTGAACTCCGGATGCAGATAGACCGACCTTCTCTCCAAGTTGTTCACTAGAGAGACGATTGTCTCGCTGAACAACATCAAGCAGACGAAAATCGATCTTATCGAGTTGCATCACTGCCTCGCGGCCAGCGGATTGCGATCGGCCCGGGAAAGCAGACGACTGCGCAGCTCGTCCCGACATCTTCGGTTCGTCACCGCGCAGCCGACCTGTTGGACGATCAATTTCTGTCATATGCCCTGGAACACCTATCTAAGCTCTGCTCCTTGCAAGACATCGAAGAGCTGCGGCGTCGCTTTCCCCGCGGCTCAGTACACTCGAACCCGGCCGCTATCTTGTGAATCTGGCGGGCCGGTACCCACCTCAGCCAAGAGCTTGTGATGGGAAGCGGTCCGACCTCCCATCCCGTCAATCCGCGCGGTCGGCTCCGAACACATGATCCCTGCCAAGCCGGTGCGTGGACAGTCACGCTCCGGAGGCGACTGCTTTTTGCTCCTGATCAGTGGACAGCACCATTGCGTTGACAGTGCGATATGCGAACACGATGGCGGGACCGATTGTTATGCCTGCGCCGGGATAGATTCCGCGCATCGGCGAAGTCATGTCGTTGCCGCAGGCGTAAAGACCCCTTATTGCGTTGCCTTGTGCATCAAGAACGTTTCCGTAACTGTCGGTCGCCAATCCGCTCGCCGTGCCAAGCGTTGCCGGAACGATCGGCAACGCGATGAACGGTCCGTTCTTGATTGGTCCAAGGTTTGGATTTGCTCCCATCGTCGGATCGCCGAGCGTGCGGTTGAAAGCCGATTCCCCGCGCTTAAAGAAGGGATCCCGTCCTTGGGCGGCATGCGCGTTGTGTTCTTCGATCGTCTTTTGCAGCACAACGGGATCCAGTCCCAGCTGCTTTGCGAGCTCGGAAATTGTTCGGCCTGCCTTGATGTAGCCGAGGCGGACATATTTTCGGATGCTCAGTGTCCAGGGCCATGGCAGCAAGTGTCCCATGCCTCTCAATCGTACGAACTGGCGATCGCAGATGAAGTAGAACCGGTTATCCGCTGGATATCCGTTTTCAAACATTGCCAGGCAAATATCGTGGTACGAATTCGATTCGTTGACGAAACGTCTGGCATTGGGGCCAACTGCGATGACCCCAGGACGGCCGCGATCGAGCCAGCCGTACGGGACGACCTGCGAGCCGCCCGCGCGTTTCAAGATCGACACCGGGGTCCAGAAACCGGCGGATGCGACATTTTTGTCGATGGCGGCTCCGAGCGCGGCTGCAAGCCCAATGCCATCGCCCCTGACGTCGGCGTGGGCCAACGTAAGGTCATGCTGGTGTGCACCACTGAGGTCGGCCCTCAACTGCGCGTTCCCGGCAAAGCCACCAGATGCAAGAATAACACCACGCGCGACACGCACGCGAGTGTCCAGATTGAGCCGCTTGACAACGGCACCCGTGACGCGCGCGCCTTCCTTGCTGAGTTCGAGGGCTGGAGAAGATGGCCAGATCTCTACATCATACTTGCGCAAGCTCACGAGCAGCCGCGCGATCAGGGCATTACCTCCGCTGAGCTCAGTACCACGCCTGAAACTCAGTCGATCCCGTGCATAGCGGCTCAGGCGAGTTAAAACGTGCTTGAACGAGGCAACAGATTGGAACGGGTTGAGGAAGCTTCTTACCTCACTTGATGAGATCATCATGCCGCCGAGCAGAACCCGAATGGGGTCGCCAATCAGATCAAAGTCCTTGCCTAGAAGCCGCCCGTCATAAGGAGCAGGGCTCAGAGCACGGCCCCTGTCAACGCCGCCAATTTGGCTCGAGTGATAATCGGGCGTGGAGGCCAGCGTGAACTTGACGTCCGTCCCCTTCTCGAGCGCTGCCAGCGCCGGCGGACCGTCCTGAAGAAAGGCGTCGATGAACTCAGCGCGGTAGTATTGGCCAAGTTCATGCTGCAGATAGGTGCTGGCCTTGGCCATGGAATCATCGATGTTTGCCGCACGCGCCTGAGCAGAACGAGGAACCCAGATCATGCCATTCGACAGGGCTGTCGTTCCGCCAAGTCGCGGAGATTTCTCGCATACTATTACGCGCAGTCCGGCTTTTGCCGCAAAAAGCGCAGCTGACAAGCCCGCGGCACCGCTGCCGATCACCAGGACATCTGTTTCCCGGTCCTGCCCCGGCCTAGCCGCCTCTTTGGAGACGAAAGCGATCGGGTCAGGTTTAGCACGATTATCTTGCGTGTTCATGCGGCCTCGCTGCACGTGTTGCAGTGAACGTCAATGAGTTTGCGGAAGTGGAGCAGCTTTGAACTCCGCCACCGCTGCTTTCACCGCGCGCTCAATTGGAATTCTCTCGATTGACGATGCGCCAACAAAGCCGACACATTCAGTCGCCCGATAGACCTCGATCGTATCTTCAGGTTCGGCAATTGCCCCACCATGGCAAAGCGAGAGCACGTCCGGCCGGACGCTTCGCGCCGCCGCGTTGATCTCGTTGATGCGTCGGATCGCATCCTTTATGGATTGCCCGTCCTCGTGACCGACGAGCCCGCCCCGCGTTGCGCCGACATGGGGGACGATGCAGTCGGCGCCTGCACTTGCCATCGCCTTAGCGTCTTGCGGGCTTGCGACATAGGCGAGCGAGAAGATATTCTTTTTGCGCGCGCAAGCGATCAGTTCGACCTCGCGTTCAAAGCCGAGCCCGACGCGACCGCGGCGCTCGCGCCAGTTCTCACCCATCGTGGAGATCGTCGGATAGTTGATGACGCCGGAAAAACCAGCGGCCCAGAATTTGTCCAAGAGGGCGTCGAGGTCGAGCCGGAGAGGATCCCAAGCCTCGATGCCGCCGACCACCGGCACGGACGACACCACGTTACGAATTTCCGCCGCGAGCTCCAACGTGCGTGCGTTGGAATCGCCAATCCGGCTGGTCGGAAGTCCCATCAGACGCGACAGGCCGGTCGAGTAGACCACCAGCATGTCGGCACCTCCAAGAACGGCGCATTTGGCGACCAGACCGCAGCTACTTCCTGCTGCGAGAATCGCTTTTCGCTCCGCCACCTGTCCTTCAATCCTGGAAAGAATTTCACCTCGCTCAAACATCCGCATTGGATGAATCTCCTTGCGTGAGTTGTTCCAGGATCCAGGCTGCGGCAGCCTCGGCGAACTCACCATCGTTGATGTGACAGTTCAGGTCGCGTACCATCACGTGCGCGGGGAGACGTTCCTTGACCGCATCTAGCCAAGCCTTGTCGGCCTCGGGATCGTGGAAGATGCCGCCTTGGCGGTCGTAATCGGACACCCCTTTCGCGGGCCAAAGGACAATTGCAGGCCCTTTTGCTCGCGAGAGCCGTTCAGCCGTGAGGCGGCCAATGCTCGCATTCTCAGACGCAGTTGTGCGCATGAGCGTCGTGTAGGGCGTATGGGCGTGAAATCGGCGTCCACGAAACCGATCAGGAACGCTCGATTGCAGGCCAAAATTGACCATATCGACCGCGCCGGGCGCAATCACTTGCGGTATCCCTTGCTTCGACGCTGCTTTCAGTCGATCCGGGCCGGCGCTCGCGGTGCCTCCGACGATTTCGTCTGCGAGCTCTGTGGTGGTCAAATCAATGACGGCGTCGAATTCACCAGCCGCGATCAGCTGCTCCATTTTGCGGCCGCCCGCCCCGTTCGCTGGAAAGACGATCGCGTCGAGCCCACCATCGGCAAGCCGCGCTGCGCACTGATTTACCGCAGGCGTTGTCACGCCGAAGGCGGTGATCGCGACTATCTTCTTGTCTCGTCCAGGCTTGATGGGTGCATAGCGCATGGCCGCAACGGCCCGTCCGGCATTCTCGAGTACCCTTGTGGTAAAGACGTTGATGCCGAAGAGATCGACCAGCGTCGGATAAAGGATGATGTCATTGTGAGTGGCCAATTCGGCGAGTAGCGCCGGCCTCGCGCTGCTTACGAGAAACTTCGGAAAGCCATAAGGCAGCTCAGATACAACCTCGGCGAAAACCGCGCTTCCCTTGCCGCCCGCAACTCCGACGATCGCGCTGATCGTTGCCGATCCGAGAAGATCGCCAACCTTGACGCGCGTGCTTTCCGCGATCTGCTTCAGCAGTTCGGCGGGCGCCTTCGTATCGGCCTCCTTATCGCCGTCATCTCTCTTCGTCCCGACGTCAATGAGGATGGTCTTGCGACCGCACGCCTCGATGAGGTCCGCAAGGTAAGACGCCTCGCGGCCCTTTGTATCCAGCGTGGCAACGATCGCAACAGCGTCCCTGATGGCTCCGGTCGGCTGTCCAGAAAGCTTACCATCCCGGCCCGACCTCTGGTCGTCCGTGCAATGGGGCGACACGATCGTCCTCCCAGACCATTCCTTACAACAGACGGTCTAGACCCGGCTTTACCCGCGTATAAGATCGGTATGGTGACCAAATGGGTAAGATTGGGTAGAAGCGATGAGGGCGAGAGTTACTGGCAAACTTGCCATACACATGTCGGCCATAGCTAAAGGGCCACAATTGCAGGTCTACGCGCCGTCTTTGCGTAGCCTTCCAAACGGCTCCCTGCTGGTCATGGCGACCTTGCCGATCCTCGACTGGAACGAGTGTCTTTTGCGAGACCTGCGAAGCCTCAACAAAGCGACGTCCGCGCCTCATGTCTATGCGGCGATATTGATGATCGACCCCTTCGCGTGCTGGGAGGACATTGCCGAATCGTTGAAAGATGCCGGCATCGCCGGGGTTGCCAATTTCCCGCCCGCATCTTTGATCGAGCGGTCGGCGGCGGGCGTACCTATTGACACCGGACAGGAGCTCGAACTTCGGCGGATGGAATGGTTCACGAGCCTTGGATTCAAGGCGCTGTTCGCCATCGCCAGCGATTCTGAAATTACCGCGGCGGAGAAGCGACTTGGTGCCCATCTGGAGGGGCTCATCCATCTACCAGCGGAGGCTCTTACACGGACGATGAGTGAGGAGATGGAGCTGGTAAGCCTTGGCCTGCATGGATCGACATTACCGATGTTCGCGCTCTTGGATGGAAGCGCATCGAAACGGCAAACCTCAGCAACGTGACGAGCCGGACCGCAACTCTATGATCCGCAAGCTTCCTCATTTTCTGCAGAAGTTTTCTTATAAATCCATTAGGACCGGCCGCCTTTCCGCAAGATTCATACTTGCTCGGAAAATGCATTGTTCGGCTTAGCCGGTGCGGACGCGATCTATAGGCGGCTCAAGCCGCCTGATACGCGCATCAGAGAGCACAGATGGCTCGAGATCGGAGCGCTGGATCATGATGCGTTTCCACGAAATCGCATCATAATCTCATCTCTTTGTTTGAGCATGGTTTTTCGGAAAACCGATTTCCACTTTTCCGGATCATGCTCTTGGCTTTGCGACGGGGTCGCGGCATTCGGCATCCAGACAGCGCGCTTTCCAAAGGATGATCTCGCTAGCGTGTTTCAAGGCTCGGGAGGGCCGGATGCATTTGTCACATGCCGTCCGGCGCCGCTCGCCGTGAACACATTGGGTCAATGACTGTTCGTCGCCCCCCCCTTTTCGCTCACTGCGTTCGTGTAAGGCGCATTTTTCAGGGTGACTACTTGCCGTGGGCCGTCGATCTTGCCGGCAATTACCTCGCCATCACTGCTGCAAAAATGGCGGCATGGTGCCCGTCAAAAAAACACCGCTGCCGGATTTCTCCGGCAGCGGCTCAAGTCTCGGGAGAAAGCAGACGAACCGGTCTGCCAGCGGACCCAAGAGATCAGACCCAAGAGGTCAGAGCGGATTGTTGGTTGCCGATTGCTATTATTCAGACGATGGCCCGAGCGGTCACTGCCGCGAGACCCGCATCTGGGTAACGTTGGGTAACCGACCGTATAAGACGCAACTCTCATCCTGGTTTGACGCGTCAGCTACTTAGCCGCGTCGTGGAAGCACGAGCTTGCGGAGTCGCACGGGGAGAATAACAATGCTCGCCGGCACTCCGGTCCCGCGCGGCTGTCAAAGAGTAGCGGGCACTTCGCCGCCACGAGGCCGGGCTATAGGCCGGGCTAGCTTATTCCCAATCCAAAGGGAACTCGCGGCAAACACGCGCTCCAACAGCAACCGGCGATGTTTCGAAGAGAGATCTCAAGGGGCCCGATCGCTGACTTCGCTACCGACGTCAATCCCGCACTCGCATGCTCGCGGCGATGCATCGTGTCGGCAAGCTCATCTCATAGGGCCGCATTTAAGATGACACCGAGCCGGCAGCAAGTTGGACAGGCATTTCGACTGACGCATCCAGAAACGGAGCTCTCGACGCGCTATTCGATTCCGCCGCCGCCAGGGCGTCGACGGGCATTATCGGCTGTCCGGATCTTCTTACCAACAACGCGAGCAATCCAAGCCGATACCTTTTTCTGCACCACGCGCGTCTATATCAAGCGCGTTAGACGCCGGCGGTTCTCCGTTCAATATCGCTCCTGACAAAGCTCCACTATTTAATAAAGGCTAGCCGAGATCGATCCAGAGTTATTGTAACAGACAGAACGACGATGAGCCCCGTCACCATGATTTGCAGGTATGTATGCACGCCCGCGATATTGAGACCATTTTGCAGTACGGCGATCACCAGAACGCCAGTCAGGGTGCGATGGACTCCCCCCGCCCCTCCAGATAGCGCAGTTCCGCCCATGACGACCGCGGCGATCGCCTGAAGCAAAAGATCATCACCCATACGCGAAGTTCCGGTTGATGTTCGCGCGACGAGCAGCAAGCCCGCAACGCCGCAAAGCATTCCGCAGACAACAAAAGCGATCGCTTTGGTGCGAAGGACGTCAATGCCCGAAAGTCGCGCGGTGAGGCCGCCCCCTCCGATCGCAAACAGGGCTCTTCCGAAGTGGCTTCTCGCACCGACAAAAGAAGCCACAGCAAAAATGAGAAGCGCCCAAACTCCGGAGTTCGGAATACGCCCGATCATGGAGCCGGAAGCAATCCATGTGAGGTTCGGGCTTTGGAAAAACACATTGCCACCCCCGCTGATCCACGTCGAAATGCCGCCAAGAATAGTCATTGAGCCCAATGTGGCGACGAAGGACGGAAGCCGGAGACGAAGAACGAGCGTCGCATTTACAAGACCACAAAGCGCTCCCATGCCTGCTGCAGCGAAGGCTACCCCCGTTGCACCGACATCGAAGTCACGGATCAGAACCGCAGATGAAATGGCCACGAGCGTCACAATGGCTCCGACGGAAAGATCGAGCGCTCCCATAAGAATTACAAATGTAATGCCTGTTGAGACGATCAGCAGGATCGAGGACTGCCGCATCAGGTTGAAAAGATTTATCCAACTTAGAAAGCGCGGGTTGATCAGCGCGAATACCGTGACCATTGCCATCAGCAGCAACAATGGCCCGAGCGCATTTATGATAACACGGCGACGGTCATAAAATTGGGCGATCTGCACTTTCCCTTCTGCAACTGATCTCGACCCAGCCGTTTGCGGCTCATACCATGTGTTGGACAAGTTCCTGCTCCGTTGGCTTATTGTCGGCAGGCGCGCTGCACTCGAACTGAAGTTCTCCCTCTCGCATCACGAGGATCCGGTTTGACATTCCAATCAGCTCGGGCAGATCGTCTGTAACCAGAAGAATAGCTACCCCCTCCTCAGCCAAGTCCCTCAGAACGCTGTAGATCTCTTGCTTGGCGCCGACGTCGACCCCCCGCGTGGGATTGTCGAGGACAAGCACTTGAGTCTTTCGGGCCAGCCATTTGGCTATCACCACCTTCTGTTGATTACCGCCGGAAAGAAACTGGCAAAGCTGTGCTGGCCCTTTGCATCTCACACGCAAGCGATTGATGTACTTTTCGGCCAGGCGCCTCTCTCGGGAGCGGGAAAGGAACCCAGAGAGGCTCGAGACGAGCGGAAGCGAGGCCAACGACATATTTGCCTGAACCGACATGTAAGGCACGATGCCTTCGCTCTTGCGTTCCTTGGGTACGAAACCCACCCCACGCTTGATCGCCGCTTTTCCACGTCCGCGAAGCGGCAAGACTTCGCCGCCCAATTCCACGGTGCCGTTTAGGGGGAAAGGCTCAAAACCGACGACGGCCCTGGCAACAGCCTCTTTGCCGCATCCGACGAGACCTCCAAGTCCAAGGATCTCGCCTTTGCGAATCTCAAAACTGACATTCTTGACGTTTTGGCCGCTTAGACCATGAGCTGAAATCGCGATTGGCGCGCCGCCCAGGCTTAGCTGGCGCTTTTCCATGAAGTATTCGTCGTCTCGTATTCGTCCAACCATCGCCCGATGAAGGCTTTGTTCGGAGATCTCTTCTCCTGCGAACTCGCCGACATTTCGCCCATCCTTGAACACGTAAATGCGGTCGCACAGCTCCACATATTCCGCAAGACGGTGGGTGATAAGCACGAATGACGCACGACGGCGGTATCGACGAATTGATTCAAAGAGAATCTTGATCTCTCGCTCGCCGATTGCCGCAGTCGGTTCGTCGAGCAGGATGATTGGATGATCGATATGGAAATGCTCGGCCAACGCGAAAGCCTTGGCAATCTCGATCATCTGCCGATCATGGAAAGCGTAATCACCCGTGCGGCGGCGCGGATCGATGTAGCCAAGACCGAGATTTTTGAGATGTCTTTCGCTCACGGCTATCATCGCACCTCTGTCGACGATGCCGAGCCAACTGGTAAAGTAGGGTTCTAACGAGAGGAATATATTTTCGTAGACAGCCAGGCTCGAAATAAGGGCCTGTTCCTGGAAGACCATCGAAATTCCGGCCTCAACAGCATGAGTATAGCTTAGGGGCCTGAAGCTCTTACCAAATAGTCTCATACTTCCGGCGTTCGGTGCATGGATGCCGGCAATCATTTTGAGTGTGGTTGATTTGCCCGCCCCATTTTCGCCGGCAATACCAACAATCTCGTTGGGAAACACATCAAGATCGATGCCTTCGACCACGGCAATGCCATTGAAGCGTTTGGAGGCGTTACGCATTGAGTAGATCGGCGCGGACACACCATTCATTTCACGTCCTCCGCGCTCGCGCGTCGGGTGTTCAGAAGAACGGCGACCAGAATGACGGTTCCTTGGATGATTGCTTGCAGATAGGGCGGCAAGGCGAGAATGTTCATGACGTCCGAGAACGTCGTTATGAAAAGACCCCCGATGATCGTCAGGCGCACGTTGCCAGAGCCACCTGTAATCGCAGTTCCGCCAACGACCACCGCGGTGATCGTGTCGAGAGTCATATAACTGCCCATTGTGACTGTGGCGGATCCTAGACGCGCCGCCAACAGGACTCCGGCAAAACCGGAAAGAAGACCTGACAATGCGAACGCCTGGACTTTGATCGCATTGACCCTCACTCCCATGAGAGCGGCAATTTGCTCGTCGCTACCGATTGCGAGGGTCATTCGCCCAAAACGCGTGCGATCACCTACGAGGACCGCAGCCCCATAGATCACCGCCGAAATCAGCACCGCATTGGGGACCACATTCGCCAGTGCGCCCTGGGCCATATCGATTACGGCTGGGTCCGATACGGATAATGAGCGGCCATCTGAAATGAAGAGCACCGCTCCTGAAATGGTTGTTGCGGATCCAAGCGTTACCAGAATCGAGGGAATTCTGAGGTAGACATAAACCAGCCCATTGATCGCACCAAACGCCAAGCCGACCACGCATGCGATGGGAACCGACCATAAACCCAGGTCGGGCGATAGGCGCGCAACCAGCATACCGCAAAAGCTAGCAACAGCTCCGATGGACAGGTCGATCGAGCCCATCAGGATTACAAAGGTCGCGCCGATGGATGCGATCAAAAGGACAGAACTCGATAGTTCAATAGCCCTGATATTTGCGAGCGTTCCGAACGATGGAGCCACGAAACCAAACGCTACAGTCGCAATCATGAAGACGAAGATGGTTACGGCCCGCCGCCGTAACTCGCCATCGTTGCAACCGGCCCTCGACGCTTGTAGCATTTTTGCGATCCATCAAAGGCGAGGTAAACATGATGCCTCTCTCGATGGAGAGAGGCATCCACGGCGTCACTCGGGGATACGCTGTTGATAGTGATTGTTATACTCCGCCTTGAGCTGAGCGACGCAGCCTTCGTCAACGGCATCTTGATAAGCCTTCGGAAACTTATATCCGGCCGGCATACGAGCTCCCCAATAGGTCTTCACATCGATCGGCCATACATAGTTTTGAGCATCCCAATCGTTGGGATGAAGAACCCGCGACATCTTTCTCCAATCAAACGGAAGCTTCTCGCCGGCGAGAAATGCTTGATACTTGTCTACATTTTGAGCGGTTATCAGCGTGGCTCCCGTGTACATCATACGCTCACATGGACTCGGCTTAAACCCTTTAGCAACATCGTATGCACGCACCAACGCAAAACCCGCTTGCCACTGCGGGGTGAAGCCCATTGTCGCAAGAATGCGACCTTCCTTTACCAGCTTGAGGGTTTCTCGATTGCCATCTAGGCCGACGATCGGAATATGCATACCGGCGTCTTCGACGGCTTGCATCGCGCCCAGTGCAATCGAGTCGTTTTGCCCGAAGACAGCGTCAATCTTGGAGTGCGCCACCAATAGGTCTTCCATGACTTTGCGAGCGTCAACCTGATTCCATTTTCCAGGCTGGCGGGCGATGAGCTTGATATTGGGGTATTCGGCTAGAGCTTTATCGAAGCCCGCAGTTCTGGAGATGTCCGCATCAACCCCTGGAAAACCAGTAATGTGCGCGACGTTGCCTTTTCCGCCGATCTTGTCAAAAAGCAACTTTGCGATTCTATAGCTGTTTTCGACGTCATCGGGCGAGAAAAACGTCGCAAAAGCGTAGTTATCTAACCCCGCGTCCAAAGGATGGAAGCCAGGCAACGACTCCCAAACAGCAACATGCACCGCACCGACCTTCTTTGCCATCTCGACGATGGGCTTTATGTTCGCCGCAACGAGATTCTCGCCGAACGTGATCCTGACACCAGCGCCGAATTGGGCCTCATAGATTTCGATTTGCTTTGCGGCATCACCTTTGCCTGAAAGGATACGATAGTTCAGACCCAGGGCTTTTGCGGCCTGTTCGGCACCTTGCGACCAGTTGTTGAAATACTCATTTTCTAATGTCGACACTTCGGATAGAACGTCCTCGGCGATCGCGTTGCCGGCAGCTCCCAGAAATGCGACGGTCGCAAGAAAGTAAGTTGATATTTTCCACATTGATGCACCCTCCTCGTATTAGTTTGGTGTAGATGATTGGCCTTTCCTTCAATCCGTCTGCTAGCCAAGCCATAAACGTATTGGCGAGCGACGAATTCGACGCTCATAGCGTGTATGCCTAACGTCGGAACGGGCCATGGCGGCGACGCGCAGAGCTCCACAATGTGCCGCGGACATCACGATGGCCTGTTGTCGTCGACGACATTGCCCTGGTCACATCTTCTTCCAGTCTCCGATCCGCTCGAACGCGTGCGCCACCTTGTAGATAGTAGTCTCGTCGAAGTGGCGGCCAACAAGCATAAGGCCGACCGGCAGGCCATCCACCATTCCGCACGGCAGCGACATCGCCGGATGATGCGTGATGTTGAACGGAGCGGTGTTGGTGAACATCTCCGTCGCGCGAGTGATATAATCCTTGCGGCTGGCATCATGGGGAGGAAGTTGCGTCGCCGTCATGGGCGTCGTCGGCAGAAGAAGGAGATCGTAGTCCTTGAGGACCCTGTCGTAAGCTGCGTTCAGGCGACGAGAGACGTTGACGGCCTTGCCGTAGAAGCGGGGCCCGTACGTGTTGTTCACATAGGTGCCGAGCAACAGGAACAACTTGGCCTGCTCTGACAGGAAGTTCGCCTTTTGTCGCCAACCTCGATGGAAGTCCATGAGTGACAGTGAGAAGAGGTCTGATCGGCTGGTACCAAAGCCGTCGCCGAACATCATGGTCTGTGTGGCGCCCTCGGTGCCGATCGGCGTCCAGATTGCCGCGCCTTGCAGGTGCATTGGTACAGACACCGTCTCCACCGAGGCCCCAAGTTCCTTGAAGCGCTTGGCCGCTTCACGAACCACTTTATTGACATCGGCTTCCGCCCCCGGCTGCTCAAAACCCTCCTTCAGAACGCCGATCTTCAATCCGCTGACGCTTTGACCGAGCGCCTTCGTATATTGTTCGACTTTCGGCGCTTTGATGCGTGGATCGTATCCGTCGTCTCCGGCGATTACTTCCAATAGCAGGGCGTTGTCGGCGACCGTTGCGGTCATAGGGCCGGTGTGGTCGAGCGTCAGCTCATTGGGCATGATGCCGGTATAGGGGACAAGACCCCAGGTGGGCTTCATGCCGTAGATGCCGCAAAACGACGACGGCATCCGTATTGAGCCGCCCTGGTCGCCGCCGATCGCCATATCGGCTTCGCCAAGCGCCACGACAACGGCCGATCCCGAAGACGAACCGCCCGCAGAGTAACCCATCCTATGAGGATTATGCACCGGTCCGAGCGCACCAGTATGGCTTCCACCGGATGTACAAAAGCATTCGCAATGCACTTTACCTGCGATTTCGGCGCCCGCATCGAGCATTCGAGTGACAATGGTTGCATCGATGTCCGGAACAAATCCTTCGAGCGTCGCCGAGCCGTTCATCATTGGCACCCCAGCCAACATGACGTTATCTTTCAAAGCGACAGTCTTGCCCTTGAGTTTTCCGCTCGGTGCTCCCTCGACCCTCGCCTTGCGGTACCATGCGTTGTGCAGATTTTCTTCCGGCGGTGGTTGATACCCCGGGGTGCGTGGATATTTGACTGGAGGCAACTCATCCGGGACGGCTTCGATGTACCTGTAGGCCTCGAGGGATTCGTTGATAAGTCCGCGGAAGGAGACGATATCCTCATCGGTAAGTGAAAGACCGCATTGTGAGGCGACATCTCGCAACTGCGCGGGCGTGGGCGGGACAATTGACATTGGGCGCTCCTGTCATTTCAAGGGCAGACCCACTCTGCGATGGGCTCAATTCGGCAAGCCTAGTCGACCGTGGGTTGGCCGGACCTGACGTCGGCCGCCCACAGTGGGTAAATTTGGGTAATTTTGCCAAGAAAGTGGCGAGGCGGAGCAGAATTTATCACCCTCATGCCGTCTGAAGTTCTTGTTCGACGCCGGGCCCGGGGGCGCCGATGGACGAAGAGGAAATGCCATGCTGAATCGTAGATGCGACGCCACAACCGGCGCGGCAAAAGCCCTGTGTGCCGCCCTTTAGCCGCTGCCGACGTGAACGCATTAATCAAAAAAGAAGAGCAAAGGCGCGCGTTCCAGGCGGCAGGCTTGCTCGTCCGTTACGCGTCAGATCACATAGCAAATGAAGAGCCGAAGAACGCGTATGGCCCCATCCTATCGCCCCTCTCGTCTTAAAGAGGAGCAGCCTACAACTTAGGAAGTTCGTGAAAGCCCCTGAGCAAACCGCATCTTTAGGATTCTGCACCTGCAATTGCACGGGCCGAATGCTGATTTCCGCTTGAGTTCGTTACTCAATTTCCCGAACTGCGCGACGCCGCGTAGCTCGGTTCGGCCTTCAAGTTGGATTGGCAGATGAGTGATGATGCACGATCTTCCATGCGTCGCCCTGACGGCGCAGTACAAAGGAGAACCGCGCCGGTGTTGATTGCTGATGGCCTTTCGATGTCTGTGAAAAGGCATAGCTACCCACGACCAGGACAACGTCGTGCGCCAACGTGACAGAGTGCCAGACACCCATTTTCACA
>NZ_JACMYP010000170.1 GCF_020889705.1 Bradyrhizobium altum | reverse complement strand
AGGCAATGCCAAGAGAGCGGGATCATGTCCCAGGATCACATTTCCAACGTTCTCGCTGAACGTTATGCCTCACCCGCCATGCGCGCCATCTGGAGTGGCGAGGGCAAGGTTCGCCTCGAACGCGACTACTGGATCGCCGTGCTGAAGGGCCAGCGCGATCTCGGGATTCCGGTTCCGGACGGCGTGATCGAAAGCTACGAGCGCGTCAAGGACCAGATCAACCTCGCCTCCATCATGCAGCGCGAGCGCGTCACCCGCCACGACGTCAAGGCGCGCATCGAGGAGTTCTGCGATCTGGCCGGCCATGAGCACCTGCACAAGGGTATGACCAGCCGCGACCTCACGGAAAACGTGGAGCAATTGCAGGTCTACCGCGCGTTGCAGCTGGTCGAGACCAAGAGCATCGCCGCGCTGATTCGGTTTGCGAAGCGCGCCCAGCAGTTGCGCGACATTCCGTTCACCGCACGCACCCACAACGTGGCCGCGCAAGTCACTACGCTCGGCAAGCGCATCGCCATGTCAGGCGAAGAGATGCTGCTGGCACATCAGAGCCTGGTCAATGTGCTGCAAACCTACCCCGCGCGCGGCCTGAAGGGTGCAGTGGGCACGCGCCTCGATCAAATCACCCTGTTCAATGGCGACGCCGGCAAGGCGCGCGCGCTCGAGGAGCGCATCCTCGTTCACCTCGGCCTGCCGAAAGCGCTCGACGCCGTTGGCCAGGTCTATCCGCGCAGCCTCGACTTCCGTGCGGTCAGCGTGCTCACCGAACTCGCCAGCGGTCCGGGCAACTTCGCCAAGACCATCCGCCTGATGGCGGGTCATGAACTCGCCAGCGAAGGCTTTGCCAAGGGCCAGGTCGGTTCGTCGGCCATGCCGCACAAGATGAACAGCCGCTCCTGCGAGCGCATCAATGGCTTGCATGTGATCCTGAAGGGCTATCTCGCGATGGCCTCCGGGCTCGCCGGCGATCAGTGGAACGAGGGTGACGTCTCCTGCTCCGTCGTCCGCCGCGTCATGCTGCCCGATGCCTTCCTCGCCACCGACGGCCTGCTTGAGACCTTGCTCACCGTGCTCGATCAGATGGAGGTGTTCGAATCCGTCGTCGCGACCGAGCTCAACCGCTATTTGCCCTTCCTGCTGACCACCACGGTCATGATGGAAGCGGTCAAGAAGGGCGCCGGCCGTGAAGGCGCCCATGAGGCGATCAAGGAGCACGCCGTCGCCGCCATTGGCGACCTGCGCACCGGCAAGATCGTGCAGAACGATCTGCTGCAGCGTCTCGCCGCCGATCGACGGCTTGGCTTGAGCGAAGCCGAATTGCAGCTTGTGCTCGAGCAGGGTCGCGCTAATTCCGGCGACGCCGGCGCCCAGGTCGATTATTTCGCCCAGCAAGTCGACGCGCTCGCCCGGGCCAAGCCGGAAGCCGCGAGCTACGCGCCGGGCACGATCCTGTGAGGTCATTCGACATTGGCGAGTAACGATACCATTCGCTACTCGCCATTCGCGCCATCGTCTCACTCTTCCTTGAAGCCGTATTCCGGCACGTTGCCGCTGGCGCCGTAATATTTGTAGGGCAGGAACTTCCCTGACATCGTGATCTTGACGCGGTCGCCCTTCGGATTCGCGACGCGCTCCATCGCCATGTCGAAGTCGATCGCCGACATGATGCCGTCGCCGAACTCCTCCTCGATCAGCGCCTTCCACGCCGGGCCGTTGACCATCACCATCTCGTAGAAGCGGTAGATCAGCGGATCGGTCGGCGGCATCGGCGTGCCGGCGCCGCGCATCGGCACCTCGTTGAGCATGGCAGTCTCGGCCTTCGACAGCCCGAACAGTTCGCCGGCATTCGCCGCCTGCGGTTTTGTCAGCTTCATCTGGCCGAGGATCGCGCCAACGATCAGCACTTCGGAATAGCCGCCGATCTTCTCGCAGATATGCTTCCAGCTCCAGCCCTTCTCGCGCTTGATGTCGAGCAGCTTTTCGGTGAGGTCTTCGCGTTTCATGGGGTTTCCTCCTCAGGCTTCAGCGCGCAACGCTCTGCGCGGGATTGGGTTCGACGACGCGCGGCGGCGAGACGATCACCGGCTCGCCGACGCCGGGCCGCACCGTCGGCACGTGGCGCGGATCGTGTTCGGTCACCTCAGCGGCAAAGCTTTTGCTGCGGCTGACCAGGAAATCGACGATATGGTTGCGCAGCGCATAGTAGTAGGGATGACGGTGCAGGTCGATGCGGCCGCGCTCCTTCGGCAGCGGGTTCTCGACGATCTCGGCCAGCACCGCGCCGGGCCCGTTGGTCATCAGGAAGATCTTGTCGGCAAGGAAGATCGCCTCATCCACGTCGTGGGTGATCATGAAGGTGGTCTGCCCGGTCTCCAGGCAGATCCGCCGCACCTCGTCCTGCAGCGTGCCGCGGGTCAGCGCGTCCAGCGCCGAGAACGGCTCGTCCATCAGCATGATCTTCGGGGTGATCGACAGCGCTCGCGCAATACCGACGCGCTGCTTCATGCCGCCCGACAGCTCCGACGGGTGCTTGTGCTCGGAGCCGGTCAGCCCGACGAGATCGATGAATTTCTGCGCGTGGGCCCTGACCCGGGCGCGGTCCCATTTGCGCCATTTCGAGCTCACGGCATAGCCGACATTGCCGAGCACCGTGCGCCACGGCAGCAGCGCATGGCTCTGGAAGATCACGGCGCGGTCGAGGCTGGTGCCCTCGATGCCCTGCCCGTCGACGATGACAGTCCCCTCGCTCGGCTCGTCGAGGCCGGCGAGGATGTTCAGCACCGTGGTCTTGCCGCAGCCGGAATGGCCGATCACGCAGCCGAACTCGCCGCGCGTCATCGACAGCCAGAAGTCCTCGAACACCGTGGTGGTGCCGCCGCCGGCGCCGGGATAACGCCGGGCGATTCCCTCGATGGAGATGAACTTGTCGGTCATCGCTACTCCGGAAACGTCACCATGCGCGTGAAGCGCGCCAGCACCTGGTCGAGCAGCATGCCGACGAGGCCGATCAAAAGGATCGCGATGATCACATTGGTGATCGACAGATTATTCCACTCGTTCCAGACGAAATAGCCGATGCCGGTGCCGCCGACGAGCATCTCGGCGGCGACGATCACGAGCCAGGCGATCCCGATCGAGATCCGCATGCCCGTGAGGATCGTCGGCGCCGCCGCCGGCAGGATCACGGTGAAGGCGCGCCTGATCGTGCCGACCTCGAGCGTCCGCGCGACGTTGATCCACTCCTTGCGCACGCTGGCGACCCCGAACGCGGTGTTGAGCAGCATCGGCCACACCGAGCAGATGAAGATCACGAAGATCGCCGAGATCGAGGAATCCTTGATGGTGTAGAGCGCGAGCGGCATCCAGGCCAGCGGCGAGATCGGCTTCAGCAGCTGGATGAAGGGATCGAGCGCTCTGCTGATCAGCGGCGACATGCCGATCATGAAGCCGAGCGGGATCGCGACGACGACCGCGATGAGATAGCCGAGCCCGACGCGCCCGATCGAATAGGCGAGCTGGATGCCGAGCCCCTTGTCATTCGGCCCGTTGTCGTAGAACGGCCGCTTGAGGTGCTCCCACAGCTTGGCGCCGACATCGAGCGGCCCGGGCATCGCCGACTTGCCCTGCGTCGCCGTCAGCCCCATCAGCCTGGCGTATTCGGGGCTCATGGCCGCCGTTGTGCCGCTGCTGCGGGTCGCGAGATGCCAGGCACCGAGAAAGGCGGCGAATAGCACGATCGAGACGATCGCGGCGCGGAGACGGAGGGAGAGAGTCATGTGCGTTCCCTCCCCGCGTCGTCCCTGCGAAAGCAGGGACCCATACGCCGTGCTCTCTCGGTTGGGCGCGCAGGGAGACACTCAGCGCAACAATTGGGGCCGGTGGTTATGGGTCCCTGCTTTCGCAGGGACGACGGCGTGGATAGAATTTCTCCCCTCACGACGACTTCCTGATCTTGAAGCTCGCGAGATAATCGTCGGGCTTGGCCGGATCGAAAGTCTTTCCCATCACCGAGAACGACTTGTACGAGCTCGTCGGCGGCGCAAGCCCCATCTCGACCATCACCTTTTTCGTGTCGGTGGCGAGATAGACCTGCTCGGCGACCGCGTGATAGTCGACGTCGCCCTTGATCTGGCCCCAGCGCTTCATCTGCGTCAGCATCCACACCGCAAAGGACTGCCAGGGGAACGGATCGAAGTCGACGCGCTTCGGATCGGTCTTCACGCCGCCGAGGCCGTCGGCGTAGGTGCCGGTCAGGACCTGCTCGAGCACCGTCACCGGCGCGTTGATGTAGTTGGCCGGCGCGATCGCCTCCGCGATCTGCTTGCGGTTCTCGGCCTTCGCAGCAAAGCCGGTGGCGTCCACGATCGCGCGGGTCAGCGCCGCGAAGGAATTCGGCGCCGTCGTGATGAATTCGCGGCTCGCGGCAAAGCTGCAGCAGGGATGGCCGTCCCAGATCTCCTTGGACAGGATGTGCAGGAAGCCGACACCGTCATATATCGCGCGCTGGCAGATGTTGTCGGGCGCGAGGAAGCCGTCGATGTTGTCGGCGCGCAGATTGGCGACCATTTCCGGCGGCGGCACCGAGCGGAGCTGCACGTCGGTATCCGGATCGAGCCCGTGCTCGGCGAGATAATAGCGCAGCAGATAATTGTGCATGGAGTAGTCGAACGGAATGGCGAACTTCATGCCCTTCCAATCCTTCGGATCACGCTTGTCCTTGTGCTTGATGGCAAGCGTGATGCCCTGCCCGTTGATGTTCTCGATCGCGGGCACGGTGAACGGTATAGCGTTGGCGCCAAGTCCGAGCGAGATCGCGATCGGCATCGGCGCCAGCATGTGGGCAGCGTCGTATTCCTTGTTGATGGTCTTGTCGCGAATGACGGCCCAGCCGGCGGTCTTCACCACCTCGACGTTGAGGCCCTGCCTGGCATAGAAGCCGAGCGGCGCCGCCATGATGATCGGGGTGGCGCAGGTGATCGGGATGAAGCCGACCTTCAAGTCCTTCTTCTCCGGCGGTCCCGCGTCGGCGAACGCCTCCGTCGCCGTCTTCAGCGGGAAGAACTGCGACAGCGCGGCGAGCGCGGTCGCGGCGCCAACCGATTTCAGGAGGACGCGGCGCGCGACATCCTGCGGAAACACGGCCCGCATCACCGCCGACGCGACGATGCCTTCGTAGCGCTTCTGCTCGCTGAGATCGGCGACCGGCTCGCAGCGCAGCGTGCGCTCGGCACGCACATGTTCGGCGGTTGAGCGATGCCGGCCACAGGCACAGCCGGATCGCACGAGCGCGCGGTCGGCGTCGAAGGGATCATCTGACGTGGACATGCTGCGCCCCATTGTCGCACCGAACTACGGAGAGCTCCGCGATCAGGTGCATTGATCGGCGTCCGGCCGCGTTTTGCGCCGCCGGACGCCAACAAACATGCAGGTTCTATGCCGCCTTGTCCGTGACGACGGCGGCGGTCGGCAGACCCTCGTCGATCGGCAGCGCCGGGTCGCGCGACCACTCGTTCCATGAGCCGAAGTACATCCGCACGTCCTTCACGCCGGCGTTCTTCAGCGCCAGGAAGGTGTTCGAGGCGCGCGCCCCCTTGAAGCAGTAGAGATAGACCGGCGTGGTCTGCGAGATGCCGACGGTGGCGCATTCCGCCAGGATCTCCTCCTTCGACTTGAAGCGCTGACCTTCGCCGGTCGGCTTCATCATCCGGTACCATTCCAGCCAGACGGCGCCGGGGATGCGGCCCTTGCGCGGGCAGAAATCCTTGCCGTAGGGCGAGGAGCTCTCGCCGATCCACTCGTCGACGTCGCGCACGTCGAGGATCGCGACGCCGGGCTTGCCGACCGCGGCCAGCATCGCCTTGGCGTCGATCATGATATCGCCGGCCTCCGGCACGATCGCAAAGGAGGCCTTCGGCGGCACCGCAACGTCGGTGGTGACAGGCAGATCGGCGGCTTTCCAGGCATCGAAGCCGCCATGCAGCACCTTCACCTTGGGATAGCCGAGCATCGTCAGCAGGTAGTAGCCGCGGCAGGACTGGCCGAAGCCGGAATTCATCGACTGCTCGTAGATCACGGCGGTCTCCTTGCCGGAGAGACCGGCGGCGCCGAAGGCGTCGGCGAACTTGGTTTTCAGCTCGTGGATGCCTTCCGGCGTCGAGGTCGCAAGGAATGTGAAGATGTCATGCACGTTGACGGCGCCGGGCAGATGGCCGGCCGCATAGGCATCCGGATTCCGCGTGTCGATGATGACACATGGTTCTTTCTTGACGAGCTCGGCAAGTTCGCCGGCGGTGGTCAGAACGTCCGTCATGGCTCTCTCCTGTTTGTGGTTGCAGTTGTGGTGGTCCCGAACTCTCATCACCCGTCCGCCAGCATCTTGCGCAGCTGCTTGGTGGCAGGCGTGACGATGGCGACGAAATAGGCCTCGCGCAGCCTGCGCTGGGCGCGGTGGCTCATCAGATAGCCGCGCGCGCCGCAATGGAGCATCGCCGCATGCGCGAACGCGACGCTGGCATCGCCGATCCGCAGGCGCAGCGCGACGACGCGGCGCCAATAGCTGTCATCGGTGTTGTAGGGATCGCTTGCCAGCGTCATCGCCTCCTTCTCGAACTCGGCATAGAGCTCGCGGAATTGCAGCGGCTGCTGCGGCAGATAGCGATTGACGTGGCCGAGCGGTGCATGGACCTCGTCCATGATGTTGATGCAATCCTTCATCAGCCCGAGGCCCATGCCGGCCTGCAGCAGGATGAAGCCGGCGCGGATCTTCTTAACGAACGGCGCAGCCGGCTCGGCGAGGATCAGCTCGTCCGGCACGAACACGTCGCGGAACTGGACGCCGTAGGTGCCGGTGCCGTCCATCGCCAGGAACGGCTTGCACGGCGTCAGCGTGATCGCGGGATCGGCGCAATCGGCAAGAAACATCACGGTGCTGCCCGGCTCGCCCCTGCTGCCCTCGTCCTCGCGCTCGAAGATCGTGCCGAAGTAATGGTCGGGGCCGAGATTGGACACCCAGGGCAGCGCGCCGCGAACGATGTAGCCGCCGTCGACCTTGCGGCCCTTCAACTTCAGCCGCTCGATGCCGAAGAAGCTCTTCATCGGGTTGGAAAGCCCGGTGCCGCCGAGCGCACGCCCGCTGGAGAAGCAGTTGCCGAAGCGCGCGGCGAGCTTCATGTTGGTGGAGTTGGCGACGTACCAGACCAGCGTGTTCTGGCACCACGCCATGAAGGCGGTGGCGCCGCAGACCTCGCCGAGCGCGGCCATCGACTGGATCGCCCAGCGCAGGTCGGCAGGCCCCTCCTGCGGCACGTGGCTGCTCCACGCGCCGACCTTGCCGAGCCGGCGCAGGAATTCGCCGGGATAGACCGAGCCGGCATCGATCGCGGATGCGAGCGGTGCCAGCTCCTGACGGGCGAGGCGCGCGACCTCGTCCGTGATGGTCGGTGCGGGATCTTGAGCTGCGACCCGCGATAAAGCCAGTGAACCCATGGTTGGTCTCCGCACCTTGAATTGCCGGTCGAGCCTTACGCGCTGACCTCGAGATTGACGGGGCGGGTGAACGTGTTGGCGACCGGCGACCACTTCTTCACATGCGCCACCAGCGCGTCGATCTCGTCTTGCGCAACGCCCTCGCATTCCATGTCGACCTTGACGCGGACGTCGGTGAAGCCGACCGGCTTCTCGCTGACGTCGCCGGTGCCCCACACCGCGGTGATGTTGAGGTCGCCCTCGAGCTCGAGCTCGAGCTTGTTGACGATCCAGCCGCGATGCACGGCGTTGGCGTGCAGGCCGACCGCAAGGCAGGAGCCGAGCGCGGCGAGCGAGGCCTCGGAGGGATTGGGCGCCGTGTCGTCGCCGAGCAGCCCCGGCGGCTCGTCGACGATGTAGGGCGCGAGGTTGCGGATGTAGTTGGCGTGACGGAACTTGCCCTCGGCCACCGTCTTGCACTTCAAGGTCTTGATGACCTTCGGGTTGGCCTTGCCGTTGGCAATCAGCTGCTCGAGCCCGCCTCTATCGATCGGCGCGAGGCAACCGGTCAGTGCGGTTTTTTGAGCGACAGCGGTCATCAGTTTTCTCCCTGGGAGCGATGGATTGGGTCAGGATACCGAACGGTCTGTTTCCTGCACGAAGCGTGCCAGTCCTCTGCCAAATCAAAAGGCGAAATCCCGCAGACGCTTAGCTGTGCCTGCCTGCGGATTGATCAGGGCGCGGCTGCTCAAACGCGGTGCATCTGCCGCGCCGCAGCGATTATTTTGAGCGCAGGACGGCGCACATGCCCGCCCCCGTGAAGATGCGGCTTGATGATTTCACCGCGCTCCGATTTACTGCCGCGCATGGTCAAATCGCTTGCGAAGAAAAAACCTGCCGCCGCGTTCGCCGCCGGCGACGACGAATCCGCGCGCGGCCGCCTGCTCAGCGCGGCGACGCATCTGTTCTGCAAGAACGGCATCAACGCCACCGGCATCGATGCGATCATCGACGAGGCCGGAACCGCCAAGACCACGCTCTACAAGCTGTTCGGCTCGAAGACCAACCTTGTGCATGCCGTGCTGGAAAGCGAAGGCAAGCAGTGGCGTGAGTGGTTCATCGGCGCGATCGAAGCCGGCGGCGGCGATCCACAGACCAAGCTGGCGCGGATCTTCCCCGCCCTGAAGAGCTGGTTCGCCGAGGAACGCTTCTACGGCTGCCCCTTCATCAACGCGGTCGCCGAGCACGACAAGGACGCCAAGCAGTTCCGCAACATCGCGCTGAAGCACAAGAAGGTGGTGCTGGCGCACATCGAGAAGCTCGCCGGCGAGATGGGCGCGAGCGAACCGGCGGTGCTCGCGCACCAGCTCGCGCTGTTGATCGACGGCGCCATCGTCGCCGCCATGGTGTCATGTGATCCCGGTGTCGCCGACACCGCGGGCCTCGCCGCCAGCAATCTGTTCGCGCCGGCCAAGCTGAAGAAGGCGAAGCGCACGGGCCGCGCGGACGAACTCATGGCAGTCTGACAGCGAAGGACGCCGCGATAGAGCGACGCCCCCGATCACCTCGTTGCCCGCCTTGAACGGCACGCCCGCCTGAAAATCAACCGCCGGCCGAACGGATCGTCGCGACCAACGGCCGCATCGCAGCCTCCGACATCGGTATTCGGCGGCGCGATCGCCCGCCGGATTTACCTGTCGTCAATCACACCGCGCGATCCGCCGCGGCCTTAAACGCCCGTTAGCTCCGGCCGGGTCAGTTGGCACGTGAAAGTACGGGGCAAGAACAATGCAGTCCGAAAAAGGACGATACAGCCAGCCGCACTGGGGCGTGACGCGCTGGCTCGCCGATGCGGGTCCGGGCGTGCCCGACGACATCCGCTCGGCGCTGATCGGGGATCTCTATGGCTCGCTGCCGGTGTTCGCAGCCGGTGCGGTCAACACGGTCGCCGTCGCGGCCGTGATTGCGATCCGCGAGCCGACCGCGCCATTCATCGCCTGGGTCATCCTCGAACTCGTCATCTGCCTCTCGCGACTGGCGGTGCTCGTGGCTGCGCATCGTGCGGCACGCGAAGGGCGGCCGACGCCAACCGATCCGCACCTCGTCCTTGCGGTCGCCTGGAGCACCAGCGTCGGCTTCGGCATCCTGATCAGCCTTGCAAGCGGCGACTGGGTGGTTGCGATGCTGGCCTCGCTGTCGGCGGCGGCGATGGTCGGCGGCATCTGCTTCCGCAACTTCAGCGCCCCGCGCCTGGCCGGAACCATGATCCTGCTCAGCCTCGGCCCGATCGTGCCGGGCGCAGCCCTGGCCGGCGAGCCGCTGCTGTTCATCGTGTTCCTGCAGGTGCCGATGTATCTCGCGGCGATGACGGTCGCGGCCTTCCGCCTCAACAAGATGCTGATCGCAACCATGCGCGCCGAGCGTGAGAACGGCCATCTTGCCCATCACGACACCCTGACCGGCCTGCGCAATCGCGCCGGTTTCGTCGCCGCGTTGAACACGAAGCTGGCGGCGCCGGCCGGACATGGCAGGCCGTTCGCGCTGCTGTTCCTCGACCTCGACAGTTTCAAGCCGATCAACGACACCTACGGCCACGCGGGCGGCGACCAGGTGCTGATGCTGGCCGCCGAGCGGCTGCGGCGCGCTCTGCCCGAGACCGCGGTGATCGCGCGGCTCGGCGGCGATGAATTCGTGGTGCTGGCGAACGGCGTCACCGCGGAGCAGGCGCTCGGGATCGGCCAGCGCATCATCCAGGCTGTCACGATGCCCTACCGGCTCGCCGACGGCATCTTCGCAAAGGTCGGCGTCAGCGTCGGCGTCGCCGTGTCGCCCGAGCACGGCACCGAGGCCGAGGAGCTCCTGGCCGTTGCCGATGCCGCGCTCTATGAAGCCAAATCCGACGGCAAGGCACAGTGCCGCCTGGCGTCCGTCGCCACCAATGTCGCGGCGCTGCGCCGGCTGACGAAAATGGACCCCACGCCGGCTCTCGATCGCGGCGCCGCCTGAGGCGAAATCCGGCAGGAACGCGGCGCAGCGATCGGCAAAACGTCGTCAGTGCTTTGTGTCGAGCTTGTGAAGCTCGGCATTGGCTGGCGCCCATTCAAAGTAGATCCTCGGGCATCCGTCCGCGGCGAGGCGAAGCAGCCGCACGGCTTCGTCCGTTGCATCTTTCGCCAGCGCCAGCTCGCCGGCATAGAAATGCGCTTCGCAAAGCTGCCCCTTCACCTTGACCGGATTGGCATCGTCGGCGGCTTTAATAACCGCCTCCAGCGTTGTGGCGCCGAGGAACAAGCGAACGATCGGCGCCGGCCATTGCGACTGGTCGAGCCGCCCGGAGGCCTCATCAAGTCCGCTTGGTTGGCCCGTCTTCTGGCGCACGAGGTCGAGCCATAGCAGTGTGTAAACATCCTTCCGATCGAGCTCGCTGGCGCGGACGAACTCGTCGTGCGCTTCCGACAGGAGCCCGCCTTGAAAGTAAGCGCTCCCCGCCCCAGCGATGAAGTTGAGGATCGTTCGGCGTCAGCTCGATCGCCTGCTTGATGTTGGATAGTCCCAGTTCGAGGTCGCCGCGAGCGCGAAGGATGCTGGCGCGACCAACACAAGGCAGGGGATTTTTTGGATTGAAACGGATAGCTTGATTGAAGTCGTCCAATGCGAGCTCGATGTCGCCCTTGATGATGTGAGCGTGTCCGCGGCAAATGAGGCCCACCCCCGTCCCGCGTTCTGGGCTGATCTCGATCGCACGATTGCAGTCAGCTATGGTCCGATCTGGCTCGTCCTTGAGATTGTAGGCGCGCCCGCGGCCGACATACGCAGCCACATTGTCGGGATGGGTTAGAAGGGCTCGGCCGTAGTCGTCGATCGCGCTGTCAACATCCTTCTTGATCAAGTGGCCGCCAGCCCGTCCCAGGTATGCGTAGGTGTCTTTTGGAGCGAGTTCGATGGCTCGACCGTAGTCGGCAAGCGCTCTATCGATCTCGCCCTTCCGTTTATACGCCCACGCCCTGCGGAGAAGGGCGATCTGATTGTTCGGATCGCGCTCGACGACGAAATTGTAGTCCTCGATTGCCCGATCAACGTCGCCCTTATCAAGATAGAGCGTGGCGCGTCGAAAATGCGCGGAGATCGCCCCTTGCAAATTGGTCGACATCGCGTCGATCAAGGCAGTGCAACCTGCGATGCGATCATCCAGGCTGATATTTCCGGCTACGGTGCACTTGGCCGGCAGGAGAAGTTGTGCACGAGCAGCCGGAATCGGCGCCAACAACACGCCAAGCGCGATCATCATCGCCTTTGCGGCGAATGCACGTTTTATCCGTTCTGTCACTTTGTCCCCCACGCCCACCGGGAGACTAGTGGCAAAGCCCCTGCCCGCAACACAACCTTTCGTTGCCTGTGCCGCAACGGCGCGCCGGCGACGGTATTGGCGCGATGTTGCCTACAGATCGAAATTCGTCGGCAGCATCACGACGTCGCGGATGGTCATGCCGCGCGGCCGCGTCAGCATGAACATCACGACCTCGGCGACCTCGCTCGCCTCCAGCAGGCTGCCCGCCGCCCTGGCCTCCTCGAGCTTCTCCGCCGGCCAGTCCGCGAGCAGCGCGCTGATCACGGGCCCGGGCGAGATCGAGCCGACGCGGACGCCGTGCTTGAACACCTGGCGCCGCACCGTCTGGACGAAGCAGTTGATCGCCCATTTCGACGACGCATAGACCGGCTCCCACGGCGTCGGGAAATGCGCGGCGAGCGAGCTGGTCACGATGATGTCGCCGGTCCCGCGCGCGATCATGTGCGGCAGCACGTCGTGCACGTTCTTCATCACGACGTTCACGTTGAGGTTCAGCATCCGGTCGATCGCGCTGTTATCGGCATCGACGAGATCGCCGCCGACATAGATCCCCGCATTGGCATGCAGGATGTCGAGCTGGTCGGCCCTCTCGAGGATCGCGGGCAACAGCGTCGCGCAGGCCTTCGGATCGAGCAGGTCGATGACCAGCGGGGTCACCGCATCGCCGTGCTTGCCGGCGAGCGCTTGCAGCGCGGCCGCGTCACGGTCGACCATCACCACGCGCGCGCCCGCGGCCAGCATCGCCTCGCTGCTCGCAAGTCCAATGCCCGACGCCGCCCCGGTCACCGCCGCGACCTTGCCTTCCAATTGCTTCGCCATCGTCTCCACCCTGTCCGGTCAGTGCGGCTCGCATGGCAACACATCGCGGTCGCGATGTCAGCTCCCATGCGACAAACGACGTTGCCTGACGCGCATGTCCCGTCACATGCGGAGCATCGGCGGCCGCGTGGCGAACCGGCGACGCAGCCATTTTGCCGCCGGCCCCGCCGGCCGCTGCTTGTGCCAGACCACTTCGAGCGCAACGGGATGCGCGCCCTCGTCGAATTCCAGCTCGGGAATTGCCAGTTCGTCGGCAACCTGCGAGCTCGCCATGATGTGCCCAGGGATCAGCGCCCAGCCGACGCCTTGCTTGAGGATCTGCAGGATCACCCAATGGCTCTCCACCCACCACACCTCCGCGGCGACACGAAGCCGGTGCCGCTCGGTGCCCTCGTTGCGCACCGTGACCATGATCTGGCGATGCCGCTTCAGCTCCTCCCAGTCCACCCGGCCATGCGCCAGCGGATGGTTCTTGCCGCACACGAGCTGCAGCGGCACCCAGCCGATGGTCTTGAAGCCGAGCTCGGGCGGCAGATGCTCCTGCCGCCACATCACGCCGACATCGGCCTTGCCGTCGAGCACGAGGCGGCTGACGTCCTCCATGATCGGAAACAGCAGCTCCACTTCGACATAAGGAAAGCGCTTGGCGAATTCCGCAAACAGCTCGCCGACCGCGCTCTCCGGATAGAGCTCGTCGATCGCCACCACCAGGCGCTTCTCGACATGCGCCTCGAAACTGCTCGCGACGCCGATCAGATGCTCACGGCGATCGAGGATCAATCTTGCTTCCGGCAACAGCCGCGCACCGGCTTCGGTCAGCACCGGGTTGCGACCGGCCCGGTCGAACAGCGCAATCCCGAGGTCTGTTTCCAAATTGGCGACGTGGGTGCTGACCGCCGATTGCGCTTTCTTCAGAAGCCGTGCCGCACCGGAGAACGAGCCCTGCTCGGCCGCCGCCACGAAGGATTCGAGCTGGTCCATGGAAACGGGCATCTATCTCTTTTCCAGATATTACTTATCTTTGTACTCCCACAATATCAGATAGAAACCCGGTCACAACGACAGAAAGGGTTCAAAATGTCTATGCGTTCCTTCTCCGACCGGGTCAGGCACGCAGTCCTGTTCGAACTGATCGGTATCGCCATCTTCACGCCGGCAGCCGCCTGGCTGTTCAATCAGCCGGTCGCCCATATGGGCGTCATCGGCGTCGTCTCGGCGACGGTGGCGACGATCTGGAACTTGCTGTTCAATCTTGGCTTCGACCACGCGCTGGTCCGCGTCACCGGCCGTGTCACCAAGACGATGCCGATCCGCGTCGCGCACGCGATGCTGTTCGAGGCCGGCCTGATCGTGCTGCTGATCCCGTTCGTCGCCTGGTATCTCGGCATCTCGCTGTGGGCTGCGCTGATGATGGATATCTCCATCGTCGCGTTCTATCTGGTCTACGCGTTCGTCTTCAACATCGCTTACGATCGCGTGTTTCCGGTGCGCGAGCTCAGCGCGCATGGTCGCACGGCGAGCCGGGCCCTGCCGGCCTGACCGGCCTCGGTACCCGGCGCTTCGGATCATGTGATCTGCGGCGCCGCGCCGGACCCTGACACCGCTGCAATATTCCTGATGGTAGCGACTGCGCACAAGTTCCGCTGCGCAGCGCTCATAGACTGGTTTGATCCGGCTTGAGCGCTGTGGAATGCTTCAGGCCGACATACCCGTCAAAGGCTGCCAAAACGGCCAACAAGAAGAAGCGGAGGACTACAATGCCAGGGAACCGTTCACCCCACCTCACCCGCCGTCATCTCATCAAAGGCGCTGCTGCCACGTCGGCCACGCTGCTGCTCGGCAAGCCCGCCATTGCCAAGGGCAAGACCGAGATCGTGATCGGCAACATCGACGCCTATTCGGGACCGGCTGCGGTCTATTCGTCGATCGGCCGTACGCCGGGCGGCTATTTCAAGATGATCAACGAGCAAGGCGGCATCAACGGCCGCATGATCAGGTACATCACCTATGACGACGCCTACAGCCCGGCCAAAACCGTCGAGCAGGCGCGCAAGCTGGTCGAGGGCGACGAGATCGACGTGCTGTTCGCGCCGCTCGGTGCGCCGACCAACGCCGCGATCATGAAGTACATGAACCAGAAGAAGGTCCCGCACCTCTTCATCGCCTCAGGCGCGACCAAGTTCGGCGACTACAAGAACTTCCCCTACACCATGGGTTTCCAGCCCTGCTACCAGATCGAGGGCCGGGCCTTCGCGCAGCACGTCCTGTCGACACAGAATGATCCCAAGATCGGCATCGTCTACCAGAACGACGATTTCGGACGCGACGTGCTGAAGGGTTTCAAGGACGGACTCGGCGGCAAGACCTCCGCAATCGTCGCCGAGCTGTCCTATGAGACCGCCGACCCGACCATCGACAGCCAGGTGGTCCGCTGCAAATCCGCCGGTGCCAACGTGTTCATGAGCATGACCACGCCGAAATTCGCGGCGCAAGGCATCAAGAAGATCGCCGAGCTCGGCTGGCAGCCGGCGCATTACATCGGCAACAACGCCTCCTCCGCCGGCTCGACCCTGAAGGCCGCGGGCTTCGACGTGTCCAAGGGAATCATTTCGAGCGCTTATCTGAAGGATCCCGTCGACGCCGCCTGGGACAGCGATCCCGCCATTCAGAAATGGCACGCCTTCCTCGACAAATACGATCCCGCGGCGGCCAAGAACGACATCTATGCGGTCACCGGCTATCTCACCAGCCAGATCCTGGTTCAGGTGCTCAAGCAATGCAGCGACGACGTCTCGCCCGAAAACATCATCAGGCAGGCGGCAAACCTCAGGGACGTCGAATCCGACATGCTGCTGCCGGGCATCAAGATCAACACCTCGCCGACCGACTACTATCCGCTCGAGCAGTTGCAAAACTGACGCGCTTCAGCGGCGAACGCTACGAGCCGATGGGCCCCGTGATCGACGGCGGCATCTCGAAGGCGTGATCGTCCACGGCGTTCCGCGAAAGCCAGCGCGGCGAGGACGCGAACCGTCTCGCAGTTGCCATCGGCCCCTCATCGGCCGATGATGCGCGAAACGGAGCCGAACCAACCGGGAGGACGTGAATGCGTGGACGCCGTGTGCTGATGGAATCGTTCGTGTCGCATGGCGTGCGTCATATCTTCGGCAATCCCGGCACGACCGAAACGCCGCTGCTCGACAGCCTGCCGGCGTTTCCGCAACTCGAATACATCATGGCCCTGCATGAAGGCGTCGCAGTCAGCGCCGCCAGCTTCTACGCGCAGGCATCGGGACGCGTCACCGTTGCCAACCTGCACGTCGCTCCCGGCCTTGGCAACGGTATCGGCTCGCTCTATGGCGCGCTGAAAGCAAATTCGCCCGTGGTCGTGACGGCGGGGCAGCAGGACACGCGCATGCGGCTCAACAATCCGCTGCTCGGCCACGACCTCGTTGCAATGGCAGCACCGGTGACAAAGTGGAGCGTTCAGATCGAGCGCGCCGACGAGATCGCACCAATCATGCGACGCGCGTTCAAGGTGGCGACCGATGCGCCGCAGGGGCCGGTGTTCGTATCGCTCCCGATCGACGTCCTGGAACAGGAGACCGCGGTCGATGCATCGACGCCGGACAATTTGTGGCGGTCGACACGCCCCGATCCGGCAGGTATCGAAGCGCTGGTCGCGCTGCTTCTGAAATCGAAAAATCCGGCCATCATCGCCGGCGACGACGTCGCGAGATCGGGCTGCGAGCAGGCGCTGGTCGCGCTTGCTGAAACGATCGGTGCCACCGTGTGGTTCGAAGGGTTGCGGCATCACACGCCCTTTCCGACCAACCATCCGAGCTATCGTCAGTCGCTCCCGGGCGATGCCCGGCAGGTACGCAAGGTGCTCGGCGATACCGATCTCGTGCTGCTGATCGGCGGTCCTTTCTTCGAGGACATCTGGTTTGCGCCCGATGGCCACATTCCCGACGGCGCGTCCCTGCTCCAGATCGAAGCCTCGGCCGAGCGTCTCGCGCTCAACAACCGGCTCGATGCCGGCATCGTTGGTGACATCGCTGTCAGCCTCGGTGCGTTGACGGACGCGTTGCGCGCCAAGGTGAGCGCGGACTTCAGGCAGGCTGCGCAAAACCGCAACGCTGCGCTAGCCGAACTGCAGGCGAAGGAGAAGGAAGCCTATCGCGCGCGCGTCGAGAAGAGCTGGAACCGAGAGCCAAGCTCGATGCCGCGGGTCACCGCGGAACTGCGTCGCGGTCTGCCTGACGATGTGGTCATCGTCGATGAGAGCATCACGGCGAGCCTCGATCTCGCCCGCGCCTTCGACTATCGCGGCTTCGGCGATTATTTCGGCGGACGCGGCGGCGGCATCGGCCAGGGTCTTGCCGGCGCGATCGGCGTCAAGGTCGCAATGCCGGACCGTCCGGTTGTCGCGATCTCCGGCGACGGCTCGGCGATGTATGCGATCCAGGCGCTATGGACTGCCGCGCACCACAAGCTCGCGATCGTGTTCGTGGTGCTGGCGAACCGCGAGTACCGCATTCTCAAGCACAATGTGGACGTCTGGCGACAGAACTTCGAAGCCGGCACCCAGCATCCCTATCAAAACATGGACATCACCGGTCCCGCGCTCGACTTCGTGCATCTCGCGGCCGGCATGGGCGTCGAGGCCGTCAGGGTTGAGAAGGCCGACGACATCGCCGGCGCAGTCGCAAAGGCTGTCGCGGCGCAGCGCCCGTACCTCGTCGAGATCGCAATCGAAGGCAAGCGCTAACCGCGCTGGAGGAGTTTCTCATGGCAGGCATTCTGGACGGCAAGGCCGCATTGGTGACGGGCGGCGGCTCCGGCATCGGCCGGGCAACAGCGATTGCCATGGCGCGCGAAGGCGCGCGCGTGGCGGTGTCGGATCTCTCGAAGGATGGAATCGAACAGACGGTCGCGCTCATCAACGCCGCGGGCGGCCAGTCGATCGCGATCCAGGGCGACGTCACCGACGAGGCTGGTGTCGCCAACATGGTGGCACGCACGGTATCGGCGTTCGGGCGCATCGATTGCGCGTTCAACAATGCCGGCGTGGCCGGGCGCTCCGTCGGCCCGTCCGGCCAACGCATCCATGAGCTCACGCAGGCCTCCGTGGCGAAGATGTTTTCGGTGAATCTGATGGGCGTGTTCCTGTGCCTGAAATACGAGATCGCCCAAATGCTGAAGCAGGGCGGCGGCGGCGCGATCGTCAACACCGCCTCGATCGCCGGGCTGGTCGGCCTTGCTACGTCGGGCCACTACGTCGCGGCCAAGCACGGCGTCGTCGGGCTGACCAAGTCTGCTGCGATCGAATACGCCCAGGACGGCATCCGCGTGAATTGCGTCAATCCGGGATACATCAAGACGCCGATGACCAAGGAGACGATGGACGAACGTTACGACGAGATCATCGCCAAGGTGCCCGCACGTCGCCTGGGCGTGCCCGAGGAAATCGCGGAGGCCGTGGTCTGGATGTGCTCGGACAAGGCGTCCTTCATGACGGGCGCATCGCAGGTGGTCGACGGCGGCTACAGCGCCGCCTGAGGCACGCTTCAGCGGAGCGCGTCGCGGCTTTCAAGCTATTCCTTTGGCGGCACCGTGCGCAGATAGACGACGATGGCGTCGAGATCGGCGGCTGACACGGTGGCGTAGTAATGGAAGCCCATCGGCGGATTGAGCTTGCTGCCGTCCTTGCTGACGCCCTGAGTGATCGCGCGCTTGATCTCGTCATCGGTCCAGCCGCCAATGCCTTTGGTCTTGCTGGAGCTGATGTTCCGCGAAACCGAGACGCCCCAGGGTCCCGTAAACTTGCCGCCGCCGGCGCCCATGCTGGTCGCATATTCTCGCCCTTGCGGCCCCATCGGGGTATGGCACTCCATACAGTGGGCAATCGTGGCAAGGTAGAATCCCTGCTGCACCTTGTCGCCCAACATCGCTTCGGTGTACGGGCCTTCACCGCCCGGGGGAACAGGATGCCCCTGTGATATTTTGTAGATTGGCTCCGGTACCGCATTCCTGATCGGCTTGATCGTGCGCAGATATGCGATCACCGCATCGAGATCGCGATCGGTCATGATCTCGTAGAAGCCACTTGGCATGATCATGGCGACCCGCGTGCCGTTGCGCTTGATGCCCTTTCGCAGCAGTTGCTTGAGTTCGGTGTCGGTGTAGTTGCCGATGCCGGTTTCCTTGTCTTGGGTGATGTTCGGGGCCGTGACCTTGAACGGTGGCTCATCCCATGACGCGCCGCCGGAAAAAGCCTTGTCGCTGATCTCCCCTGACGGTCCCTTCGGAGTATGGCAATTGCCGCAGGTCAGGATGCCATTGACGAGGTAATCACCGCGCGCGACCAATTCCGATTCTGCGCTGACCGGGCCGGTCAATAGTACGCCGATAACGAGCGCTAGCGATCCGATACGGATCATGACGACGCCTCCAATCAATTAAGTATTGCGATAGGACTCAGATCGATTTCTGGCTTCAAAAACGTACGTCAGCGAAATGTGCACACCGGTGTTCAACGGTGCGAAGGCCATGTGCAAAACTACGTAGCTGGCGCGCAAGAAATGCCGCGCGCGGATCGATGGTACGCTGCCGCCCTCTTCTACAGATCCGATTGCCGGAGGGCTGGCCAGACAAAATCTAGCAGATTTCACGCGCTTGAGAAGGCAGCATGGCCACGTTGAAGTTCGAGGCGCCGGATAGGACCGACACCTCACCGACCAATCGCTACTGCTCGAGCAATTGCAACTGGTGCGGGTTAGCGAGCAACAGAAGAGCCGCACCCCAGATGCATGACTCACAAGTGGCGCAACACACTTGGTGTCGTCCCTGCGAAAGCAGGGACCCATAACCACGAATGGTCATTGTTGCGCCATGGTGGAACGACGAGTCCCGTTGACAACTCGGGCCGCGGAGTATGGGTCCCTGCTTTCGCAGGGACGACGTGCGGAGAGTGTCGTGTCTCGAACTCACTCTTGCCACGCAGACAGAACGACGGCGAAAGCTCACCGCTCCTGCTGCAAACTCCCCTCCAGCCGCGCCAGCTCGCCGTCGAGGTCACGTTCGACATCGGCCACCTGCACGTCGACCACCCGATAGTCGCGCGCCTCGAGCCAGGCTCTGCGCTTGGCGCGGTCCGTCCCGATGGCGTCGCTCTCGCCAGCATTGACCAGCTCGATCGCGAGCCGGTGCACGAAGGAGACGAAGTCGGGGATGTGGCGGCCGACCGGGGTCTGGCGCTTGAACTGGCCGGCGAAGCGGCGATCCCGCGTCAGCGCCTGCCACAGGATCCGCTCGGCGTCGGTCGGGTTGCGGCGGAGCAGCCGGGCGAGCCCGCGCACGGTGCTGG
>NZ_JACMYP010000169.1 GCF_020889705.1 Bradyrhizobium altum | reverse complement strand
TGTTCGGCCGCGGCGGAATGGGGCGCGGCCTGCTCGGCGGCCTGGCTGCGGGCTTCCTTGGTGCCGGCCTGTTCGGCATGCTGTTCGGCGGTGGCCTGTTCTCGGGCCTTGGCGGCCTGTCGTCGATGCTCGGCTTGCTGCTGCAGATCGGCCTGATCGTGCTGGTGGTCCGGCTCGCGATGTCGTGGTGGCAGCGGCGCAATGCGCCAGCCGCCGCCTACGCGGGTGGACCCGACGTCGGCCCCGGTCCGCAGGCCAACGCCCGTTCGGGCTTCGGCTTTGGCCTCGGCGGCGGATCGAACGCGCCGGTCGAGATCACACCTGGTGACTACGAGACGTTCGAGCGGTTGCTCGGCGACATCCAGGCCGCGTGGTCGAACGAGGACATCGCGAAGCTGCACACGCTCGCGACGCCGGAAATGGTGTCGTACTTCTCGAAGGATCTCGAGGAGAACAAGGCGCGCAACGTCACCAACAAGACGTCCAATGTGAAGCTCTTGCAGGGCGATCTCGCGGAAGCCTGGCGTGAAGGCGACAGCGAATATGCGACGGTCGCGATGCGCTACGCGCTGGTCGACACCATGCTGGAGCGTGGCACCGGCCGCCAGGTCAGCGGCGGGCAGCCGGAGGAGATCACCGAGGTCTGGACCTTCGTGCGGCAGCGCGGCGGCAATTGGGAGCTCTCGGCGATCCAGCAGACCAACTGATCGATTGCCTGACATGACAACACAAGGCGCCGCGGCATCAACCGCGGCGCTTTCGTTTTGTGCGCTTCATTCGCGTGTCGCGGCCGGAATATCCGGACGAGCAGCGGGTTGATGTCAGCGGACCATAACAACCATCGGGAGGAAGAGATGAAGAACATTGCGCAAATTGCGGTTCCTGCCTGTCTTGCGTTTGTCGTCATCGCCGCGCCGCCGGCCGCGGCGCAGACCGCTGACACCAGCTTCTTCGTGACCAGCAACGGCATCGGCAATGGCGGCAATCTCGGCGGCCTCGCCGGCGCCGACAATCATTGCCAGACCCTGGCGCAGGCCGCGGGTTTCGGCGCGCCGAAGACATGGCGCGCCTATCTCTCGACCCAGGCGACCGATGGCCAGGTGGCGGTGAACGCGCGCGATCGCATCGGCAAGGGCCCGTGGAAGAATGTGAAGGGCGTCGTGGTCGCCAAGGACGTCGCCGATCTGCACAGCGCCGGCAACAATCTCACCAAGCAGACCGCGCTGTCCGAGAAGGGCGACGTCATCAACGGTGCCGGCGACACGCCGAACCGCCACGACGTGCTGACGGGATCGCAGGCCGATGGTACGGCGTTTGCGGCCGGTGAGGACCGCACCTGCAAGAACTGGACAAGCAGCACGCAAGGCGCCGCCATGGTCGGGCATTTCGACCGCAAGGGCCAGCGCGACGACGAGCCGTCAAAATCCTGGAACACGTCGCATCCCTCGCGCGGTCCTGACGGCGGCTGCTCGCAGGCCGACCTGAAGAGCACCGGCGGCGACGGCCTGCTGTACTGCTTCGCTGCTAACTGAGAGGGTCACGAACAGAGATTGAGCGGCGGTCGCCTGGCGCCGCCGCTCATCGTCTAACCATCGTCTTGGCGGCCGCGCTCAGCTCTTCTTGCGCTTGCCGGCCTTCTTGACGGTCTTCTTGGCCGTCTTCTTTTTCTTCGCGGTTTTCTTCTTCGCGAAATAGGCCTCGACCTTCTTCGAGGAATGTCCGACCTCGGCCACCGCGGCCTTGAGGCGGGCAGGGGTCACCTTGAACTTCTTCGACCAGTAGCGGACCTCGTAGGGCTCGCTGATCGCGATCCGGGCGCGGTCGGCGGCCATGTGCCGCTGCTCCTTGAAGTGGGCTTCCACCTTCCTGGCGGAATGCCCGACCTTCTTGACGGCCGCCTTGAGCTTTGCCGGAGTGACCTTGAACTTCTTGGACCAGTACGCAACTTCGTAGGACTCGCTCAACGCGATCAGAGCGCGATCTTGTGCGCCCCGCTTCTTCTTGTTGTCCGCCATAAGTTGATCCTTCATCGAAGACTCGATGCTGGAACCTTAGCAGTGTCCGCGCAGTTCGGACAGTCGCGCGGTGCGCGGTGGACGATCTGACCGTGGCACGGCTACGATCACCGTGAAGCAAAGTGATGCGGTGAAGTTTGTGGAGGTAAGTGCATGCACTATCAGCTTTACTACTGGCCGATGATCCAGGGCCGCGGCGAATATGTCCGCCTCGCGCTCGAGGATGCAGGCGCCGGATATACCGATGTCGCGCGCGGCAAGGGCGGCACCGGCGCCATGATGAAGATGATGGACGCCCACAAGGGCACGCCGCCATTTGCGCCGCCATTCCTCAAGGCCGGCCAGTTCGTGATCGGGCAGACCGCCAACATCCTGCTCTATCTCGGCGCGCGCCATGGCCTCGCGCCGAAGGCGGAGGCGGGAAAGCTCTGGGTGCACGAGTTGCAGCTGACCATCGCGGACCTGGTGCTGGAAATCCACGACACCCATCACCCGCTCGGTCCATCGCTGTATTATGAGGACCAGAAGGCGCCGGCGAAGAAGCGCACGGAAGAGTTCTGGAAATCGCGAGTGCCTAAATATCTCGGCTATTTCGAGGATCTTGTGCGGGCCAATGGCGGCGGCTTCGTCACCGGACGCCGATTGACCTACGCCGACCTGTCGCTGTTCCAGATCGTCGAAGGCCTGCGCTATGCGTTTCCGAAACGGATGGCGGCATTCGAGAAGAAGGTCCCGCGCCTGATTGCGCTGCGCGACCGCGTCGCCGAGCGGCCGAACATCAAGACCTATCTGGCCAGCGAGCGGCGGATTCCGTTCAACGAGGAGGGGATCTTCCGGCGCTACAAGGCGCTGGATTTGTGATCGCCTGTGCGCAGTCCTGCTGTTCTCGTCATGGCCGGGCAGAAGCGCGAAGCGCGTCTTCGCGCTAGATGATCCGGCCATCCACGTCTTTGTCTCCAGATGATGGATGCCCGGGTCAAGCCCGGGCATGACGGATGTGGCGGTGAATTCTATCGATTCCGCCCGTCCACCGGCGTCATCTTGATCTTCGACAGGTCGATGCCGTCGATGCAGTTGACATTGAGCGCGACGATGTCGGTGCCATCGGGTTTCTTGCCGCGCGCGAACACGTCGACGCCGCAATCGACGCAGAGCTGGTGGCGGATCGCATGGCGGTTGAACAGATATTCCTTCAGGTTCTCGGCGCCGGCGCGAAGCTGGAAGCTCGATGGCGGCATGAACACGAAGTGCAGGCCCTTCTTGGTGCAGATCGAGCAGTTGCAGGCGGTCACCATGGCCATGTCGGTGGTGCATTCGAAGCGGACCTGGCCGCAATGGCAGCCGCCGGTGTAGGTCTTGCTCTCTGCCATGATGGTCCCTCACCACAGTCCGGGCACGAGGCGATAACGCACCCGCGCCGCATAGTCGGCATAGCCTGACAACCCCGCCATCAGCGTGCGCTCCTCGATCCCGGTGCGGAACGCGAACATCGCGAAGAACACCGGCGCGAAGGCCAGGCCCCACCAGGAGCCGAGCGTCAGCGGCACGCCGATGAAGAACAGCATCACGCTCGCATACATTGGGTGGCGGACCAGCGCGTAGGGCCCGGTCGAGATCACGTGATGGTCGCGCTCGGTCTGCACCTTCACGACCGGCGCGGCGAACGAATTGGTGCGGAACACCCACAGGATCAGCGCGGTCGAGGCCAGATACAGCACCAGGCCGAGCACGATCAGCAGCACGCCGGCATTGGCGCCGCCAAACCGGCGATCGAGGCCCATCGTGACGAACCACAGCACGGCGATGACCAGGAACACCAGCATGAAGCGCTTGTCCTCGGCGGGCTGGCCCTCACGCGCGGTGAGCCGCATGCGCTCGGCCAGCAGGCCAGGATCGACCTTGGCAAGCCATAGTCCGCAGGCCGGGCCGATCAGCGCCGAGGCGATGAGGTAGGCCCACGCGCCGGGCCAGTGCAGCGTGCCGGCGAAGCCAAACAGCAGCGCGGCCATGGCGAGGACGAACAAGGTGTTCTGCAGGAGGAGCTTTGCGATCATGGGCGGGCTCCGTGATTCCAGCCGCGATTATCGCACCCTTTTTCCGGCAAACATGCGACCGCATTCATCAACTTTCGGAGCAGGCCGGTGTTCCTGCGCCGCGACTGCATCGTCTCTGCATTGACAATCGTATAAGCAATAGCTTATACATTTTTATGACCGCAGCCATGCAACTGACCAATGTGCTCAAGACCCTCGCGGACCCGACGCGGCGGGCGGTGTTCGAGCGGATCATCCGGGAAGGGGAGATCGCCGCGACCGGGCTGGTGCAGGGCTCCAAGGTGTCGCAGCCGGCGGTGTCGCAGCATCTGCGCGCGCTGCGCGATGCCGGCCTCGTCGCCGAGCGGCGCGAGGGCCGGCACATCCATTATCGCGTCGCGCCGAAGGGGCTCAGCCCGCTGATCGACTGGCTCGGCCATTACGAGACGTTCTGGGCCGAGCGCTTCGCAAATCTGGAACGGCTGTTGAAGGAGAGTGAGTGATGGGTGAGACGCACGCGATCACGGTGGAGAAGGTGCTGCCTTATGCCGCCGACAAGATCTGGCGGACGCTGACCACGAGCGACTTGCTGATGAAATGGCTGATGCCGAACGATTTTCAGCCGAGCGTCGGACACCGCTTCAATTTCCGCACCAAGCCGATCGGCGATTGGGACGGTGTCGTGCATTGCGAGGTGCTGGACTGCGATCCGCCGCGCCTGCTGCGCTATTCCTGGAAGGGGGGCGCCGACACCAATCCGGAATTCGGCTCGAAGCTCGACTCGGTCGTCACCTGGACGCTGACGCCGGTCGAGGGCGGCACGCAGATCCGCATGGTGCATGACGGCTTCGTGTTCCCCGGCAACCGCTATGCCTTCGACATGATGGGCCCGGGCTGGGGCAAGATCGTCGATGCGATCGGACGGGTCACCGCGGAAGCCTGACGGATCACTCGTTCTTGCCGCGCCGAACCGTGATCGAGGCGTCGGTCCGGTTGCGCGTGCATTCGAGGTTGAGGCGGCGGTAGCGCATCGTGATGGTGTTGCCGCGCAGGATGCCCATGCGCTTCAGGCAGCGCGAGGTGCCGGTGGCGGCGTCGTCCTTCGGCACGGTGAAGACCAGCGCGGTGGCGGAGCCGACCAGGTTGAAGAACTCGGGCTTCATCTTGCGATCGGTCTTGGCAAAGAGCTCGATCGAATAGTCCTTGCCGCGGCAGCCGAGCGACAATTCCTTCGCCGCCGGATGTGTGAGGTAGGTGATGTTGGCGGCGCTGAAGTTGACCTTCAGCCCGTCGATCTGGCCGGCGAGCTGCTTGGCAATGTCCTCGCAGGGATCGGCATGCGCAGGCGCTCCGGCGCAGGCCGTCGCCAGCGCGATCAGCGCGGCCGGCATGAAAGAGCGGATGCTCAAGGCAAAGCGTCGGCGCAACGGTGCTGTCACGAAATACCCCCGCGGTATGAAAATACGCGAAGCTACATGCAGGCTCCAGCGGGGCGCGTCAATATGGCCGGTTCGTCAGGATGCGCACTTGCCGTCCTGCGCCTTGGAGGCTCCGGCGGCGCGGCGCTCGCAATCATTGCCGTAGGTTTTGCCGTCGCAGCCGCACACCGGCTTGAAGATCTTGTTGCAGATCGTCGGCCGGAACGCGCAGGTGCCGGTCTGGTCGGCGCGACCGCATTGTCCCGGCTTGAACTGGCAGAACTGGCCGCTACGGCTGCATTGAACGCCGGCGAGGCCGCCGCACGGTCTGCCGAGGCGGGCCGCATCGGCACCGGTCGGGACCGCGATCAACAAGGCCAGCGCCGCGAACCAGATCAAAAGCGCTGTCTTCATGATGATCTCCTGACGGCTTCCTTGCCGGTTTCGCGGATCGCTGAAGCGTTGTGGCAACCAGAGATTACGGAGGGATGAAACATAGCACGCGGATTGCTGGTCCCGCGCATGGCTGGAAGGCGGCCGGCTTCCCTTTCCTTTGTCCGAAAAAGGCTTAGAACGGCTCTACATTGCCGACGGCCCCACGGCCGGACCGGCCTTACGAACCCGACCTGCAAGCCAAAGAGCAGCTCATGAACGCCCCCTCAGCCTTCCCCGACCAGCAGAAGCCCGTTCCGCCCTACAAGCACACCCCGCTGTTCCCGCTGGGTGCCGACAGCACGCCCTACAAGAAGGTGACGAGCGATGGCGTCCGGGTCGAGAAGGTGTTGGGCAAGGACATGCTGGTGGTGTCGCGGGAGGCGCTGCGGGCGCTGTCCGAGGCCGCCTTCGGCGACATCAACCACTATCTGCGGCCGGGCCATTTGAAGCAGCTGCGCTCGATCCTCGAGGACAAGGAAGCCAGCGACAACGACAAGTTCGTCGCCTTCGACTTTCTGAAGAACGCCAACATCGCCGCCGGCGGCGTGCTGCCGATGTGCCAGGACACCGGCACCGCGATCATCATGGGCAAGAAGGGCTGCAACGTCATCACCGACGGCGACGACGAGGCCGCGCTATCCGAAGGCGCGCGCGACGCCTATCTGCGCCGCAACCTGCGCTACTCGCAGGTCGCGCCGCTGTCGATGTATGAGGAGAAGAACACCGCCAACAACATGCCGGCGCAGTGCGAGATCTACGCCGAGGGCGACGATGCCTACAAGTTCATGTTCATGGCCAAGGGCGGCGGCTCCGCCAACAAGAGTTTTCTGTTCCAGGCGACGCCCTCGGTGCTGACCAGGGACCGGCTGCTTGCGTTCCTGAAGGAGAAGGTGCTGACGCTCGGCACCGCGGCGTGTCCGCCGTATCACCTCGCGATCGTGATCGGCGGCACCTCGGCCGAGCTCTGCATGAAGACCGTGAAGCTTGCCTCGGCGCGCTATCTCGACGCGCTGCCGACCCACGGCTCGGCCGACGGCAACGCGTTCCGCGATCTCGAGATGGAGCAGGAAATCCTCAAGATGACGCAGTCGCTCGGCGTCGGCGCGCAGTTCGGCGGCAAGTATTTCTGCCACGACGTGCGCGTGATCCGGATGCCGCGCCACGGTGCCTCGCTGCCGATCGGGCTCGGCGTCTCATGCTCGGCGGACCGCCAGGTGCTCGGCAAGATCACCAGGGACGGCGTCTATCTCGAGGAGCTCGAGCACAATCCGGCGCAGTATTTGCCCGCGGTCGAGCAGTCGCTCGGCGGCGAGGTCGTCAAGATCGACCTCAACCAGCCGATGAAAGAGATTTTGGCAACGCTGTCGCAATATCCGATCAAGACCCGCGTCTCGATGACCGGCACCATGATCGTGGCGCGCGACTCCGCCCACGCCAAGCTGCGCGAGCGGCTGGAGAAGGGCGAGCCGCTGCCGGACTATTTCAAGAACCATCCGGTATACTACGCGGGTCCTGCCAAGACGCCCGATGGCTACGCCTCCGGCGCGTTCGGCCCGACCACCGCCGGCCGCATGGATTCCTTCGTCGACCAGTTCCAGGCCGCGGGCGGATCGATGGTGATGGTCGCCAAGGGCAACCGCGCGGTCGCGGTGCGCGAGGCCTGCAAGAAGCACGGCGGCTTCTATCTCGGCTCGATCGGCGGGGCGGCGGCGAACCTCGCCGAGCACTGCATCAAGAAGGTCGAGGTGGTCGAGTATCCCGAGCTCGGCATGGAAGCGATCTGGCGCATCGAGGTGGTCGACTTCCCGGCCTTCATCATCATCGATGACAAGGGCAATGACTTCTTCAAGGAATTGAATCTGGGTTGAGGATCCGGGTTGAGGGCAACAGGCCTCGACGGATTCTCCAGAGGCTGGGTCGCCGTCAGCATCGACGGCGACCAGCGCACGCTTTCCTTTCACGGCGATATTGCGGACGCGCTGGCGCGTCCGTTCGATCGCGCCGGGATCGATATCCCGATCGGCATGACCGATGACGGCCAGCGCGATTGCGATCGTCTGGCCCGCGCGCGGCTGCGTCCGCACACCTCGCGCGCTCTTCACCGGCGCACGGCGCTGGCTGTGGCAGGAGTTTCGCGATCCCGACGCGGCGAACCGTGAGGCGCTACGCCGCGGCCAGACCCGCGTCTCGCGCCAGCTCTGGCACCTCGGCAACAAGATCATGGAGGCCGACGCGTTCGTGCGCGCGAACCCCGCACGCGACATCCGCGAGGTGCATCCCGAACTGGTGTTCCTGCGGCTGAACGGCGGCACGCCATTGCCGCGCAAGAAGTCGGAGGAGGGCGATGCGCTCCGCCGCAAGCTGCTGAAGCGATCAGGCTTTCGCGAGATCGATCGCTGGCTCACCGAGACGCGGATCGGCACCGGCGCGAAGCGTGACGATGTGCTGGATGCCAGCGCGGTGGCTTTGGCTGCTCATCAACCGAGCGGCTGCGTTCCCGAGGGACCGCAGCCGCTGGATGCGCATGATCTGCCGATGCAGATCTGGTTCTAAAGCGTTTTCGAGCGAAGCGGACACCGGTTCGCGTGAAACGCGTCAAAACAAAAGCTGGAGCGGTTACGCCCGCGTGCCGGTGAAGGGGAAGCTGCCCATCGGGCCGATGCCCATCTCGCCGGAGATGCCGTCGCCTGCGACCGTGCCGGAGAATTCGAGCGTCAGCGGCATCGGATTGGTGATGGAGACCTTCCAGGCGACGCTGTCGCCGTTCACGGTGCCGTCGAAGATTTCAGTGGAGTTGCCCTCGGCACCCTGCGTACCGATGAGCGTGCCGCCCGAGCTCGCCAGCGACAAGGTCGCCTTGCGCTCGCCCATCGGCGTCGTCATCGTGAGATTCCAGTTTCCGTCCACCGCCATTGATGTCTCCCCTCCGGTAAAAAAGCGTGCGCGGGTATAGCCTATCTTGGCGCGCGCGCCTAGTTCGCGGCTGCGGCGATCAGGCGCGGGCGGCGGCGCGCAGCCGGTTGCCGACCAGGAAGCGGAAAGCGACGTACTGGATCGCGAACGCGGCGATCTTGGCGCCGACCAGCACCACCGACACGTAGAACGCCCACAGCTTGATGTCGCCGGTCGCCGCGATCGCGATGGTGCCGGCGGCGAGGATGAACATCAGCCCGGCCCAGGCATAGCCGGCGAGGGTGGCGTATTCCGGAATGGTCTCGGTCACGATCGGCGGCAGATAGCGCAGCATCCAGCCGCGCTTGAGCATGATCGCGCCGATCGCGATGTGGCCGATCGCGGGCTTCGCCAGCACGAAGCGCGGATCGTTGGTGAGCAGCGTCGCGCCGCCGAGCACGATCACCAGCCCAAGGCTCGCCCAGGTCATGTAGCCGAGCGCCTGTCCCTTCACGCGCGCATAGACCACTTGCGCAATCGCACCCACGATCGCAACAGCGGTGGCGATCAGGACATTGTCGGTGGCGAGGTAGACCACCAGGAACACAATGGTGGAGAGGAAGTCGCTCGCGAGCCTGGCAAATACGCTCTTCATTGTCGTGGTTTCCGTTGCCTCGGGCAGGATGATCGTTGTGATGTTGTTGTTGCAGCGTCTAGCGTGACGGCAGCGCACCAGCCGGCGACGTCCCGTACTTGGCTGCGCGATATTGCGGATACCAGCGGGTGAAGCACACCGCGGCGTTGCGCGCGGCGAAGGCGATCAAGAGGCCGGTCCACAGCGGCAGGGCCGGCACATAGAGCACCGCGATGTTGCCGATCAACATCAACAGCGTCGCAGCGGTCCAGGCTCCGGTGATCAGGTAGTTGGCAGTGAGGAAGCCCGGCTGCTTCGCGATCTCGGCATCGACCTGCTCGAGCGCATATTGCCGCGTGAAGGGATGGCCGATCAGGATCGAGGCGAACGACACCAGCAGGATGCCGGCATCGACGGCGATCTTCACCGCGATGGTGCTTGGCGTCGCATCGACGAAGGTGAGGTAGCTGCCGACCGTGGCGAACACGATCACCGAACCGACGCCGAGGATCTTGATGCTGCGGCCGCGCGCAATATCGAACGCGATGACGCCAAGGCAGATCAGCGCGGCAGCGAGCAAACTCACCGTGGCCGAGGTCACCAGCATCAGCGTGGCGAAGGCGCCGTAAGGGGCGAGGATCAGGAAGATCGTCATTGGGAGCCTCGAAGGCTGATCTTTACATCGTAAAGATACGCTAGAGGCGGGCAGAGGGAGCGTCAAGCGAAATCTTTACAGTGTCAAAATCGTGATGTGATCTCGAGAAAATGAGTGAATTCAGATTGATATCTAAGCGATCGTGGGTCGTTTCTTATATCGCCAGCCATCATGGCCGGGCTTGTCCCGGCCATCCACGTCTTTCCTTCAAGACCCAACAAATACGTGGATGCCCGGGACAAGCCCGGGCATGACGAGTGGAGGGACTGGGTATTCTCACGCCTGGAGTGACGCGCACCTACTCCGCCCCCACCCAATTGCCGTGGAATCCATCGGGCACGCGGTGGCCGAGATGAACCAGCGCGGTCGGGCCAGCCTCGACGTCGGTGGCGTTGAAGACGGCGAGGTCGCTGCGGTTCTCGCGGGCACGCCAGACCACCGCGAGCAGCCAGCCGTCGCCTTCCTTGGCATCGGCGCCGCGCTCGACGAACACAGGCTCGGAAATGGTATCGCCGGCGGGCAGGAGATAGTGGCCGAGCCGCTTGCCACGGCCGTCGACATGCACGATGCCCGACAGCGCACCGAACATCGGCAGATCGGGGTTGGCGCAGGCGTACCAGCCGTGATTGCTCGCAAATCCTGCGCGGCGATCGTCGACGCGGGGGAATTCGCCGGTGAGGTCGTCGAGATAGGTCTGCGTGAAGCGGTCGGTGTTGCCCGATAGGTCGAAAGTCCAGCGGCAATAGCGCGCGCGGTTCTTTTTCGGGTCGGTTTGCGAGCCGTCGGGATGGTTGAACAGCGGCGCTTCCTCGAACTGCATCACGTCGGCGATGATGCGGTTGCCGTCCTCCCACGCGTTCATGACGTGGAAGACGTAGCAGGTCTCGGCGCGGAACCAGACGATGTCCTTCGATGCGCCGCTGCGCTTCATCACGCCGACATAGGCGCCCTTCTCGGGCTCCCAGGCGTAGGGCGCCTGTCCGCGCATCGCGCGCTGCATGCTGCCGGTGATCGGCAGGATCGGAAACAGCACGTGGTTCTCGGTGACGATGAAGTCGTGCACCATGCTGGCATAGGGCGCCTCGAAGCGTTCGAACCGCGTCACCACGCCGGATGAGCTCACCGCGCCGAACGACAGCGCCGGCGTCAGCGGGCCCGCGGCGTTGTAGCCGAAGAACACCATCTCGCCGGTGACCGGGTCGATCTTGGGATGCGCGGTGAAGGGGCCGGAGATCGCGCCCTTGTAGTCGCAATAGCCGAGGCGATTGAGCGTGCCGGGCTCGATCTCGGTCGGCAAATGGCCTTCCTCGAGCGCGAGCAGGCGGCCGCCATGGAAGATGATGTTGGTATTGGCGACGCCGCCGTCGGTCGTGATATCGGCAGGGACGTCCGGCAGCTTGCGGCCGAAGCCGCCGAACAGCGCGCGGCCGGCATCGTGCTCGGCCTGCCATTTCGGGGTGCGGACCCAGCGATTGCGATAGCTGGCGCGGCCGTTCTCGAGATGGAAGGCGTGCAGCATGCCGTCACCGACGAACCAGTGCGCGCCCGGCACATTGAACTGCGGATTGGGGCCGTTGCGGTACAGTGTGCCGTTCAACTCGCGCGGCAATTCGCCTGTGATCTTCAGAAACGGCGCGTCGGCTTCAAATGGAATCGGCGCCAGATTGGTTCGCGCCGTGTTGGATGTGACCTGATCGAGCATTCCGCATCTCCCTGCATTATAATCTTTACATCGTAAAGATATCAGTAGGAGTGACGCCGCCGATCGTCAAGCAAAATCTTTACAGTGTAAAAATTGCGACATATAAGGGCCGCATGGCAAGATTATCCAAAGAAAACAAGGCGACTCGTCCAACACGGGCTCCGACCCGCCGGGTTGCGCGTGCCGCCGATCGCTCGGCACCGCGGCGCCGGACCAATGACACGCCGTATCATCATGGCGATCTGCATGAAGCGCTACTGAAGGCCGCGGAGCGCGTGCTCGAGCGCGATGGACTGGCGGGACTGACATTGCGTGCGGTGGCGCGCGAGGCCGGCGTGTCGCACGCCGCGCCCACGCATCATTTCGGCGATCTCACCGGATTGCTCAGTGAGCTCGCGGCGATCGGCTTCCGGCAATTCGGCCAGGCGATGGCAGCGGCGGACGCTTCAGCGGCGACGACGCCCGAAAAGGGAGTGGCGAGCGCCAAGGCTTATGTCGCCTATGCGCAGGCGCATCCCGGCATGTATGGGCTGATGTTCCGCAGCGAGCGGCTCGATCATGAGCGGCCGTCGCTGCACGAGGCGTCCGAGGCGTCGTTCGCCGGGCTGACCCGCGGCGTCGGCGCCAGCCGACATGAGCAGATTTCCAAGGAGTCGCTTTCATTGGACCAGGCGGCCGCGATCGCGTCGGCCTGGTCGCTGGTGCATGGCTTTACCATGCTGTTGCTCGACGGCCGCCTCAAGACGATTCTGGATCGGTCGCCCGAGGGCACATCAGTGGAAGCGTTGTTGACCGCGATGCTGCGTTTGTCTGCGGGCCGCCTAGCGCGGCCGTAACCGATATTGCGCCTGCGGGGCGGCTTCTAGCGTTTCGTCAGCGACGTCGAGCGGCCGCTCTGGCCGATCGTCTTCACCTGGTCCGCGCCGCATTTGAAATCGCGGGCGAAATAATCGGCGGCCTGCCGCGCCAGCTCGTTGGCGTTGGGGTTGGCGGCAACGTCGACATAGGCGACGTGACAGACCTCGCCCGGCGGCAGCCGCGTCACGGCGAGCATCGCCCGTGACACCGGGCTGCCGCGCTTGTCCTGCTCCCTGCTGTCGGCGATCTGCCAGCGCTGGATGATCGCGAAGGGTTTGTTGCCGGCGGCACGCCATTCGACCGTATCGCCGGTCGAGCTGAACGGGCCGAACCAGGCCTGCGCCGCCGGTTCCCTGGCTGCTGCCGCGCGGTTTCGGCCCACCGAGACCACTTCGCGCAGGTCGCCCTCGTTGATCAGCACCACAAGGCCGGATTTTCCCGGGCAGACCCGCGTGGCGCTGCCGTCCTCCTCGTTGGGCTTGCCGATCATCCGGCAGGCCTTCGGCGCGGTCGACGTATAGCTGCTGTTGATCGTTTGGGCGCCAGCCTGACCAGGATTTGCGCTGGCGAGCGCCACAACGATTGTTGCAAAAGCAGGGTATTTCATCGGGGGAAACCTGGGATCCGGACGTTACTTTGTGTCTGACATATGCAATCTGGGGAAGGTTCAACAGACACGCGGGAAACACCTGACAGGCGCGCGGAATCGTCCTAGAAGGGCGGCTTCGCAACTTCTGTCGCGTGCACCTTGCGTGCCTTAGCCTCGATCGTCATGCCCGCATCATCATCGCAAAAGCCCTATCGTGTCGGCCGTTCCCGTACTGGCCTTGGCCTTTTCGCCACCAAGCCGATCAAGAAAGGCACCAAGATCATCCGCTATTTCGGGCCGCTGCTCGACTCGAAGAAGAAGGATGAGGACGCGATCGAGAACAAATATCTGTTCGAGCTCACCAACCGATGGACCATCGACGGCTCGATCCGCGAGAACGTCGCCCGCTACATCAACCATGCCTGCAGGCCGAACGCGGAATCCGACGTCAAGCCGCGCAAGCGCAAGGTCTTCATCCGCGCCATCAAGGACATCGAGCCGGGCGACGAGATCAACTACGATTACGGAACCGACTATTTCAAAGCCTATCTGAAGCCGATCGGCTGCAAGTGCGATGCCTGCGAGAAGAAGCGCAAGAAGAAGCGCGCGGAGGCGAGGGCTGAGCGGCTGCGGCTGAAGGAAAAGGCCGAGCGGAAAGCCAAGCGTGAGGCCGAGAAGCTCGCTGAAATGCGGGCGAGGCAGAGGAAGGCCAGTGCGAAGAAAGCTGCCAAAGCAAACGGCAAGCTCGGCAACGGCAACACGTCGAATGGCGCGGCTCTGAATGGCAACGGCCTGAACGGCAAGGCTCTGAATAGCAAGGCTCTGAATAGCAAGGCCTTGAACGGCAAGCACCTCAACGGCCACAGCCTGACGGCCGCGGCCGGCAAGCGGGTGGCCCCTTTAAAGCGCGGCGCCGCGCGCGTGCTGCAGGCCTGAATTCCGAAACCGATCCGGTTCGACGATCGTCATGACGCGCGCGCCGAATGGCGGGTGGGACGCGGCAGATAGGCGCATTCGGCGAGCGTGGTTCCGTCGAGCTCGCGCATGAAGGCCTCGCGGGCCGCCGCGAGCCTCGCCTTCAAGCGGCAGCGTGGTAGCAGCACGCAATCGCCGCCATCATCCCTGAAACATTCCACCAGTGCGCTGCCGCCTTCGAGCGCGCGCACCACCTCGCCGAGCGTGATCGCCTGCGGGGGGCGCGCCAGCGAAAATCCGCCGCCGGCGCCGCGCTGGGTCGCGATGAAGCCGGCCTCGGCGAGGTCGCGCACCACCTTGGCGAGGTGATTGCGGGAAATGCCGAACTCGGCCGCGATCTCACTTGTGGCAAATGAGCGGTCCGGCTCGCCGGCCAGCCGCATCAGCGCGCGCAGCGCAAAATCCGTGAATGATGTCAGGCGCATGGAAGCCCTTCGAAATCAGCACTTGGCGGATCCGCTATAGCACTCTAAATAAGCATTTAAAATACCGATTTAGGATGTGAGGCATGACAGGAGCAGAGCGCCGCGAGCAGATCACCGCCGAGATTGTCGCGCGGACCGGGATCACCGAGGCCATGATCGAGCAGCTGGTGCACGGCTTCTACGCCAAGGTCCGCAAGGACCCGATGATCGGGCCGGTGTTCGAAGCCAGGATCACCAATTGGGAGCCGCATCTGGCCCAGATGTGCGCGTTCTGGTCGTCGGTCGCGCTGATGACCGGGTGCTATCACGGCACGCCGATGGTCAAGCACATGAAGCTGCCGGTCGATGCCGCGCATTTCGACCGCTGGCTCGAACTGTTCGAGGCGACGGCGCATGAACTGTGCCCGCCGGTCGCGGCGCTTCATTTCATCGAGCGCGCGCGGCGCATCGCCTCGAGCCTCGAGATGGGCGTCGCCAGCGGGCAGGGCGTGCTGCTCGGGGTTGGCGAACGTTACAGGCGAAGCGAAGCAGGCGACACCGCAACGACTTTGTAGGGTGGGTAGAGCGCAGCGAAACCCACCCCCTGCCGCGGAACGAAGCCGATGGGTTTCGCTTCGCTCTGCCCATCCTACGCAGCTGTCATCGCCCGCGAAAGCGGGCGATCCAGTATTCCAGAGACGCCAACGATTGATCCGATGGGCCGCAGCGTACTGGATACCCCGCATACGCGGGGTATGACAGCGTTGTGTTGGCTGCCGTTACGCCGTCACCACGCCCTGGCTCTTCCGCAAGCCCATGTATTGCAGCTCGGCGAACACGCCGGTGGCGATCGCCCGGGCGAGGATCACGATGATGCCGAGCAGGTTCGGCGACACTGCGCCCGAGAGCAGCAGCGCGATGCTGGCAAGCGTCCAGGCCGCATTGCCGGCGACCACGAGGATCACGGGTCCTTTCGGCAGCGAGGTTCGCGCGCCGAGCCAGCCGACCAGCGCGGTGTAGGCGATCAGGAAGAGCCCGGTCTCGCGCAGCAGCGCTTCCGGCAGGCCGAGCAGCGAGGCCAGCGCGCCGGCGTCGAGCACCATCGCGATGGCGGATACGCCGCTGAACACGGCATCGGCAAGCAGGGCGCGGCGCAGCAGCTGGGACGAATGGATCATGGCAGTGTCTCCTCGGGTTGGGATGGGTTTTCAGCGCATCAGGGACTGCAGCTGACGCCACAGGCGGAACGGGCACAGCGCCTTGCCGACCCGCATCTCGACCGCATAGACCTGCGCGAACACGAACATGCTGGTCGCGTGCACGAGCGGCTGGGGCATGTTGAGCGAGCGCGCGACCAGCCAGGTGGCCAGATGGACCAGCCACGGGATCAGGACGGCGAAGGCGCGGATAAGGGACAGCATCAGCATGGTCATCTCCTGTGCCGTGGAAGATGAGCCGGCCCGCGCGCCAATTCGATTACCTCAGGCGTAATGGAACGGGCGAATTTCGCATGGTAGGTTTTGCACCATGAACGCACATGCATCCATGGCGCGGGCCGAGCCCGCAAAACCCGTCCTGATCGGCGAGCACCTGCGCGAGTGGCGGCAGCGCCGCCATCTCAGCCAGCTCGACCTTGCCGTCGATGCCGAGATCTCGGCGCGGCATTTGAGCTTCGTCGAGACCGGCCGCTCGGCGCCATCGCGCGACATGGTCCTCAAACTGGCGGAGCGCCTCGACGTGCCCCTACGCGAACGCAACGTGCTGCTGGTCGCCGCGGGGTTCGCACCCGCATTCCCGCAACGCTCGCTGGAGGATCCCGCGCTGAAATCGGCGCGCGAGGCGATCAACCTGGTGCTGAAGGCGCATGAGCCCAATCCGGCGCTGGCCTATGACCGGCACTGGAATCTGGTCTCCGCCAACCGCATGGTGGCGCCGTTGCTCGAGGGCGTGCCGCAGCGGTTGCTCGGGCAGCCCTTCAACATCCTGCGGCTGGCGTTCCACCCGGAGGGCCTCGCGCCGCGGACCGTGAACCTGGCCGAATGGGCAGCGCATCTGTTGGAGCGGCTGCATCGGCAGTGCGAGGCAACGGCTGATCCGGAGCTGCTCAAGCTCTATCAGGACCTGAAGTCCTATCCGATCCCGGCGCGGGCCGCCCCGATTACCCCCGACAACAACGTCGCGCTCCCGTTCAAGCTCCGTCTCAATGGCGAGATATTGAGCTTCATCTCGACCACCATGGTGTTCGGTACCCCGGTCGACATCACGCTGCAGGAACTGGCGCTGGAGACCTTCTTCCCGGCCGACGAGCCGACCGCCGAGCGGATGCGGCAGATGGCAGCCAGTATGAAATAGCGGCTTGTCTCGGGACGCTTTCGGCCTACTTTTGGGGTTCCAATTCCGCCGGGAACCCTGCCATGAGCGATCTGAAGCCGCTTCGCCTCGATATCGTCTCCGACGTCGTTTGCCCCTGGTGCTACATCGGCAAGCATCGCATTGAGGATGCGCTCAAGCTGGTGCCCGATGTGCCGGTCGAGGTGCATTGGCGGCCGTTCTTCCTCAACAATTGGGTGCCGCGCGAGGGCATCAGCCGCGAGGAATATCTCACCGCCAAGTTCGGTTCGGTCGACGCCTACAAGGGCATCGCCGGCCGCGTGGTCGCCGCCGCCAATGAGGAGGGGCTGACCTACCATCCCGAACTCGTCAAGCGGCAGCCCAACACGATCGACTGCCATCGCCTGATCCACTGGGCCGAGGCCAAGGGCAAGGCGGCCGAGATGAAGCAGCGGCTGATGGAGCTGTATTTCCGGGACGGTGGCGATCTCACCGACGCCAATGTGCTGGTGCAGGCGGCAGCCGATGTCGGGCTCGACGCCGACGACGTACGCAAGCGTCTTGCCACCGACGAGGATGTGGCGCTGGTCTCCGCGCAAGCGCAGGAAGCATCCGAGAAGGGCATCTCCGGCGTGCCGACCTTCGTGTTCGCGCAGAAATACGCGGTGTCCGGCGCTCAGCCGGCCGAGCAGCTCGCCCGGGCCATCCGCGAGGTCTCGGCCGAGATCAACGCGCAGGCGGCCGAGTAGTCCGCAATCGTTCACGAAAGCCCGGCGCATGCCGGGCTTTTTCGTTTGCCCACACGATCCATCGGAAACAACCAGGGAGACCATCATGATCTATGAGCTGCGCACCTACACGGTACGTCCAGGGACCGTCGGCGAGATGGTGAAGGCGGCGAGCACGATCTCGCGCGACATCCGCGCCGACAATTTCGGCAAGCTGGAAGGCTACTGGATCACCGAGATCGGGCCGCTCAATCAGGTCATGCACATGTGGAGCTACGCCGATCTCAACGAGCGGGCCCGGCTGCGTGCCGAGCTTGCGAAGAACCCGCGCTGGACCGGCGAGTACATTCCGGCGATCCGTCCGCTCTTGGTGCGCCAGGAGGTCCGGCTGCTGAATGCGATCATTCCGCCGGTGGCGCCTGCCACCAAGGGCAACATCTACGAATTCCGCAACTATCGCGCCAAGCCGCTCGGCGGCGTCAAGCAATGGCTCGATCTGATCACCGGCGTGCTGCCGGAGCGCGAGAAATATTCCAAGATCGTCGGCCTCTGGCACACCGATTCCGGGCAGCCCAACGAGGTCTGCCACATCTGGGCCTATCCCGATCTCAACGCCCGCGCCGCGGCGCGCGGCGGGGCGATGAAGGATCCGGCCTGGCTGGAATTCCTGGGCAAAGGCACGCAGCTGCTCGAGGAGATGCACTCGACCATCATGCTGCCGGCCCCGCATTCCCCATTGCAGTAATGCAGAGGATGGTTGGGCCGGGCGTACAGCGGCAGAAAGCCTCACCCGATGTTTCCATCAGATGAAGCTTTCCAGGCAAGGGCATGCGCTGCCTGAGAAACAGCGCGCCGCAACGCTAAAAGGGTCAGCTGACACCAACCTGACGGCGGGAACTTATTGTTTCTTGATGTGTCTGCATGGCTACGAAAAGGTAAACCATTGGTCGCGGTGAAGGAGGCGAGCTCGGTGCGCCGTTGTGCCGGGCTACCCGGCGCATTACGAGAGCCAGGGCGGCATCAAGTCGCGTGATGCCGCTTCGTCCAGCACGGTGAACTGGTTCGAGCCATCCTCGAACGCCGTGACCACGTCCGCGAGCCGGTCGAGCTCGGCAAGGGCGTCGACCTTCAAGACCTTGCTGGCCGGTGCAGCGTCGCGCCAGCTATCCCAACCAGACATTTGCCGGTTCGTCAGCGACAGCAGGTCGCGGTAGACGTTGACGTGAAGAAACCACAGACCGGTGGCCGCGCCATGTCCGAAGGCTCCGGCAGCCATCGCGTTGCTCCTCGCCAGCCGCCAGGCCTGCGATGCCGTCAGAAACGCATCGCGGGGCAGGTTTGCGCCGTCGAACGTGATCCGCAGTTGGTCAATCTGAAGTGCATCGAGCTGCGCGTCGGCCTGCAGCCAGCGCTGGTCGCCGGGTGACCAATATTCGCAGATCCAATGATCATGATAGATGTCGTCACCAATGTAGGTCGCAAAGCCGCAGCGGACCCGCGCCGGGACCGATCGGCTTCGGAGCATGCTGCACAGCAGGAGCGCGTAGTCGCGACAGGTGCCGAACGTGCGGCTGCGCCGCGGGCGTGCCGCGGTGAGCGATCCGGCGAACGACGCCTGGATCAGCTTCAACCGATCTGCGACCGGTTGGGTTTGCCGGACCATCGGGAAATCAAGCGGAATGCCGTATCGCTCGGCCCAGGCGACGTGGATGATCAGCCCCGAGACGACCTCGCACAGTCCGGAGACCGTCGCGGGCAAATCGTCATACGCACCGGCCAACTCGCCGGGGTCGGTCAACTTGTCCTGCCGGACGTAGCATTCTTGGATCGTCACGTTGCCGCCCGATCACGACGTCATCGGCTCGAGGCCGTCATGCGCAGCCTATCGATCCGCGCGGGCTCGCGTAAGGGGGACCGTGTTATCCGGGCTTGCCGCGCCGGCTGCGGATGAAGTGGACGGCGCCGCGCGCGGCCTCGTAAGCGAAATTGTTCAGGGTCAGCGCGGCATGAACGGCGCCGACCAGCGGATCGTGTCGCCTCAGCGGCAGCAGCACGTCGCCGATCGCGAAACGGCCGCGCCAGATCGGGTCGATCATGGCATGGCCGGGCGCCGCGGTGGAGTCGGCCGAATTGATCGCTGGATCGGCGCAGAGATGGCGCGTCAGCTCCAGCGTCAATTGTGCGCCCGGCGAATGCTTCGCAAAGCGCTCGTCGATGCCGATCTTGAAGAAGAAGGCGCGGTCCTGATGGCGCACCACGATGCCGCCCGCAACCGCCGTGCCGCCCACATGCAGCATGACGATCTCGCAGCGGCCGGTCTCGGCCAGCGCCGACGTCGCGCGGCGGATGAAGGCGGCGTCGCCGGCATGCTGGC
>NZ_JACMYP010000168.1 GCF_020889705.1 Bradyrhizobium altum | reverse complement strand
CTCAGGCGTGCACATCACGCAGATGCTCAACATCCTCGAAGGCTACGACATCGCGCGCCTCGGCTTCGGCACGACCGAGACGATCCATTATCTCGCCGAGGTGCTGAAGATCGCCTTTGCCGATCGCGCGGCCGCGAGCGGCGATCCCGCCTATATCAACGTGCCGGTGGAGCGGCTGACCTCGAAGGCCTATGCCGACGAGCGCCGCCGCGCGATCGATCCCGACCGCGCGCAGGCCTGGAGCGCCGGCGTCGCCCAACTCGAAAGCGCCCACACCACGCACATGACCGCGGCGGATGCGATGGGCAATGTGGTCGCGACCACCCAGACCATCAACAATCTGTTCGGGGCCAAGATCCTGATCCCGGGCCTCGGCGCCGTGCCAAACAATTACATGAACCTGTTCGATCCGCGGCCAGGGCACGCGCTGTCGCTCGCCGCGGGCAAGCGCGTCACCACCTCGATGTCGCCGATGATGGCGCTGCGCGACGGCAGGCTGGTTTACGCGCTCGGACTGCCGGGCGGGAAGCGCATCTTCCCGAGCGCGATGCAGGCGCTGATCAACCTGATCGACCACGGCATGGACCTGCAGGAGGCGGTCGAGGCGCCACGGGTGTGGACCGAGGGCAATGCGCTCGAGGTCGAGCAGGCGATACCGGAGACCATCCGCGCCGCGCTGTCAGCGAAAGGCCATAAGGTGCAAGTCGTGCCGACGGTCGCCGGTGGCATGAACGCGATCCAGTTCCACGCCGACGGCATGCTGTCGGGCGCGGCCTGCTGGCGCGCCGACGGCACGCCGGTCGGCATCGCCGGCGGTCTTGCCCGCGCCGGGGTGCGGTTTGCGTTGAGGTGAGCACCACTGCGCTCCCGCGCCCCGCTCTTGCGTGGGGAGGGTTGGGGTGAGGGGCTCTGTCCGCGAGGCGGTGTCCATTGATGGACCTGTACCCCTCACCCGGATTGCATCTGGCGATGCAATCCGACCTCTCCCCGCAAGCGGGGCGAGGTGAACCTACTTCCTGACGCAGATCACGCGGACCACGGCGGCCTTGGCATCAGCCGATTCGCCCGCCGCGTTGACGCCGTGTGCCTTCAGGAAGTTGCGCACCGTGTCGGCCGGCACCAGTGCAGCCTGCGCAGGCGGTGCCGCGTTGGCAGGGCCGGCAACGATGACAGGCTTCAACACCGCGATGCCGGCGAAGTTGCCGCCGCCGTCGAGCGCTGCCGCGCCCGAGAACCCGATCGCAGGCGGCGGTGACAGCGCCTGGTCGCCGCCGCCGAGTTGCGCCACCGAGGCCTTGACGCTGCTCGCGGCCGCGCCGCCGCCCTGGTTCTGCGGATCGGCGATGCCGGTGATGTCGAGCGCGGTCTGCGTCGCCTGGCCTGCGATGTTGAGCGGCTTCAGCCCGCGTGCGCCATAGATGTGCAGCAATGCGAGATCATGATCCTTGTCCGCGGCGACCCGATCGGCACTCCCGTAGCCCGGGATCGTCAGCGCGATGCAGTCGTCCGTCGCCACGCGGTCGGTAACAACAGCGCCATCGTCGCTGACCACGACGCCGGTGGCATATTCGACGGTCTTGCGCGGCGGCGGGCCGGCCTGCACGCCGGACGGAAATGCGTTGAAGACGCTCGACATCGCGATCACCACCGGCTCGACGGTGGTCTGCATCGCCTGGTCATAGAGAATGGTGAGGATGCGAACCTCGTCGCCCTTCAAGGTGCCGCGCAGATAGAACTTCTTCAGTCCCTGCATGCCCGACAGCACGAAGAAATCCGGCTTCACCACGGTGTAGTCGATGGTGCGGCCGGCCGGCTCCTTCTTTTCCTGCTCGGCAAGCTTTGCGGTGGTCGGGCTCGCCTCCTTGCGCCGGGTCAGCAGCACCTGGACGGTGCCGGTCGGCGAGGTCCATTTGGCGCCGGAGGCATCGCTGGTGAGCTGCGGCACCAGCTTTGTCGGAATGCCGAGCCGCGCCCCGGTCGCGGGTTCGGTGACGACCTTCCAGCCGACGCTCTCCTGCTTCCGCCGCGCGGTGTCGGCGAGCACGCCGCGCTCCTGCGGATTCAGCACGCCGGTCGGCTTGCCGCCGCGGTTCTTCTGGAATTCCTTGATCGCATTGACCATGCGCTCGCTGACGTCGCCGGTGATCGCGCCGTTATATTCGCCGACCCAGGCGAGGTCCGATTGCAGCGCCAGCCGCTCGGCCTGCGCCATCGCATTGGCGGTGTCCTCCGGCTTCTGCAGCGCAGGGCGGACCGGCACCGTCGTCGCGGTCTTCGGCTTGGCCCCGGCCGTCGTCGGCGGCGTCAATTGGGCGTGCGCGGCGCCCATACCTGCGACCATCACGGCCGCCACCATCAATGTTGCCGAAAGCACCGATCTCATGACAAATCCGGGGGAAATGACTGATACCATTGACGTCCACGCAATTAAGCACATCTGCTTGGTCGGCAACAACCGCGCTCCGGTTCAGGGAACAGCGCGCAGGACATCAAGATGCTGAGTGCCGACGAACTTGAACGCTATGCCCGCCACATCGTGCTGCGCGAGGTGGGCGGCCCCGGCCAGAATGCGCTGAAAAAGGCGTCGGTGCTGGTGATCGGCGCGGGCGGTCTTGGCGCGCCGGTGCTGATGTATCTGGCCGCCGCCGGCGTCGGCCGGCTCGGCGTGATCGATGACGATATTGTCTCGCTCTCCAACCTGCAGCGCCAGATCATCCATGCGACGTCTGATATCGGCAAGCGCAAGGTCGACAGTGCGGCGGCCCAGATCCATGCGCTCAACCCGCATGTGACGTTCGAGCCGCATCCAATGCGGCTCACCGCCGACAATGCGATGGCGCTGATCGCGAATTACGATCTCGTGCTCGACGGCTCCGACAATTTCGAAACCCGATACCTCGTCGCCGATGCCTGCTTCCTCGCGAAGCGGCCACTGATCACCGCCGCGCTGGGCCAGTTCGACGGTTCGCTGACCACGATCCGCGCGCATGAGAAGAATGCGGAAGGCGTGTTCAACCCGACCTATCGCTGCCTGTTCCCGGAGGCGCCGCCGCCGGGGACGGTGCCGGCCTGCGCCGAGGCCGGGGTGATGGGCGCGCTGGCAGGCGTGCTGGGATCGATGATGGCGCTGGAGGCGATCCGCGAGATCGTCGGTTTCGGCGAAGGTCTGGTCGGCCGCCTCCTGATGGTGGATGCGCGCGCGATGCGGTTCGAAACCTTGCGCTACGCGCGCGATCCGCAGAACCCGCTCAACGGTGATACACCTGGGATCACCGATCTGAGCGGGCACCTGTAGAATTCAGTACGCGGTCGCGGGCTTCTCGCTGTCCATGTGCCGGAGGTGCTCCTCCGGATAGCGTCCGCCGGCCGCCGCGCCCGGCGGAAATGCTTCGGCGAGCGCGGCAAGATCCGCCGCGGTCAGCTTCACATCGCGCGCGCCGAGCGCCTCGGTCAGCCGCTCGCGCCGCCGCGCGCCGACCAGCGGCACGATGTCCTTGCCTTGCGCTGCGACCCAGGCAATCGCGACCTGCGCCGGGGAGGCGCCGATCTCGCCGGCGATGCCGCGCAGCCGATCGGCGAGCGCGAGGTTGGTGTCGATGTTGCCGGCCTGGAAGCGCGGGCTCATCAAGCGGAAATCCTTCGCCCCGCCGTGGTCCTTCGACCAGTGCCCGCTGATCAGCCCGCGTGCCAAGACGCCATAGGCTGATATGCCGATGCCGAGCTCGCGGCAGGTCTTCAGGATGTCGGTCTCGATGCCGCGCGAGATGAGCGAATACTCGATCTGCAAATCGGCGATCGGATGCACCTTGTGGGCGCGGCGGATGGTGTCGGAACCCACTTCGGAGAGGCCGATATACCTGATCCAGCCGGCCTTGATCATGTCGGCCATCGCGCCGACCGTATCCTCGACCGGCACATTGGGATCGAGCCGCGCCGGGCGATAGATATCGATCTGATCGACGCCCAGCCGCTGCAGCGAGTAGGCGACGAAATTCTTCACCGCAACGGGACGGCTGTCATAGCCGAGAAAGCCGTAATTGCGATCGCGCAGCGCGCCGAACTTGACGCTGATCTGCAGATTGTCGCGGCTGCGGCTCTTCAGGGCCTCGCCGATCAGCATCTCGTTGTGCCCCATGCCGTAGAAGTCGCCGGTGTCGAGCAGCGTGATGCCGGCGTCGAGCGCGGCATGGATGGTGGCGATGCTCTCGCTGCGGTCAGTCGGACCGTAGAAGTCGGACATGCCCATGCAGCCGAGGCCGATCAGCGAAACCGTCGGGCCGGTGGAACCGAGTTTGCGTGTGTCCATGGTGGTGTTCCCAAAACATTGCAGCGGATGATCCGCCGTCGCTGATATGGGCCGATCCGGTTTTTGGGATAAGCTGGACAATCCAGAATAGGTTGTTCACTATATCGAACAATGCAGGATTTCGACCTTCGCGACCTCGATGCCTTCGTGGCGGTGGCGCGCACGCGCAACTTCCGGCGTGCCGCGCTGGAGAGCCGCGTCTCGGTCTCAAGCCTCAGCCAGCGCCTGCGCGATATGGAGGAGCGGCTCGGCGTCCGCCTGATGAACCGTACCACCCGCAGCGTCGCGCTGACCGAAGCCGGCGAGCTGCTGCTCGCCCGCGTTGCGCCGGCAATGGTCAACGTCGCCGACGCGATCACCGAGGTGCGCGGCCTGCGCGCCGAGCCGTCGGGGCGGCTGCGCATCAACGCGCCGCCGCCCGCGGTCGACCTCGTGCTGGCACCGATGATCGCGCCGTTCCTCGCCAGATATCCGCAGGTCGACCTCGATGTCGTGGCTGAGAGTGCGTTCGTGGACATCGTCGCGCAGGGCTTTGACGCCGGCGTGCGCTATGGCGAGCATCTGGCGCAGGACATGGTCGCGGTTCCGCTCGGTGCGCCACAGCGCTACGCGGTCGTGGCGTCGAGCGACTATGTCGCGAAGCATGGCCGGCCGATGCATCCGAAGGATCTGCTGACGCACGCCTGCATCCGCAGCCGCTTCAGCAACGGCGTGATGTTCGATTGGGAATTCGAGAAGAATGGCCGCCTGGTGAAGGTGTCGCCGCCCGCCAAGCTGACTGCGACCTATCTCGGCCTCGCGCTCCGCGCGGTCCATGACGGCGTCGGCTACTGGGCCACGTTCGAGGGCTACGTCCGCTACGGCATCAAATCCGGCGCGCTGGTCAGCGTGCTCGACGACTGGTGCCCGCCGTTCGACGGGCCGTTCTTGTACTACCCGAGTCGCCGTCAGCCGCCGCCGGCGCTCGCCGCCTTCGCGTCATTCGTCGCCGACTGGCGCAAGCAGGCGCGGCGGAAGAAATAGGGCGGGCTGTTGCCACATCGTCGTCCCGGCCTTGAGCCGGGACGCATAACCACAGCTCTCACAATTACGAAGGCTGGAGCCCCAGCTCGGTCCAACCTTTAACTTCGGTGCTTATGGATCCCTGCTCCCGTGCGCAATTGCGCACTAGGCAGGGACGGCACCGAATGCGGGTCGGCCGCACCGGCTACTTGGCATGGGGTTGTTTTCGATATTTGCTCTGACGAGCAAAGCAACCTCCCCTTTTCAAGGGGAGGTTGGCTCCATCCGGGCAACAAAACCCTACAGCATGCTCGGCAGCACGCGATCCGGCGGCTTGTGGGCGTCGAGGAAGGTTCGGATGTTGATGATCACCTTCTCGCCCATCTCGACGCGGCCTTCGATGGTGGCCGAGCCCATATGCGGCAGCAGCGTCACCTTGCCGGCCCTGGCGAGCCGTACCAGCTTCGGGTTCACCGCGGGCTCGTGCTCATAGACGTCGAGGGCTGCGCCGCCGATGTCGCCGGCTTCAATCAGCTTGATCAGCGTGTCCTCGTCGATCACCTCGCCGCGCGCGGTGTTGACGACATAGGCCTCTTTCCGGATCAGCTTGAGCCGCCGCGCCGAGAGCAGATGATAGGTCGCCGGCGTGTGCGGGCAGTTCACCGAGATGATGTCCATCCGCGCCAGCATCTGGTCGAGGCTTTCCCAATAGGTCGCCCCGAGCTCTTCGGCGATCATGGGCGCCACCGGGCGGCGGTTGTGATAGTGGATCTGCAAGCCGAAGGCGCGAGCGCGACGCGCCACGGCCTGGCCGATGCGGCCCATGCCGACGATGCCGAGCCGCTTGCCGCCGATGCGGTGGCCGAGCATCCAGGTCGGCGACCAGCCCGCCCAGTGCTGCTTGCCTTCGGTCAGGATCGAGGCGCCCTCGATCAGGCGCCGCGGCACCGCGAGGATCAGCGCCATGGTCATGTCGGCGGTGTCCTCGGTCAGCACCTTCGGCGTGTTGGTCACCGTGATGCCGCGAGCATGCGCGGCCGCGACGTCGATATTGTCGACGCCATTGCCGAAATTGGCGATCATCTTCAGCTTGCAGTCGGGCTGATTGATCACGTCCTCGCGGACCATGTCGGTCACGGTCGGCACCAGCACGTCGGCGGTCCTCGCCGCCTCGGCGATCTGTTCCGGCGTCATCGGTGTGTCGTCGAGATTCAGTCTGGCATCGAACAGCTCGCGCATCCGGGTCTCGATCGAGTCCGGCAACTTGCGGGTGACGACGACGAGAGGCTTTTTCTTCACCGACATGTCCTGCTTTCATGAGGTGCGCGGCTCGTCAAAAACCGAGCCGTTGAGGCCTCATTAACCCGGTTGATCGACACTGCTGATAGCCGCGCTGTCCCGGCGTTTCCTTCGCGTTTCCTAGGGTTCCCCGATGCTTGCCCCGGCTGTCGCCAAGGGGAGACAACGGGAAATTCGGGTGTTCTGGCTCTCAGGCGTTCCGTCCTCTCTAGCAGAAGGCCGGGCCAAGACAAGAACCCCTCGGATCCATGCGGGCGGGGACCGCATAGCGCGGGCGCAGGGCCTTCGGGCACGGGTTTGAATTTGGGTTTGGGTTGCAGCTCGCCGAATGCGGGTTGGGCATCTCGGCAGGAGACGAGTTGATGGTCTGGCGTTTGGGTTCATTGGTGGCGCTGGTCGGGAGCATGCTGAGTGCGTCGGTCATGCCCGGACATTCCGCCAAGGATTTGAGCCCCACCACCAGCGGCCTGCCGATTCCGCGCTATGTCAGCCTGAAATCCGATCATGTGAACGTCCGGGGCGGTCCGACCAAGGACAATGACGTCGCCTGGGTCTACACGCGGTCGGGGCTGCCCGTCGAAATCACCGCCGAGTTCGAGAACTGGCGCCGGGTGCGCGATTCCGAAGGCGCCGAAGGCTGGGTCTATCATTCCCTGCTGTCCGGCCGCCGCACCGCGGTCGTCACGATGAAGAACAAGGACGATCTGGCCTCGCTCTACGATCGTCCCGACGCCACCAGCGGCATCGCGGCGCGCCTGCAGGCCGGCGTCGTCGCGCAGGTCAAGAAATGCGCCAATAACTGGTGCCGGGTCACCGGCAACGGGTTCGACGGCTGGATCGAGCAGCAGCGCCTCTGGGGCGTCTACGCCGACGAGAAGGTGGACTGACGCGCAGCGTCATTCCGGGGCGATGCGTTTGGCATCGAACCCGGAATCTCGAGATTCCGGGTCTGGTCCTTTGGACCATCCCGGAATGACGTTTGTGCAAAACGACAATGGCCGGGACGAGCCCGGCCATCACAACTCACATCGACGCCAAAGCCCGATCAGCGCTTCTTGCGCAGCCGCACGACCATGTCGACGCGGGAAATCTCGTAGCCATCCGGCACGTTGGGCATCTTCGACAGCACGAGGTTCGGGTCGGGAATGTCGACCAGCTCGTGGTTATGCTCGAGATAGAAGTGGTGATGTGTCGACACGTTGGTGTCGAAATAGGTCTTGGTGCCGTCGACGCTGACCTGGCGCAGCAGGCCGGCATCGGTCAGCTGGTTGAGGGTGTTGTAGACGGTCGCCAGCGACACCGGAACCTTCGCCAGCGTGGCTTCTTCGTACAGCATTTCAGCGGTCAGGTGGCGGGCACCCTTGCCGAACAGCAGCCAACCCAGCGCCATGCGCTGACGGGTCGGCCGGAGGCCGGCAGACTGCAGCATCTCGTTGACGTCATGCCACGGACAACCGGTCAGGGCAGGGTGGTGCCCAGCGCCCCGGGCAGCCGGGTGCACGGCATCATCGTTCACAGCCGGTCCTTCGTCGTTCATATCCACTCTATGCACCCAACTCAGGCAATATTCCTCATAAATATAAAAAGGATGCCCATCAGATGCAAGTTTTTCGCAACTAGAACGAATCCAAGCTGCGGTAGAAACCTAAGGAGAAACGGCAATTTATCATCGGAATGCCGCTTTGCCGCCCAGTTAGCCCTATGTTAGAGAGCGCGCGGACCACATATGCGCTTTCGGCAGAGATAACAGGCCGGTAGCGTACCCTGGTAGCGCCAAGATGCGGGACGGGTTATTCCGGTTCCCGTGGGTAGATCAAGGTCCGACCAAGCAAAGCGCTTCATCGGGACATCAGAGGTGGATAGAGGATGCTGGATCGGCGCAGCGGTTACGAATACGAGGATTTGCTGGCTTGCGGGCGGGGCGAGCTTTTCGGTCCCGGCAACGCCCAGTTGCCGCTGCCACCGATGCTGATGTTCGATCGCATCAGTGAGGTCTCGCAAACCGGCGGCGAGTACGGCAAGGGGCTGGTGCGCGCCGAGCTCGAAGTGAAACCGGATCTCTGGTTCTTCGGCTGCCATTTCAAGAACGATCCGGTGATGCCGGGCTGCCTCGGCCTCGATGCCATGTGGCAAATGGTCGGCTTTTACCTTGGCTGGATCGGTGGCGAAGGTCGTGGCCGCGCGCTCGGCCTCGGCGAGCTGAAGTTCTCCGGACAGGTGCTGCCGCACGCGCGCAAGGTTGTGTACAACATCGATATCAAGCGCGTGATGCGGTCAAAGCTCGTGCTTGGAATTGCCGACGGGTGGCTTTCCATGGACGACGAGATTATCTATCGCGCCAAGGACTTGAAGGTCGGATTGTTCAAGCAGGGCACGGCGCCATCTTGAGCAGGATCATCATGCGGCAACATAAAGGCAGGGCGAGGCGAACATGAGGCGGGTTGTCATCACGGGGATGGGGATTGTCTCGTCCATCGGTAACAACACCCAGGAAGTGCTTGCGAGCCTCTACGAGGCAAAGTCGGGCATTTCGCGTGCGGAGAAGGCTGCTGAGCTCGGCTTCCGTTCGCAGGTGCACGGTGCGCCGACACTCAATCCCGCCGAGGTGATCGATCGCCGCGCGATGCGGTTCCTCGCCGAAGGTGCTGCGTGGAATCACGTCGCCATGGAGCAGGCGATCCGCGACTCCGGCCTCGAGGAGAACGAGGTCTCCAACATCCGCACCGGCATCATCATGGGATCCGGCGGACCGTCGACACGCACGCTGGTGGAGGCCGCCGACATCGCGCGCGCCAAGGGCCCGAAGCGCGTTGGCCCGTTCGCCGTGCCGAAGGGAATGTCCTCGACCGCGTCGGCGACGCTCGCGACCTGGTTCAAGATCAAGGGCGTGAACTACTCGATCTCCTCGGCCTGTGCGACGTCGAACCATTGCATCGGCAACGCCTATGAGACGATCCAGATCGGCAAGCAGGACATCATCTTCGCCGGCGGCTGCGAGGAACTCGACTGGACGCTGTCGGTGCTGTTCGACGCCATGGGCGCCATGTCGTCGAAGTACAACGACACGCCGGCGACCGCCTCGCGTCCCTACGACATCAGCCGCGACGGTTTCGTGATCGCCGGTGGCGCAGGTGTTGTGGTGCTCGAAGAGCTCGAGCATGCCAAGGCGCGCGGCGCGCGGATCTACGGTGAGGTCGTCGGCTACGGCGCGACCTCGGACGGGTACGACATGGTGGCACCGTCGGGCGAAGGCGCCGAGCGCTGCATGCGCATGGCGATGTCGACAGTGGACACGCCGGTCGATTACATCAATCCGCACGCCACCTCAACGCCGGCCGGCGATCCGCCGGAGATCGAGGCGATCCGCAAGGTGTTCGGCACCGGCGACAGGTGCCCGCCGATCTCGGCGACCAAGGCGCTGACCGGCCACTCGCTCGGAGCCACCGGCGTGCAGGAAGCGATCTACTCGCTGCTGATGCTGAACAACGGTTTCATCTGCGAAAGCGCGCATATCACCGAGCTCGATCCGGTGTTCGCCGACATGCCGATCGTGCGCAAGCGCATCGACAACGCCAAGCTCAATACCGTGTTGTCAAACTCGTTCGGCTTCGGCGGCACCAACGCCACGCTGGTATTCAGGCGGCTTGGTGCCTGATTTCGCCTCTCCTCGCTTGCTGAGGGAGGTCCGCAGGCAGCGAATGGGGATATTGCAACGATCCGGAATGGGGTGGGAATGATTATTGAACCGCGCGTGCGAGGCTTCATCTGCACGACGGCACATCCCGTCGGCTGCGCCACGAATGTCCGCGAACAGATCGCCTACGTTCTCAAGCAGGGTCCGGTCGCGGACTGCCCCAAGCGGGTCGCCGTGCTCGGCTGCTCGACGGGCTACGGTCTCGCGAGCCGCATCGTTGCGACCTTCGCCGGCGGCGCGGACACGATCGGCGTGTCGCTGGAGCGCGAGCCGTCGGAAAAGAGAAGCGCCAGCGCCGGCTGGTACAACAACCGCGCCTTCGAGATCGAGGCCGAGAAGATCGGACGCTCGCCGCTCACGCTGGAGGGCGATGCCTTCTCCGACGAGATGAAGAAAGACTTCATCGAGCGCGTGCGCGAAAAGTTCGGACAGCTCGACTTGCTGGTCTACAGCATGGCGGCACCGGTCCGCACCGATCCGGACACGGGCAAGACCTATCGCTCGGTCATCAAGCCGCTCGCGCGCCGGTCGAGATCAAGACGCTCGACACCGAGACCGGCGAGGTGTTCCAGACCACCCTCGAGCCCGCGAACGAGGAGCAAACCGCGGCCACGGTCGCGGTGATGGGCGGCGATGACTGGAAGCGCTGGATCGACCAGCTCGCCGATGCCGGCGTGCTGGCGCCGGGCTTCCGGACCCTCAACTACACCTATATCGGCAGCGAACTGACCTGGCCGATCTACTGGAACGGCACGCTTGGTCGCGCCAAGGTCGATCTCGACAGCAAGGCAGAAGCGATCCGCGGCCGGCTCGGCGCGGATGCCGCCCGCGTCGTCGCGCTGAAGGCCGTGGTCACCCAGGCGAGCTCGGCCATTCCGGTGGTGCCGCTCTACGGCACGGTGCTGTTCAAGGTGATGAAGCAGCTCGGGCTCCATGAGGGCTGCATCGAGCAGATCGACCGCCTGTTCCGCACCCGCCTCGGCAAGGGCGTCGCGCTCGACGATGCGCAGCGCATCCGGGTCGACGATTGGGAGCTTTCGCCCGAAGTGCAGACGGAAGTCTCCCGGCGCTGGCCGCTGCTCACCACCGAGACGCTCGGCGAACTGGCGGATCTAGGCGAATACAAGAGCCAGTTCCTCCGCCTGTTCGGCTTCGGCATCGACGGCGTCGACTACACGCAGGACGTCGATCCGCGCATCGTCCCGGGCTAGGGCCGTTTGGGAATCCACTGCTTCGTAGCCCGGATGGAGCGGAGCGAAATCCGGGACAGACGTTGACGTGGAGATAGTTTCCCGGATTTCGCTTTGCTGCATCCGGGCTACATCGCGTTACCCCGCCGCGATCTTCTCTGCGCGCTGGAACGCGGGCCGCGCCATGCAGCGGTCGATATAGGCCTCGAATGACGGCCGTGGCGGCACCATCTTGAACACGCGCACCGCAAAATTCAGTCCCGCGCCGATCGCGATGTCGGCGGCGGAGAACTGATCGCCGAGGATCCACGGCCCCTTCTGCAACTCGGCATCGAGCACGTCGAACACCTGCGCCGCGCTGCCCCATGCCGCGGTGCTGGTCGGCACCTCGAGCTTGGTGAAGAGCTGGATCAGCGCCGGCTCGATGCAGCTCGGCGAGAAGAACAGCCATTGCAGATAGCGTGCGCGCTTCGGATCGTTCGTGGCCGGTGCGAGCTTGGTCTCCGGATAGCGGTCGGCGATATAGGCGCAGATCGCGGCGGCCTCGGCGAGCCGGGCATCGCCGTCGGTCAACGCCGGCACCTTGCCCATCGGGTTGATCTTGAGGAAGTCCGGCGACTTCTGCGCGCCGGTGCTGATGTCGGTCAGCACCCGTTCGTAAGCCAGGCCGGATTCTTCCAAGAGCCAGATGGCGGAGAACGAGCGCGAGCGCGGCGACCAGTACAGTTTGATCATGGGTTAGCCTCCAATGTGCGGTTTGTTCGCTTCCACCGGTAGTGCTTCATCATGAAGCCGGTGACCGGATTGGGCGCTTCCTTCTCGAACACAAAGCCTTCGCGCTCGTACCAGCGCCAGGCCTTCTCGTTCTCGCGGACGCATTTCAACCAAATCTCGTCGGGCATCTGTTGGCGCGTGAAGGCGAGCAGATGGCGTCCGAGGCTCTGGCCCTGATGGGTGGGCACGACCATCAGCTGGTCGAGCAAAAAGGTCGGCAGGTGCAGCGCCAGCATGGCGGCGATGGTGCCGTGATCGTCGGCGACAAACAGGCTCCAGCCGCCCGCGATCTCGCGCGGCAGACGGGCGCGCAGATCGTTCAACAGACCTTCGCTTGCCTGCGAGAGCCCGGTCGAGACCCAGCTGTCCATCCAGGCGCGCGCGATCGCATCAAGTTCGTCAGCACGGGCAGGGCGGATGATCGGCAGCGTCATCGTCGATCCCCTTGGCGTTCGGCACCGGCGGTGCGAAGCTGCGGACGTATAAAGGTGGAAGCCCCGCGAAGCGATCGCGGGGCTTTCAAGCCTAACGCAGTTCGTTGCGACCGGCGAGCCCGCGGCTCACACGCCGAGCGTGCCGGCCTTGGCTGCGGCATAACGCTCGGCCACGGCCTTCCAGTTCACCGTATTCCACCACGCCTTGAGGTAATCGGGCCGGCGGTTCTGGTAGGTCAGGTAATAGGCGTGCTCCCAGACGTCGTTGCCGAGCAGCCCGCGTTTGCCGTCCATGATCGGATTGTCCTGGTTCGGGCCGCGTCTCGATCGCGAGCTTGCCGTCCTTGGTCACGGTGACGAACACCCAGCCGGAGCCGAACACGCGCCCGCCGGCGGCGTTGAAATCGGCCTGGAGTTTTTCCAAGCCGCCGAGGTCGCGGTCGATCGCGGCGAGCACGTCGCCGTCGGGCTTGCCGCCGTTCGGTCCCATGATCTGCCAGAACATCGTGTGGTTGGCGTGGCCACCCATGTTGTTGCGCACGCCGGTGCGGATCGCGTCCGGCACGCTGCCGAGATTGGCGAGCACCTCGGTGACCGGCTTCTCCGCGATCTGCGGATTGTCCTTGGCGAATGTGTTGAGGTTGGTGACATAGGCCTGGTGATGCCGGTCGTGATGGATTTCCATCGTCTTGGCATCGATATGCGGCTCCAGCGCATTGGCGGGATAGGCCAGCGGTTCGATCTTGAACGGTCCGGCCGGGGCCTGTGTCGTGGTCTGCGCGAACGCGAAACGTGGCGCGGCCGCGGCCGCGGCGGTCGTAGTTGCCGCAAGCACGAGATGGCGGCGGGATATAAGTGACATCGATTCCTCCTGACCTGTAGCTCCAGTGTCGCCGTCGACAGAGCATAGCGAGATACGCGCGAGCCACCGTATGCCGTTTCGAAGACGGTCATTGTGACGCTGCGTCGGAATCTCGCATTGTCTGACAGGGCGCTGGCCCGTTCGAACATCCCATCAAACAAAAAGGGCGGCCTTTCGGCCGCCCTTCGTCGTTTCATTTCAAACAAGCTTACTCGCCGGCAGCTTCGCGCGGGGCCGGGGCGTCGGTCTTCTGCTTGGCCTCGAGGTCCTCGCCGGTCTCCTGGTCGACCGCCTTCATCGACAGGCGGGTCTTGCCGCGATCGTCGAAGCCGAGCAGCTTGACCTTGACCTTGTCGCCTTCCTTGACGACGTCGGAGGTCTTCTGCACGCGGCTGGCCGCGAGCTGGCTGATGTGGACGAGGCCGTCCTTGGCGCCGAAGAAGTTCACGAACGCGCCGAACTCCATCACCTTGACGACGGTGCCCTCGTAGATCTGGCCGATCTCCGGATCGGAGGCGATCGACTTGATCCACTTGATCGCAGCCTTCATCGCCTCGCCATCGTTGGAAGCGACCTTCACGGTGCCGTCGTCCTCGATGTTGACCTTGGCGCCGGTCTTCTCGACGATCTCGCGGATCACCTTGCCGCCGGTGCCGATCACTTCGCGGATCTTGTCGGTGGCGATCTTGAAGGTCTCGATGCGCGGCGCGTATTCGCCGAGCTCGGCGCGCGCGGCGGTCAGGGCCTTGGACATTTCACCCAGGATGTGGATGCGCCCGTCCTTGGCCTGGCCAAGCGCCACCTTCATGATCTCCTCGGTGATGCCCTCGATCTTGATGTCCATCTGGAGCGAGGTGATGCCCTGGTCGGTGCCGGCCACCTTGAAGTCCATGTCGCCGAGATGATCCTCGTCACCGAGGATGTCCGACAGCACCGCGAAGCGCTGACCTTCCAGAATCAGGCCCATGGCGATACCGGCGGTCGGCCGCTTCAGCGGCACGCCGGCATCCATCAGCGACAGCGAGGCGCCGCACACCGAGGCCATCGAGGACGAGCCGTTCGACTCGGTGATCTCGGAGACCACGCGGATCGTGTACGGGAACTCGTGGTGCGGCGGCAGCACCGGGTGGATCGCACGCCAGGCGAGCTTGCCGTGGCCGATCTCGCGGCGCTTGGTGCCGCCGAGGCGACCGGTCTCACCGACCGAGTAGGGCGGGAAGTTGTAGTGCAGCAGGAAGGTTTCCTTGTAGGTCCCCGACAGCGCGTCGATGTACTGCTCGTCCTCGCCGGTGCCGAGCGTGGTCACCACCACCGCCTGGGTCTCACCACGGGTGAACAGCGCCGAGCCGTGGGCGCGCGGCAGGATGCCGGCTTCGGCGATGATGTTGCGCACGGTCTTGGCGTCACGGCCGTCGATGCGCTTGCCGGTGTCGAGGATGTTCCAGCGAACGATCTTGGCTTCCAGTTCCTTGAACACGCCGGCGACGCGGAGCTTGTCGTATTTCGGCTCCTGGCCTTCCGGGAAGAAGTGCGCCAGCACCTTCTCCTTGACGGCGCCGACCGCGGCATAGCGTTCCTGCTTGACCGGGATCGCATACGCCTTGCGCAGCTCCTGCTCGGCGATGCCAAGCATCTCCTTTTCGATCTCCGAATTGTCGATCGTGGTGACTTCGCGCGGCTCCTTGGCGGCCTTCTCGGCAAGCTCGATGATCGCGTTGATGACCGGCTGGAAGTGGCGGTGGCCGAACATGACCGCGCCGAGCATCACGTCTTCGTTGAGCTCCTTGGCTTCCGATTCGACCATCAGCACGGCGTCGGCGGTGCCGGCGACGACCAGGTCGAGCTGGGTCTCGGTCATCTCGTCGAGCGTCGGGTTGAGCACGTATTCGTCATTGGCGAAGCCGACGCGCGCGGCGCCGATCGGGCCCTTGAACGGCGCGCCCGACAGCGTCAGGGCGGCGGAGGCGGCGACCAGCGACACGATGTCCGGATCGTTCTCCATGTCGTGCGACAGGACGGTGACGATCACCTGGGTCTCGTTGCGCCAGCCGTCGACGAACAGCGGACGGATCGGGCGGTCGATCAGACGGGAGACCAGCGTCTCCTTCTCGGTCGGACGGCCTTCGCGCTTGAAATAGCCGCCGGGAATGCGGCCCGCGGCGTAGGTCTTCTCCTGGTAGTCGACGGTGAGCGGCAGGAAGTCGACGCCTTCGCGCGGCGTCTTCGCCGCGACGACGGTGGCGAGCACCACGGTCTCGCCGTAGGTCGCCAGCACGGCGCCGTCGGCCTGGCGGGCGATCTTGCCGGTTTCAAGTCTGAGGGGACGTCCACCCCAGTCGATCTCGACGGAATGCGAATTGAACATTTCGGTTTTCTTTCATGGTTTCACGAAAGCACGGCGCCCTGAAACACAAAGACCATGCCAAGACGGCGAGACACTGATGCGCTGCTGCGGTCAGCATCCGGCGATCCTGCCATGGTCCCTGGATTTCGGATGGCGTCCATCCTTTCGGTCATCTGGGCATCTTGCCCGGTCCAGCGGCCGGATTGCTGCTGGACGCTAGTGTGCATGGCGCGATGGCCATGCTGTTGCGCATGATCATCTTTCGACAATTCGAAAGCCCGAGTTCACGGACGACCATACGAAAACGCGCGCGAACCTCGCGCGCGTGCTTCTCAAATCAACGACGGATGTTGTGCTTCTCGAGCAGCGCCTTGTAGCGCGCCTCGTCCTTGCGCTTGATGTAGTCAAGCAGGGAGCGACGCGTCGACACGAGCTTCAGGAGGCCGCGGCGTGAATGGTTGTCCTTCACATGGCTCTTGAAGTGCTCGGTGAGGTTATTGATGCGTTCCGACAGGATCGCGACCTGAACCTCGGGCGAGCCGGTGTCGCCGGCCTTGTTGGCATTCGTCTTGATGACTTCCGCTTTGCGTTCGGCGGTAATCGACATCGTCAGTTACTTTCATCGTTGCGAGCCGGACTGGCAGTCAGTCCGTTCAGGTTGAACACGCGCTTGGGGATGAGTTCGCCATTGCCAATTTCGGCAAGCGCGAGAAGCCGGCCTGCCACCGTGACATAGACTGTGCCGCTGGTATTGGGCGCATCCCGTCCGCGCAACAAAACGGCCTGGCCCCGATGGAGCCTTGCCGCATCAGCCCGTGTGACGGCCAGTGCCGGGATGTCGTCCAGCGCGGTCTCAACGGGCAAAAGCGCGTCGGCGAGGCTGCCCTCGCCAGACGCGGCTCTATTGCATAAAGCCTCCAACTGTTCCAGCGGAATCATGTCCCGCTCGGTAAACGGACCGACAAGGGTCCGCCGCAGGGCGCAGATATGGCCGAAACAGCCCAGAATCCGCCCCATATCGCGGGCCAGGGCCCGGACATAGGTTCCCTTGCCGCACTCGGCCTCGAACACGGATTGTCCGTGATCACCATGTTCGACAAGGGTTAATTCGTGAATCTCGACCGGGCGGGGCTTCAGTTCCACGGTTTCGCCGTCGCGTGCCAGATCATAGGCCCGCTCGCCCTGCACCTTGATGGCCGAATATTGCGGCGGGATCTGCTCGATCACCCCAGTAAAGCGCGGCAGCAGCTGGCGGATCGAATCGGCGGTCGGCCGGCTCTCGCTGGTCCTGACCGGCCGTCCCTCGGTGTCGTCGGTGTCGCGTTCCTCGCCCCAGCTGACCGTGAAGCGGTAGCGCTTGCGGCCGTCCATCACGAACGGCACCGTCTTGGTGGCTTCGCCGAGCGCGATCGGCAGACCGCCGGAGGCGAGCGGATCGAGCGTGCCGGCATGGCCGGCGCGCTTGGCCTGGAACAGGCGCTTGAGCACGGCGACGGCTTGCGTCGAGGTCATCCCGATCGGCTTGTCGAGCACCACCCAGCCATGGACGTCGCGCTTGTCGCGGCGCGGCTGCTGGTTCTGCCTGCCCTGCTTTTGGCGCGGGTCGTTGTTGGTGCGGCGCGCATCGTCGGTGCGCGGCCCGGCAAAAGCATCCCGCTCAGCGTCGCGCGCGTCGGCATCTTTCGCGTCGATAACGCTGTTGGTCGTCATCACAGTCATCACTCGTCGTCCGAATCGGGTGCAAGGTCTCGCTGCACCGCAGGTGTCCGCAGTAGTTTTTCGATGCGCTCCGCCTCGTCGAACCGCTCATCGACGCGGAAGCGAATGTCGGGTGCAAATTTCAGGTTGACGCGATGCGCGATCTCGCCGCGAAGGAACTTCTTGTTGCGCTCGAGCGCGGCGATCACCGCGTCGGTGTCGCGTCCGCCGAGCGGCATCACGTAGACCGTGGCGAGCTTCAGGTCCGGCGACATGCGCACCTCGGGAACGGTGATGATGTGGCCTTTCAGATCGGGATCGTGGACCTCACCCTGCGACAGAATCTCGGCAACCGCATGGCGAACCGTTTCGCCGACGCGCAGCTGACGTTGCGATCCGCCAGGGCTGGAACTCTTCTTTTGACGGGGCATGACCTTCTTCCAAAACCGTCGCGCCCGCCGGCCTTGGCCGCGGGCATCAATGTCTAGCTTTGCTTTCAATCGGACGATGCGCCGGTGGCCGGACTAAAGTCCGGCCACGTCGTCGCATTTTCAGTCAAATGGACCCAGACGCCTTAGTAAGATCTGCGCTTAGTAAGATTTGGACTTACAGAGAGCGCTGGATCGTCTCGATGCGGTAACATTCGATCACGTCGCCGACACGCATGTCGCCGTAGTTCTCGAATGCCATGCCACACTCCTGGCCGGCGACCACTTCCTTCACTTCATCCTTGAAGCGCTTCAGCGTCGACAGCTTGCCTTCGTGCACCACGACGTTGTCGCGGATCAGGCGAACATTGGCGCCGCGTTCCACGGTGCCGTCGGTGACGCGGCAACCCGCGACCTTGCCGACCTTGGAAATGTTGAACACTTCCAGGATCTGCGCGTTGCCCAGCATGGTTTCGCGCAGCGTGGGCGCGAGCAGGCCGGACATCGCCTTTTTGATGTCATCCACGAGGTCGTAGATGATGTTGTAGTAGCGGATCTCGATGCCGTTGCGCTTGGCTGCGGCCGCCGCTTCCTTGTTGGCGCGGACCGAGAAGCCGATGATCGCGGCGTTGAAGCCTTCCGCCAGCGTGACGTCGGACTCCGAGATGCCGCCGACGCCGGCATGCAGGATGCGGGCGGCGACTTCGTCGGTGCCGAGCTTCTCCAGCGAGCCCAGGATCGCTTCCAGCGAGCCCTGCACGTCGGCCTTGACGATCAGCGGGAACTCCTTGCGGCCCGCGGTCTTGAGCTGCGACATCATCTGCTCGAGAGAGCCGCGCATGCCGGAGATCGAGGCAGCCGCGTTCTCGCGCTTCTGGTGCGCGCGGTAGCTCGTGACCTGGCGGGCGCGGGCTTCGTTCTCGACGACAGCGAGACGGTCGCCGGCTTCCGGCGGACCGTTGAAGCCGAGCACCTCGACCGGCACGGACGGGCCGGCCTCGTCGAGATTCTCGCCCTGGTCGGAGATCAAGGCGCGGACGCGGCCCATCTCGGCGCCGGCCACGATGATGTCGCCGATCCGCAGCGTGCCGCGCTGCACCAGCACGGTCGCGACCGGACCGCGGCCACGATCGAGCTTGGCTTCGATCACGGTGCCTTCCGCCGGACGCTGCGAATTGGTCTTCAGGTCGAGGATTTCGGCCTGCAGCGCGATCATCTCGAGCAGCCGGTCGAGATTGGTCTTGTTCTTGGCCGAGACCTCGACGTCGACGACGTCGCCGCCGAGCGATTCGACCTGCACCTCGTACTGCAGCAATTCGGTGCGCACGCGCTCCGGCCGCGCATCGGGCTTGTCGATCTTGTTGATCGCCACGATCATCGGCACCTTGGCCGCCTTGGCGTGGTTGATCGCTTCGATCGTCTGCGGCATCACGCCGTCATCGGCCGCGACCACCAGCACGACGATGTCGGTGACCTTGGCGCCGCGGGCGCGCATCGCGGTGAACGCGGCGTGGCCGGGCGTATCGATGAAGGTGATCTTCTTGCCGCTTTCCGGCGAAGTCACCTGATAGGCACCGATGTGCTGGGTGATACCGCCGGCTTCGCCCGACACCACGTTGGCGTGGCGCAGCGCGTCGAGCAGCGAGGTCTTGCCGTGGTCGACGTGACCCATGACGGTGACCACGGGCGAACGCGGCTCGGTGTCGGAGGAATCGTCGACGACGTCGAACAGGCCTTCCTCAACGTCGGACGCGGCGACGCGCTTGACGCTATGGCCGAGTTCTTCGGCGATCAGTTGCGCCGTGTCGGCATCGATCACGTCGGTGATCTTGTGCATCGCGCCCTGCTTCATCAGCATGCGGATGACGTCGACCGCGCGCTCCGCCATGCGGTTCGCGAGCTCCTGGATCGTGATCGCTTCCGGAATGACGACTTCGCGAATCAGCTTTTCCTTCGGCTCGTTCGCGGCGTGACCCTTCAGGCGCTGGGTGCGGCGGCGGAACGAGGCGATCGAGCGCTCGCGGACGTCGTCGGCGGTGAGCGCTGTGACGACCGTGAGGCGTCCGCGCTGCTTCTGCGGACCGGGCTTCTGGGTGGTCTTCGGGGCCGCGACGGGACGCACGGCGCCACCGGGGCGGCGCACCAGGCGCGGACCTTCGTCTTCGTCCGCCTCTGCGGCGACTCCCGGAGGCCTCGGCGCGATGATCGGCGTGCGCGCAGG
>NZ_JACMYP010000167.1 GCF_020889705.1 Bradyrhizobium altum | reverse complement strand
GCCGGCGTGCGTCCGACGATCGGCGCGATCTCCTCGAACGGCACCGCGAACATGTCGTGCAGCACGAAAGCCAGCCGCTCGGCCGGCGCCAGCGTTTCCAGCACCACGAGCAGCGCCGCACCGACGGAGTCGGCCATCTCGGTCTCGCGCTCGGACGGATTGTCCGCGATCGGCTCCGGCACGTGCGGGCCGATCGGCTCCTCGCGGCGCGATTTGCGCGAGCGCAGCATGTCGAGGCAGATCCGCGCGATCACCGTCGTCAGCCAACCTCCGAGATTATCGACGGTCGCGGCATCGGTACGACCGAGCCGCAGCCAGGCCTCCTGCACGGCGTCGTCGACCTCGGCGGTCGAACCCAGCATGCGATAGGCCACCGCGCGCAGGCGCGGCCGGTTGGCCTCGAACTGTTCGGTGAGAGAATTTTTCTCGTCCATCGGTCACATTCCCTTTGTCCACTCCGTCATGGCCATGACGAACGAAACCAGGCCGATGTGACAGCAGATCGGCATGGCGGCGTCAAAAGGCCAATCAGGAGAGTGAGATGATGAAAGCCCGCATGAACCACCCGGTGATGGTTGTTCCCGATGCCATGAAAGCGCTGCAGGCGCTCAGCGAGAGCACCAAGCCGGCGCTGCCGGAAAAGCTGCTCGAGCTGGTCCATCTGCGCGCCAGCCAGATCAATGGCTGCAGCGTCTGTGTCGATATGCACCCGAAGCTCGCCAGGCGTGCGGGCGAGACCGATGAGCGGCTGTTCGCGGTCGGGGCCTGGCGCGACACGCCGTATTTCACCGAAGCCGAGCGCGCCGCACTGGCGCTGACCGAAGCGGTGACCCGGCTCAGCGATCGCGAGGATCCGGTGACGGACGCGGTGTGGGACGAGGCGGCGAAGCATTTTGACGAGCAGCAGCTCGCGTCCCTGGTGCTGGGGATCGCGGCGATCAATGTCTGGAACCGGCTGAACGTCGCTGTGCGCCAGCCTGTTGGTGCATGGAAGGTCTGAGGAATCCCCCTCTCCCCGTTCTTCACGGGGAGAGGGCTGGGGTGAGGGGCTCTCTCCGCGAGTGACGTGGGTGGATGAACCTGTACCCCCTCACCCGGATCGCATCTTGCGATGCGATCCGACCTCTCCCCGCAAGCGGGGCGAGGTGGACGCGAGCTAGCTCGCCAAAAACTCCAGCACGATCTCGCAATAGCGCTGCGGGGCCTGCTCGAACATCGGATGCGTGGTGCCGGGGATCATCTCGGTGCGCGCGCCCTTCACATTGGCGGCAAGGGCGTGCAGCACCTTCGGCAGCACGCCCTTGGTGTTGGCGCCGCCGATGAACAGTGTCGGCGTCTTGATCGCCTCCGCGTCGGCTTTCGAGAACGGCGGGCGCTGGTCGCGGGTCTGGCCGATGAGCGTGGTCGCATTGTCGCGCAACAGCTGCTTGGAGGTCGCCGGAATCCGCTTCCAGGCGCCGGGGCCTTCGAGCGCGTCCATGAAGATCTGCAAGCCGCCGTCGATGTCGCCCTTGGCGATCTCGGCGGCACATGCCGCGAAGCGTGCTGCCAGCGGCGAGGGGCCCGGCTTGAAATCAGGATCAAGGCTCTCGTCGAGCTCGCCGCCGGGCTCGGCGAGGATCAGCTTGCGCAGCAGGTCGGGCCGCCGCTGCGCGACGCGGAAGCAGATATGGCCGCCGCGGGAATGCCCCATCAGGTCGACCGGCTTGGTGTCGAATGTCTCGATGAAGGCGATCACGTCGTCGACATGCTGCGCGATCGAATAGGTGTCGCCAACGCCGTCCCAATGCGCCGGGAAGAAATGCCGCAGGCTGACCGCGATCACGCGATGCCGCCGCGTCAGCGGGCCGAGCACCGCCGACCATATCCGGAAATCGCACAGCGAGCCGTGCACGCAGACCAGCGGCGGGCCCTCGCCGATATCGAGATAGGGCATGTCGAAACCGTTGACGTGGAGGCTGTGCATTTCGGGGCTCGCGAAAGGGCAGGAGATGTTGTTGATTTAGCCCAAGTTCCCACGGAATTCGGGTGGATAGCAACATTCTCCAAGCCTAGATTTCAGATCGACAGCAGGCTCAAACGTGTGAGCTGAAGGACTATCTGGAGTGAGCCATGACCGGCCAGCATTTTGCAATCTTCGAGACCATGATCGGCGCCTGCGGCGTCGTCTGGGGCGAGCACGGCGTCACCGCCGTGCAGCTGCCGATGGGCACCGAGGAGAAAACCCGCAAGCGCATCTTCCAGCGCAATGGCGATGTCACCGAGGCGGCGCCGCCGGCCGAGGTGCAGCACGCGATCGACGGCATGATCGAGCTGCTGGCCGGCAAGCCGAACGACCTCGCCGACATCGTGCTCGATCTCGACGGCGTGCCGGAGTTCAACCGCGGCGTCTACGACATCGCGCGGAGAATTCCGCCAGGCAAGACCGTGACCTATGGCGACATCGCCAAGCAGCTCGGCGGCGTCGAGCTGTCGCGCGACGTCGGGCAGGCGCTGGGCCGCAACCCGTGCCCGATCGTGGTGCCCTGCCACCGGGTGCTGGCGGCCGGCAACAAGCCGGGCGGCTTCTCGGCCAATGGCGGCGTGGTCACCAAGCTGAAGATGCTGCAGATCGAAGGCGCGGTGGTGAACCACACGCCGAGTTTGTTCGATTGATCTACTCCCTCTCCCCGTTCTTTACGGGGAGAGGGTTGGGGTGAGGGGCTCTATCCGCGAAGAGGTGTAAGCCGAGAGACCTGTACCCCCTCACCCGGATCGCATTTCGCTTCGCTGCATGCGATCCGACCTCTCCCCGCAGGCGGGGCGAGGTGGGGCGCGCGAGCGGCGATTTTATCTCACCGTCTCACACACAAACCCGTTGCCCTTCCGCCTGATCTTGCCGACCGTCGGCGAGGGGAAGTGTGCGGGGCAGCACAGCGTATCGGTGTCGCAATAGCGCTCGAGGAAGCTGCGCCGCGTCTTCGCGGCCAGTGCCGGGTCGACGTCGAACTTCGGCGACAACTCCGGATAGAGCGTCTGGATCGGCGAGTGCATCAAATCGCCGGCAAACACCGCATCATCCTTGCCGCGGCCGAAGGTGAAGGCGACATGACCCGGGGTGTGGCCGGGTGTCGGCAGGATGCGGACGTGATCGCCGATCGCAAAATCATTGCCGACGAGGTCGGCCCGCTTGGCTTCGACCACCGGCAGCACGCTGTCGACGAAGGGCGGGACCTCTGCCTTGGCGTTGGTTTCGGTCCAGTAGTCGAACTCGCTCTTGTCGAATACGTAGCGTGCGTTCGGGAAGGTCGGCACCCAGCGGCCGTTCTCGAGCCGCGTGTTCCAGCCGACATGGTCGACATGCAGATGCGTGCACATCACGTAGTCGATGTCGCCGACCGAAAAGCCCGCGGCCGCGAGGCCACGCAGATAGTTGTCGTCGGTCTTCATGTTCCAGCTCGGCCGCCCCGGCCGCGGCTTGTCGTTGCCGATGCAGCTGTCGATCAGGATGGTGTGGTGCGGCGTCTTCACGATGTAGGACTGGAACGCCAGGATCAGCGTGTCGCTGTCATCGAGTGCGCCGGCCGCTTTCATCCAGGCGCGGTTCTCCGCGAGCAGCTCCGGTGTTAGTCCGGGCAGCATGTCTTGCGCGGGCAGGAACAGCCCTTCCTCCTCGACAATGCGATGAATGGTGAGATCGCCGGCGGCAAATTTCAGGCTCATGGTGATTCCTTGGATGAGGTCAGTGCGCGTCCCGCACGGCGGGAATGTTGATGTTGGCGAGGATATCCATCGCCGCAAGGTCTTGCTCCGGCGGGCTGTACCGGGCTGCCGTCATCATCATCACAAAGTCGAGATCGGAGACGGTCAGCGCGAGCACTGGGCTCGCGCTGAAAATCGAGAGGCGGGGACGCATTCGCGCATCGTCATTCTCCCCGCGCTCTTCTTTGCTACGCCGGCGGCGGCGCCGAGATCTTCACCGACGGCCGCTCCAGCATTTTCTGGTAGAAGGCGTCGAGCTTGGGATAGGCCTTGCGCCAGCCACAATCGGCAAAGCGGAAATCGGCGTAGCCGAGCACGCAGACGAGGCCGATCTGCGCGATGTCGAACGACGAGCCGTTCAGCACGTCCGGCCGGTTCTCGAACCGCGCCATGCCGGCCCAGGCCCTGTTCCAGTGATCGTCATACCAGGCCTGCCACAGCGAACCCTGCGGGCGCACCATCTTCTCGTAGCGGCACAGCAGCATGGAATCGAGCATGCCGTTGAGCAGCGAATGATCGGTCTTCAGCTGCCAGCGCCGCGGACCGTAGCCCGGGATCAGCCGGCCGCCGCCGATCTCGTTGAGATATTCGACGATGACGTAGGAATCCAAAATGATGTCGCCATGGTCGAGGATCAGCACCGGCAGCTTCTTCAGCGGCGAGATCTTGGAATATTCGTCGTTGGCCGTGCCCGGCGCGACGCTGGCCGGCACCAGCTCGATCTTGTCGATCAGGCCAAGCTCGATCGCCGCGATGCGCACCTTGCGGGCGAACGGGGAGGCGGGAGAGAAGGTGAGTTTCATGGGATGACCCCTTTCCGAACAGACAGTCGTCATCCTGAGGAGCGCGCCCTTCTTGGGCGCGCGTCTCGAAGGATGGATCGTGATCGACGCTCTTCCATCACCCGTTTGACCGGGGGTGACGGAGCCCTTGGCTCATCCTTCGAGACGCGCGCGTTGCGCGCTCCTCCAGCGACAACGGCGATGCCGTTGCGCGGGGATGACGATCCCGCAAATCACGCCGCGACGATTTCCTGGCGCTGCTCGCCGAGGCCTTCGATGCCGAGCGTCACGACGTCGCCGACATTGAGGAAGGTCGGCGGCTTCATACCGAGACCGACGCCGGGCGGGGTGCCCGTCGTGATGATGTCGCCGGGCAGCAGCGTCATGAACTGCGAGACGTAGGAGATGCATTTCGCCATCGTGAAGATCATGGTCTTGGTCGAGCCGGTCTGGCGGCGCTGACCGTTGACGTCGAGCCACATCGACAGGTTCTGCACATCGGCGATTTCGTCCTTGGTCGCGAGCCACGGGCCGACCGGGCCGAAGGTGTCGTGCGACTTGCCCTTGGTCCACTGTCCGAGGCGCTCGGTCTGGAAGTTGCGCTCGGACACGTCGTTGCAGACGCAATAGCCGGCGACGTGGTTGAGCGCGTCGGCTTCCGAGACGTATTTGGCGCGGGTGCCGATGATCGCGGCGATCTCGACTTCCCAATCCAGCTTGGTCGAGCCGCGCGGCTTCTCGACGGCATCGTTCGGGCCGGACAGCGAGGTATTCGCCTTCATGAAGATGATCGGTTCGGTCGGGATCTGAGCGCCGGTTTCCTTGGCGTGGTCGGAATAGTTCAGGCCGATCGCGACGAACTTCGAGATGCCGGTGACCGGAGCGCCGAAGCGCGGCTTGCCGGAGACGGCGGGCAGGGAGGCGGGATCGAGGGCGGAAAGCTTCTTCAGCGATTCCGGCGTGTAGGCTTCGCCGGTCAGGTCCTTCAGATGGGCCGAGAGGTCGCGGAGCTGGCCGGATTTGTCGATCAGACCGGGCTTTTCCGCACCCTTTTCGCCATAACGAACAAGCTTCATGTTGATCACTCCCTACGATGTCTTGAGGATTGTTACTGGTATACCTCGACACGCTTCATGGAACAGCGCGGGCGGAAATTCAACCGCCATGAGCGCGTTGCATTGCAGCCAAGCCTTTATTCAAGGCCGGTTCGGGCCGATCATGCGAGCGCGATGAACCTGAACGCGTCGCCGTCGCGCTTGATGTGGCCGGCATTGAAATGTCCGCCGATCACCGGCGTCGGCGTGTCGGCGAAACGCGAGAACAATTCGCGCCGCGTCGCGGCCGATTGCTTCTGGTCGGAATCCGCGGTCGACGACCAGTCGAGGTGATACATCTGGCAGGGGTGATGCGCGACATCGCCGGTCAGCAATCCTTCCTCGCCGCCGGACTTGATGTGGATGCTCATGTGGCCGGGGCTGTGACCCGGCGTCGGGATCAGCGTGATCTCCTCGCTGAGGCGATGATCGCTCGGCACCAGCTCGGCCTTGCCGGCATCCGCGATCGGCTTCACCGAGTCGGCGAACACGGCAGCATGCGCGGCATCGCCGCTGTGGTCGCGCCAGTGCTCGAATTCGGTCCTGCCGAACACGTAACGCGCATTGGCGAAGGTCGGCACCCATTTGCCGCCGGAGAGTTTCGTGTTCCAGCCGACATGATCGACATGCAGATGCGTGCACAGCACGGTGTCGATGCTGTCAGGTGCAAATCCGGCCGCGGTCAGCTTCTCCAGGAACGGATCGCTGCGGTTGTTCCAGGTCGGCACGTTGCGGCCCTGCTTGTCGTTGCCGAGACCGGTGTCGACGATGATGCGGTGCTCCGGCGTCTCGACCAGCAGCGAATGGATCGACATTTTCAGCCGGCCATCCTCATTGGCGAAATGCGGGATCAGCCAAGGCAGGCTCTGGATCTCCTCCCGGCCGGCCAGCGGTAGGATGAAGCGTGTGCTGCCGACGGTCTCGAGCTCGACGACTTTTGTGATTTTGACCTTGCCGATCTTCCATTGCATGCGGCGTGCCCTCGGTTTCTTGTTTCTCGCCGGATCATGCGGGCTTCCGCGCGCCGGCGCAATGGATCAAGCAAGCGCCCCACTTCACCTCGCCCCGCCTGCGGAGAGAGGGAGAGCGCGCGTGCCTATCATCGCGCGCAGTCGACGATCACGGTGCCGATCTTGTCGCCCTTCTCGACGGCGAGATGGGCCTCGGCGGTCTCCGCCAGCGCGAATTGCCCGGCGATGTTGTGCACGCGGGTGCCCGACTCCAGCCAGTTCGTGATGTCGGCCTGCGCGGCGGCGAGTAGCGGCGGCGGCAGCGCGAACAACGCCAGCGAGCGCACCGTGATGCATTTCTCCATCAATTCGCGCATTGGCAGCACAGGCGTGCGGTTGCCGTTGGTGGCATAGACCGCGATCGTCGAGTTCAACGCCATGATCTTCAGCGTGGTCGCGAGGTTGCCGCCGAAATCGACGTCGATCACGCGGTCGACGCCGCGGTTCTCGGTGAAGGCCATCGCCTTGGAGACGACGTCCTCGGTCCGGTAATTGACGACCGTATCGGCGCCGGCAAGCCGCGCCTCCACGTCCTTGACCTGCGAGCTCACGGTCGCAATCACGCGCGCGCCGCCCCATTTTGCCAATTGCACCGCGTAGTGACCGACAGCACCAGCGCCGCCGGTGACCAGCACCGTTTGCCCGGAGATTGGACCGTCGGCAAACAGCGCGCACCACGCGGTCATGCAGGGGATGCCGAGCGTTGCGCCGGCCGCAAACGACACGTCCTGCGGCAGCGGCGTCACCAGATAATCGGCAAGCGTAATGTACTCGGCCGCGGTGCCGAAGGCGCGGCCGTTGCGCTGGCCATTGAACAGCCAGACGCGATCGCCGACGGCAAAACGCGTCACGCCTTCACCGATCTGGTCGATGATCCCCGCGCCGTCGCTGTTCGGAATCACGCACGGAAACTCCATCGCGCGATAGTTGCCGCTGCGGCGGCCGACGTCGGCCGGATTGACGCCGGAAGCCTCGAGCCGAACCCGGACTTCGCCAGGGCCGGCGTCTGGCGTCGGCATTTCGCCGACGGTGAGCACCGTCGGCGCCGCGCCGGTCCTTTCGTACCAAACCGCTCTCATAACGTACCCGGGAAGGCGCCGCCGTCGAGCAGCAGGTTCTGCCCGGTGATGAAGCCGGCCTTGGCGCCGCACAGGAAGGCGCAGGCGTAGCCGAACTCGTCGGGATGGCCGAAGCGGCCGGCGGGGTTCAGTTTGGCGCGCTCGGCCAGGACCTGCTCGGCCGAGATGCCGCGCTTCTCGGCCTCGGGCTTCGCCGTGCCGCGCAGACGATCGGTCTCGAACGGGCCCGGCAGCAGGCCGTTGATGGTGACGTTGTTGATCACGGTCTTGCGCGACAGGCCGGCGACGAAGCCGGTGAGGCCGGCGCGGGCGCCGTTGGACAGGCCGAGAATCTCGATCGGCGCCTTCACCGCCGCCGAAGTGATATTGACGATGCGGCCGAACTTGCGCGCCATCATACCGTCGACGGTCGCCTTGATCAGCTCGATCGGCGTCAGCATGTTGGCGTCGATCGCCTTGATCCAGTCGTCGCGGGTCCAGTTGCGGAAATCGCCCGGCGGCGGGCCGCCGGCATTGTTGATCAGGATGTCCGGATCGGGGCAGGCCTTGAGCACGGCTTCGCGTCCCGCCACCGTCGTGATGTCGCCGACGATCTCGGTGACGGTGACGCCGGGATGGCCTTTACGGATCTCGTCGGCGGTCTGCTTCAGCGCCTCGGCGCCGCGCGCCGTCAGTGTCACATGCACACCCTCGTTGGCGAGCGCAATCGCGCAGGCGCGGCCCAGTCCCTTGCTCGATGCGCAGACGATGGCGCGGCGGCCTTTGATTCCAAGATCCACGAGTTCACTCCCTGTGATGTCAGATTGGTTTGTAAAGCTTCGCTGGCGCCAGTCTAGCCAAGCCCGGCGGCGCCGGTAAGGGACGTGCAATGCATAAGTGCATGCCGGGCAGGAACAGACGGGCGAGCGCAGCAGGTTAGATGCGCTGCTCCCGCCGCAGCCGCTCGATCGCCATGGTGGCTTCGGGCGGCAGCGAGCGGAATCCGGCCTGTCCGGCAGCGGAGAACCACGGCCGCAATTGCGATCCGTTGAGGAATTGTGGCTGCCTCGCCAACGGCACCAGCTGATCAAACACCAGCACCAGCGTGGTCACGACGAGGCCGACCCTGATCGCGCCGAGCAGCGCGCCGCCGAGCCGGTCGCCGATCCCGATCTCCGAACCGATGGTGTCGTCGAGCATCGTCCGCGCCATCTTTCCGAGGATGACGCCGATCAGTAGGAAGAGGCCGAACAGCAGCACCCCGTTGGGCGGGAACGGCGACGACGGCAGCGTCGCGACGTGGGGCCCGATCAGCGCCATTGCCGCGACGGCGAGCGGCATCGCGACGAGATAGGCCAGGATGGTGACCGCGCTGCGCAGCAGGCCGGTCGTGAAGCCGGTGACGACCGCGAACAACAACCCGAGCGTCACGACGATGTCGAAGAGGTTCATGGATAAGGATTCCTGCCCCAATCTCCCGCGGTCCCCTGGTTGATCAAACCTGCTTACATCAGGGACAATTGTCGCTATCACTCGTCCGCTTCAATCCGGGAACCTGCCGATGTCCGACCTATTCGATGTCAGTAAAGAAATCATCCTCATCACCGGCGCCTCGCAAGGGCTCGGGCGGCAATTCGCCCGTGTGCTGGCGGCGCATGGCGCTGCGGTGGTGCTGGCAGCGCGCCAGACCGCGAAGCTAAAAAGCCTCGCGGACGAGATCAAGGCCAAGGGCGGCCGCGCCGCCGCGGTGCAGATCGACGTCGCGATATTTCCGGCATTGCGAAAGCACTCGACGCCGCGGAAGCCGCGCTCGGTCCGGTCTCGGTCCTGATCAACAATGCCGGCATCGCGATCGAGAAGCTCTCCACCGAGCAGACCGAGGCGGACTGGGACGCAGTCGTCAACGCCAATCTGAAGGGCGCCTACTTCCTCGCCACCGAGCTTTCGCGGCGCATGATCCTGCGCAAGCAGCCGGGCAACATCATCAATGTCGCCTCCGTGCTCGGGCAGGGTGTGCTCAAGGCGGTTTCGCCCTATGCGATCTCCAAGGCCGGCATGATCCAGGGCACCAAGGCGATGGCGCTGGAGCTCGCCGGCAACAACATCCGCGTCAACGCGCTGGCGCCGGGCTATATCGACACCGAGATGAACCATGATTTCTGGTCGACGCCGGCGGGCGAGCGGCTCGCAAAGCGGATTCCGCAGCGCCGCGTCGGCGCCGAAGCCGATCTCGACGGCGCGATCATGCTGCTCGCCTCCAACGCCTCGCGCTACATGACCGGCACCGTGGTGACGGTCGATGGCGGGTTTTTGCTGAACTAATCCGCGCGTCATTGCGAGCGAAGCGAAGCAATCCATGTTTCCGCTTGCGGCGGCTATGGATTGCTTCGTCACTTCGCTCCTCGCAATGACGGTGCGGGTCAGGTGCGTAGCCCGGATGAAGCCAACGGGTCGCGCGAACGCGCGCCCGATGACAGGCCCCGCGAAATCCGGGGCCGTGTGGGCAAGGTCCCGGATTTCGCTGTCGCTCCATCCGGGCTACGACGCTTGAATCGAGACCATCCTCATCGTCGTCCCTGCGACAGCAGGGACCCATCAATTGCGCACTAGGCAGGGACGACGGTACGCGACTTCGGAATAATAGAAGAATACCGCTGAGTTGCCCGACGAGTCAAGTCACCGTGTCGAACGCCGGCGCTCGCCGGCTACTGTGCATGGGGTTGTTTTCGATATTTTGCCAGTGCGGCCTTGCGACGGCATTTGGTTACCCCGCCCGCATCTCCGCTTTGATCATGTCGGCGGCCTTCTCGCCGATCATGATGGTCGGCGCATTGGTGTTGCCGCCGATCAGCGTCGGCATGATCGAGGCATCGACCACGCGCAACGCTTCGAGGCCGTGCACGCGCAGCTTCGGATCGACCACCGCGAGCGGATCGCCGGTGCCCATCCTGCAGGTGCCGACCGGGTGATAGACGGTGTCGGAGCGCGCCCGCAGGATGTTGCGGATGTCGTCGTCGGTGCGCACATCTGATGTGAACATGTCCTTCTGCTGCAACGCGCGCAGCGCCGGCGTGTCGAGCAGCCGCTTCGTCATCTTGAAGCCTGCGACCATGGTCTCGACGTCGCTGTCCTCGCCGAAGAAATTCGGATCGATCGCGGGGGCCGCGAGCGGATCGGCGCTGTTCAGCCACACGCTGCCGCGGCTTGCCGGGCGCAGCAGGCAGACATGGCAGGAGAAGCCGGTGCCCCAGCGCGGCTTGCGGCCGTGGTCTTCCACCATGGCCATGCAGAAATGCAGCTGGATGTCAGGGACGTCGAGCTCAGGCCGCGTCTTCAGGAAGCCGCCGCATTCGGCGACGTTCGAGGTCATCGGGCCGCGCCGTTCGCGCCGGTATTGCCCGATCCCCTTGATGATCCGCCCGATGCCGCTCCACGACAGTCCCGAGAAATAAGGTGCGTCGGAGGCGAAGCCGAACACGAAATCAGGGTGATCCTGCAGGTTCTGTCCGACACCCGGCAGATGATGCACGCTGGCGATGCCGTGCTTGCCGAGCGCCGCGGCGTCGCCGATACCCGACAGCATCATCAATTGCGGCGACTGGAATGCACCGGCCGAGAGGATGACCTCGCGCCGCGCGCGCAGCACCTTCTTCTCCTTGCCCTGCACGTATTCGACGCCGACGGCGCGCTTGCCCTCGAAGATGATGCGGGTCGCCTGCGCCTGCGTCTCGATGCGCAAATTGGGCCGGCGGCCCATGTGGGGATGGATGTAGCCCCGTGCCGCGCTCCAGCGCTCCCCATTCCTCTGGGTCACCTGGTAGATGCCGAGCCCTTCCTGTTCGGCGCCGTTGAAATCGTCGCGGATCCGGAACTGCGCCTCGCGCGCGCCCTGCAAGAACGTCTCCTTGACCGGATTGTCGGACTGCAGGCCCGTGACGTTGAGCGGGCCGCCCTTGCCGTGATATTCACCGTCGAGTTCGGTGTTGTTCTCCGAGCGCTTGAAGTAGGGCAGGACGTCGGCGTAGCTCCAGCCCGCATTGCCGAGCGAAGCCCAGTGATCGTAGTCGGCGCGATGACCGCGGATATAGACCATGGCATTGATGGCGCTCGAGCCGCCGAGCCCCTTGCCGCGCGGCTGATAGCCGATGCGGCCGTTCAGGCCCTTCTGCGGCACCGTGTCGAATGCCCAGTTGTTGAGCTTGCTCGAGAGCATGAGAATGATGGCGCCGGGCGTGGTCACCACCCAATTGTCGTTCTTGCCGCCGGCATCGAGCACCGCCACCGAGGTCGCCGGATCCTCCGACAACCGCCCCCCCACCGCGCAGCCGCCGGAGCCGGCGCCCACCACCACGAAATCGAATGTGTCAGTCACGTATGTTTCCCCCAGTTTCTTGGCGTCATTCCGGGGCGATGCGCTAGCATCGAACCCGGAATCTCAAGGTTCCGGGTTCGCTTCGCGCCCCGGAACGACAGTCCCTACGACAACAGCCGCATCAGCTTCTCCAGCCGCGCGACCTTCGCGCCGTAGGGCGGATAGAGATCGGCGAGCCGGTTGAAGCGTGAGCGGTAGAACACCGGCTTCAGCTTGGTCAGCGTCTTGAATCCCCATTCGCCGTGATAGGCGCCGGTGCCGGACGCACCGACGCCGCCCATCGGCTGATAGGCCTGCGCGAAATGGAACAGGCAATCATTGACGGTGACGCCGCCCGACACCGTGCGCGCCAGCACCTGATCGCGGGCGGCGTTGTCGGTGCCGAACCAGTACAGCGCCAGCGGGCGGTCGCGCCGGTTGATGAAGGCGATCGTCTCGGTGGCGTCGCGCGTGCCCATGACCGGCAACAGCGGTCCGAAGATCTCCTCCTGCATCACTGTCATCTCAGGCGTCGCATCGACGATGACGGTCGGCGGGAATTTGCGCCTCGCCTTCCACTCGGGATCGTTGGGCGCGGCCGGCTGCATGATGGTCGCGCCCTTCGCGGCGGCGTCGGCGACGAGGCCCTCGAGCCGGGCATAGTGCCGGTCCGAGACGATCGAGGTGTAGTCGGGATTTTTCGGATCGGTGCCGAACATGTGCTGCATGTGGCCCTGCAGCCGCATCGCGAACGGCTGCACCGAGGCTTGCGGCACCAGCACGTAATCGGGCGCGATGCAGGTCTGGCCGGCATTGAGCAGCTTGCCGTAGGCGATGCGCTGCGCGGCTTCGTCGAGGTCGGCGGAGCCGTCGACGATCGCGGGCGATTTGCCGCCGAGCTCGAGCGTCACCGGTGTCAGGTTGCGGCCGGCCGCTTCCGCGACCAGCCGGCCAACGCGGGTCGAGCCGGTAAAGATCAGATGATCGAACGGCAGGCCGGCAAAGGCCCTTACGATGTCGTCGTCGATATCGGTGACCGCGAGCTCGGTGGTGTCGAATTTCTTCTCGATCACCTCGGCCAGCAGCTCGGCGAAGCGCGGCACCAGCTCGCTCGGCTTGATGATGGCGCGGTTGCCGGCGGCGATCGCGGCGACTGTGGGCGCCAGGGTCAGCTGCAGCGGATAATTCCAGGGCGCGATGATCCCGACCACGCCGAGCGGCTGCGGGATCAGCCGGTTCCTGGCCGGCGCGAACTGCACCGTGGTCGGAATCCTCTCGGGCGCCATCCAGCCCTTGAGGTGCTTGGCCGCATGCTTGATCTCGCCGAGCACCAGCATGGTCTCGGCGACCGCGGTCTCGACGGTGGAGCGGTGGCCGAAATCGGCCGAGATCGCGGCCTCGAATCGCGCCTCGTTCTCGGTCAGCGCGGCGCGCAGGCGGCGCAGCCGGTCGAGCCGCGCCTGCAATGTCGGCGCCGGCTCGCTGCGCGACAACTCGACCTGGCGGTGAAAGGTGTCCTCAAGCGCATGCAGCCCCGGGCTCTTCAATGGCCGGTCCATGGCGTTTCCCCTCGAATGACGTGTCCTTGACGGATTTTGTTGGCGCCAAGCTCCGCTTTTGCGCGCGATCTGGCAAGAGGCCGGTTCCCGGCGGTAAATTTGCCAGGAAAACCGCCGATTTCAGCGTCACAAAATCCTCAAAAACCCGCATCCGGGGCTTTCCAAACCGTACTCACGTTGATACATACCCCTCGCACCCGATGGCTTCGGCCCGGGTCGCCTTCTCAGGAAGCCCTCCGGACGGATCGATCGGCGCCATCTGATGCGTTGGCCGACCGGCTCGGGCACTCTTTCTGCAAGGCACGCAACGGTTTAACGCGGGGTGGAGCAGCCCGGTAGCTCGTCAGGCTCATAACCTGAAGGTCATAGGTTCAAATCCTATCCCCGCAACCAAACAAGCCTCTGATATTTTGAGGTTTTTAGGAAGCCGCCAATAGGGCGGCTTTCTTGTTTTCTGGCTATGTCGCCACCGTGTCGCCACCGAAAGGCTTGGCAAGCTGAGTGCGGACCTGTTCTGCCGGTGTCTTGCGGATCGCCAATCCCACGAGTGCGCTCGTGGCATGTTGGGTGATGTACTCGCAGTTATCCCCGATTGTGCGTCGTCGTCGCAATTCTCGCGCGGCTATTTGGATGCTGGTTGGCCCTTCCTAACCCACTGAGAAGTAAGCACCCAGTGTCAAAGACCTTTACAGGCTTTCCGGGAATTCGGATTAATAATCACTACTAGGTTGTGCCGGGGGATTAATGCCAGAGCCAGTTTTACTGAGAAAGCCAACTGCTGATCAAAAAACCTTAGCAGCAGACATATCCGACAGACTGTCCGAGGAGCTGATAATAGCGCTGGTTGGTCCAGTCGGTTCAGGGGTCTCGACCTCTGCGGCATTCATCGAAAAGATTCTGACCCATCAGTTCGGGTACGACGTTGCGCCCGTCATTAAGTTGAGCAGCTTTATCCGAAACGAAGCTCACCGGGTATCTAGTGGCGAAGTTCCTGCCCCGCTGAGCCAGTACATCACACATATGCAAAACGCTGGAAACAAGCTCCGCGAAAAGTTTGGCAGCAATTACCTTGCCGAGAAGGCTGTCGAGAGCATTGCCAAATATCGCCAAGGAAAAAACGGGTACGCAGCAAACGGAGCGATGTTGCCTGGACGAAGAGCATACATAATTGATTCAATAAAGAACCTAGAAGAACTAGAGTTGCTTCGCCAAATCTACCGCGAGACGTTGTGCGTTATCGGCGTATTTGCTCCAGACGAAATCCGCAAACAGCGGTTGCTGAACGATGGCGCTGTGGACAGCGAAGTGCGCACGGTCATCAGTCGCGATGCTGGCGAAATTGCTACTTTTGGCCAGAATACGCGAAAGATTTTTACTCAAGCGGATTTTTTCATATGCAACGACAAGAAGCCTGATGAACTCGAAAGAAGACTCCAACGGTATTTGGAAATTGTGTTTGATACTAATATTCATACTCCCACTCGACACGAGTCAGCCATGTACGAAGCGACCGCAGCGATGGCGGGCTCGGCCTGTATGTCACGGCAAGTTGGAGCAGCAATAATCTCGTCTTCCGGGGAATTGATTTCAGTGGGTTGGAATGACGTACCTAAATTTAAGGGCGGCATTTACACAGAGGATGATCAGTTTCGCTGGGACCCTGAAAAAGAAAGCATCCAAGACGGGGACCACCGCTGCTTTAAGTGGGGTATGAAAATTTGTCACAACGATATGCGCCGCTCCGGGATATCGGAGAGTATCGCGAAAGCGATTGCTTCATCCGGTTTACTCAAAGAGGATGCGACGGAGGCCCAAGTTCGCGAACTACTCAGAGGAAATGAGGTTGATGATCTGACCGAATTCTCGCGTGCTATCCACGCGGAAATGGAGGCGATATTAGCAGTCGCGCGTGAAGGAAGGCATTCTCTCGTCGGAGCAACGTTGTTCACAACGACGTACCCCTGCCACAATTGCGCTCGGCACATAGTTGCCGCAGGCATTTCGTCCGTCGTGTATATCGAACCCTACAAAAAAAGCTTAGCGATAGCTCTGCATAATGATGCCATAAGCGAAGACCCCGAAGATAAGAAACGGGTCGTATTTCGGCAGTATGATGGCATAGCTCCGCAGCACTATCTGACCTTGTTTAAGAAGAAGTCGGACCGGAAGATCGGGGGTAAATTCGCCCGACAATCACCCAAACTGGCCGTTCCGCTTTTTCGTGTTCCGCTAGACGGGCCTGTTGAATACGAATCAAAAGTGATTGCAGACCTGGAAGCAAAAGAAGATACTGCCCGTTAACGAATCATTGGGATGGTGGTGGAATGTCAAAGCAAGGCCCCGCTGAGACTTGTCCACAGCAACTGGTTTTGGATTTCCAAGGTCCAAAACCGGTCGATCAATCCGAATGTTCGGGTCCCAAAATCCTAGCGTTTGTAGACCATGCTACTCGCGCTGTCCGTGAGCGGGCTGTTCTGAGGGTTAAGACGGCTGGAATTTTTTCATTGCCAGCCAATCTGTCGAGATAACCCTGCTACTTTGACCGCCTACGCTGACCGCTAACCGGCTTAACTCTCCGCGACCAATCCGTTGCTTCCCTTCCGCCGTCCAGCACGGTCAGCAATTAATTGGGCTTAAGCCTATTTCGACCCGGTCTTACTCGCTAGGTCTGCGCATCCGGCAATGCCATTATTCGCCCGGAAAAATCTCGGCAGCTGGTCCGGATCGATCCCCCTAGCGACGGCGTGCTGCAAAGCCCGAGTCCATCTGCTGCGTGTCCGGTAATCGATTTCACTCCACATCGTGGCCTCGATAATAACTCGGATCGGATGCCAATTCGCCCGTACAGGAACGATTAGGACGGCGGGTGCGCTTTCCATCAGGGCCGAAAGAAGCTCTTTATCGGCGAGATATCGGTAGCCTCGCAGAACAGCTCGAAGGTATCGATACTCAGAGAACCGGCGCTTGCTCCTGGATACAAAGTCAGCCGTCTCTCGTATCTTGGTGATCCGCTCGATGATTTTGCGCTCGGATTTGAGAAGGACTCTCGACGAGGATTCCATTAGCATCACTCCTGTAAACTGCGATGCCGAAAATTAGCGTCGCGGAGAATGCAGGGGATTGGCTTTGTTCAAAGCGACATTTCAGGCGGCGCGCGAGGCGAGAATCGCCAAGGATTCGTGATTCTTTAGCGCCGCGATGAAAGATCGTTTTGTCAGTCTTTTGCAAGAGGCGGGCAACAACAATGGCCCGCCTGCATCATTCGCCTGATACCCTCATTCAACATCACGATTGCGCAGCGGCCACCAAAAATAGGAAAAGAACAAACAGAACTACCCAAGTTATCGCGTAGGTCGGCCGCTGTTTGAGTTTATTAGCGCGAACAAAAAGATAAACGGGGACGATGAATAGGGCGAGAAACTTCATTCCGACGCCTTTGGAATAGCCTGCTTTCTCCAAACGGTATTCGTCCCAGATACACAGTAGCCCATACACTACCGTATAGGCGAGTAGAGGCACCTCCCTCTCTTTCCATGGAAGACCTCCGCCTTGGCTTACTGCTCGTGCAAACGAAATGCTCGGGTCGGATGCAAGCGCAATATCAATGATGCCAAAGATCATTGGAATGAAAGCTACGATCCACACCAAAGTGTTGCTAACTTGTGCTCCAGAGAGTGGTGGTGGTTCGGCATTAACCAGTGCGCCTAGATCGCTATCTCTAATCGATTGCCAATCCTTCATTCCCCGACGCCAAACTTGATCAGTTGAGTCGAGCTTCTTTTTGGCGAGAAGTTCTCGGATCGCTGACGCCGACACTGGGCCTTTCCTGGCTCCGTTGTCGCTGTAATACCATTCGTTCTCATTCGGTATCGGTGGCGGCATTGCGGAAATTTGGTCAGTCATTCGCTATCCCCAATAACGTTGTAGGCCGACACCGCTGGTGCCGGGCAGAGCCGTCGTTGGCATTCACTCCGTCGGACGGCTCATCATTCTCAGATCAATAAATAAACACGGACATTATATACCGTGGTTTAATGGACCGCTAGGTGGTTGCCTTGCGGGATGGAGGGGCGACAACTAGTGGCTTGGAATTTGCGACGACTCCGCGTTCAGCAGGAATTGTCTCAAGAGGCACTGGCTGTCGATGCCGAGGTTGACCGCAGTTATGTTGGACGATTAGAGCGTGCGGAAGAAAACCCAACCGTCGGAGTTTTAGATCGGTTCGCGGCAGTTCTCGGGGTCCATGTGTCCGAGCTGCTACGCAAGCCGTCACCTGGCGAGCAACAGCCAAAGCCGTTGAAGAGCGGACGTCGCCCTCGCGCACAAATTCGACGTTCCCGGGTCAGCGCAAAAAGGAAGCGTTGAACGACCTAGTACTCTTCCGCAAGCATGATTGTGATGATGCGTTTCGTCAGAGAAGGATCTGATGGATCGGGTGATCCCATCGCCATGTCTTTCGAGAAATAGTCGATCTTGAAGAAGATGGTGTGGTCTTCGACTTGGAGCGATCCGAAGTCGTGCTCTCCGTACGGGTCCGAGTCTTTGCAGAAATCGTCGTACAGCGTAATCGCGTCAAAGATGCGCTCCGCCAAGTCTGGCCCTAGAGCCGCCACACCTGGCGTCATGAATGCGGCACCACGGGTGAGATCGCGGCGAAGTTCATCGTTAAGAGAGCGAATGGTTTCTTTCTGGGCCATCATTTGTCACGTCCTTGATGGGTTGTAGGGGGCAAACGAAAGGCTCAAGCCGTACTAGCGACTTGAGCCACGGAAAGCGGAGCGATTTGAAAGGTCTTAATCGCTGTTCAATAGTGCGACTGAGCTGAGCGGTCGCACGAACTCAGACGTGCTCGGGTAGTCGCGCCACCTTAGCGTTAAAGTGTCGTTGCTTCGCTTCGTGACAATCGCAGGCCACCAGCCATCATCAACGGTGTCTTGGGCGATGACGAGATGACCAGGCGCGAGCTGTGACCAAGTCTTGGGAAGTAACGTAGAAATCGCGCCGGGCTCGCCACCCACTAACGAATTGATCTGATCATAGAGTTGTTGATCGACACTCGGCACGAGGCCATTGCCGGTGGCATGTATTCGACCGACCGGTAGCTTGCTCGTAATCTCAAAGTGCTTCCTGGTGACTGGAACCGCTAACCGCAGACCCATCGCTGCGGCAGCTCTTGCTAACAGCGCTTCGTTCTCGCCGGTGAAGCGTGCCGCATGGGGTTTGCGGTCCTTATCCAGTCCGAACATGATGATGGTCTTGGCAGAAGGTCTTTTGGTTGTTTTGGGTTTCGTTGGCTTCTTGGGCATGCAGAGCTCTCCTCTAGAATCAAAAGAGGCCCGAGCGGGCCTCAAGTGGTGGGCTAAGTGATGATTGCGGGTCACATCTGTCTATCTGTTGGATGCGGCCTCATCTCGTAGCTCTTGCGTCAGTCATGCAGAGCCACGCGCTCGCAGCTATGAAACAACGGACAACTCTTGTTGACGCATCGAAATCGATCATCAATGTTATTGCCGTTACAAACACCGAGCTCCAATTGAGCGCACCACCTCCAGATTGCATGCTGGACGAACCTTGGAAAAGTACGCGGGTAGTCCGGGTTGTATTGGCTTGCGTCAATTTGTGGCGCGATCCGAGCGATGATGTCGGCGCATCCGCCTGTTGCGTAGCAGGCAGGTCCAAAAACGTGCTTCGCTCCGAGTCTGCGTTGGATGCCGGTTCGTAGTAAAAAGTTGTGCACCAGCGTGTCGATGGCGATCATGCCCGAGCCTGCCTCTATCCAGATTGGCTTGGTCGGCGGCGCGGCCATCAAGATGTCAGCCAGAGCCATATTCAGCAATTTGTCGGACACGCCGAAAACGTTCCGAAGCGGTTCGATCAAGGCACTTCGCATCCGCACGGCGCGATGCTTGGCTTTGCCGCTCAAACTCGCTTGATCAAGCGCGTGATCGATCCACTTAACCAAGTTGCTGTCCGCAACATCGCGGATAAACAAGAAGAGCGAGTAAGTGGTTTGATTCAAACGTCCATTGCGCAGGTCATGTCGAGGTAACGAACAGTAAGAAGTGATTTTTGGCTGGGCGCACGTTCGGCTATCTTTCCGATAACCGCAGCCGTGAAAACTCCAGTAGCTGCGCAGCTTCGAGCAAGTTGGAGGTTGAGAGGTGGCCTGCTGTAGGTCGAGCCAGGCAGGGCTGCCATGATCATGCGTGTAGGTGCGTGCCGCATGATCACTGATGCCTTGAAGCGAAAACGCTTTCAATAAGTGCTCGAATAGCTGCGGTGTATCCTGATTTAGAATCGCATGTCGTAGTCGATTGGATTCTGCGCTAAGCAGATTTTCTGACCCAGCCAGGCGGCAGACCGTATCGACCAGTAACGACGCGTGATCGACCGCTAGGCGACTCGCGCCCGGGTTACGAAATCGGGGCCTTCTCAACTTGCCGGGCCGCTTGTAGATGGTCCGGCTTGCTCCCATCGTGTCTAGGCGACCGATTTAGGGGGCGCGCTGTACGGCCTCAGTAACGCATCTGCGGGGGTAGCGGTGAAGGCGAGTCCGTCCTCGTTCATTTGGCGTGCGCCGACACAGAGCCGCGAATCAGCTTGCAATTAGAATGACATCAAAAAAAGTGGCTTTCAAGCCTTAAAATGACACATAAGCCATTGATTTTGCTTATAAATATGCCGATTTAGGCCGTTCGCGGCGATTTGAGCTGCTGTACGCCAAAGTTCGGCCGAGTGATTTGCCGAGCGCGAGCGAGGCCGCCAGACACCAGATTTCGCGTTGCACGACGGCGGCGCAGTCTTGCGCCATTGATCGTCCGGCAACCCCGAAGGAGCCTACGGTCTCTTAGTCGCGATGAGACCCACAAATTGTCGCTGCCGGATTGAAGACTTGGCGGCTCCGCATCCGCGTTGAAGGACAGACTTGCGTCCGGAGTAGGACAAATGATGGCGCGAAGAACGTACGCAT
>NZ_JACMYP010000166.1 GCF_020889705.1 Bradyrhizobium altum | reverse complement strand
TGCTCCGGAGCGCAATCGCGCGCTACGCAGGGACGACACCGAATATGTGGCTCCGCCCGGCGGGTCAAATCTAGTTCGCGGCTTCGTCGAGTTCGGCGCTGGCTTCCAGCCATTCTTCCTCGGCGCGTTGCAGCGCGCTCTCGGCGCCGGCGCGCGCCTTGGTCAGCTGTGCGGCCTGCTTGGGATCGCGCGTGAAAATACCGGGCAGCGCGAGCGCGGTATCGATCTTTGCAATGATGCCGTTGATGCGCTCGATCTCGCTCTCCGCCTGCGTGACCCGCTGCCTGGGTGAAGCGCGCTTTTCATTGCGGTTGCGTTCCGGCTTTGCCGGCTCCTTGACGCGCTCGCGCGACGCTGTCCGTCCGTCATTGGCCGACAGGATCATGCGACGATACTCGTCGAGATCGCCGTCATATGCCGTCACGGTCTGGTTCGCCACGACCCACAATCGGTCGGCGCAGGCCTCGATCAGATACCGATCGTGCGAGACCATCATGATGGCGCCGGGGAATTCGTTGATTGCCTCCGCCAGCGCCGCGCGGCTGTCGATGTCGAGATGGTTGGTCGGCTCGTCCAGGATGATCATGTTGGGGGCGTAGAACGTCGCAAGCCCAAGCAGCAGGCGCGCCTTCTCGCCGCCCGACAGGCTCTTCACCAGCGTGTCGCCGGCCTTGCCGGAGAAGCCGATCGCGCCGACGCGGCCGCGCACCTTGCTCTCCGGCGCCTCGGGCATCAGCTTGCGGATGTGATCATAGGGCGAGCCGTCGAGGTTGAGCTCGTCGACCTGGTGTTGGGCGAAATAGCCGACCGATAATTTATCGGCCCGCGTGATCCTGCCCGCGAACGGCGCAAGCTTGCCTGCCAGCAGCTTGACCAGCGTCGACTTGCCGTTGCCGTTAGAACCGAGGAGCGCGATGCGGTCGTCGGGATCGACGCGCAACGTCACGCGATTGAGCACGGGCTTGCCCGGCTCGTAGCCGACCGAGACGTCATCGACCGCGATGATCGGCGGCGACAGCAGCTTCTCCGGTGCCGGAAAGGAGATCTCGCGAACGTCCTGAGTTACCAGCGCGGTGATCGGCTTCATCCGCTCCAGCATCTTGACGCGCGACTGCGCCTGCCGCGCCTTGGACGCCTTGGCCTTGAAGCGGTCGACGAAGTCCTGCAGGCGCTTGCGCTCATCGGCCTGCCGCTTGGCGTGCTTGGCGTCGAGCAATTCGCGCGCGGCGCGCTGTTCTTCGAACGAGGAGTAGGTGCCCTTGTAGAGCGTGAGCTTGCCGCGATCGAGGTGCAGGATCTGATCGACCGAGGTGTCGAGGAGATCGCGGTCGTGGCTGATCACGATCACCGTGCGCGGATAGTTGGCGAGGTGGTTCTCGAGCCACAACGTGCCCTCGAGATCGAGATAGTTGGTCGGCTCGTCCAGCAGCAGGAGATCGGGCGCGGAGAATAGCGTCGCCGCCAGCGCCACGCGCATGCGCCAGCCGCCGGAGAATTCCGCGCACGGCCGTGCCTGGTCTGATGTCAAGAAGCCGAGGCCGGAGAGGATCGCCGCGGCGCGGGCCGGGGCGGAGTGGGCGTCGATATCGACCAGCCGGGTCTGGATCTCGGCAATCCGATGCGGGTCGTGCGCAGTCTCGGCCTCGCGCAGCAGCGCGTCGCGCTCGAGGTCGGCCTTCAGCACGACGTTGATCAGGCTTTCGGGCCCGTCGGGCGCTTCCTGCGCGAGGCTGCCGATCCGCCAGCGCGGCGGAAGCGCGATGCTGCCGCTCTCGGTCGGGAGCTCGCCCCGGATGGCATGAAACAGCGTCGACTTGCCGACACCGTTGCGGCCGACAAATCCGACGCGTGCGCCGGGCACGATTTGCACAGAACTGTGATCAATCAACAGCCGCCCGGCGATCCGGACTGAAATGTCAGTGATGGAGAGCATGCAGCGTTGTCACCGGACCCGCTGCCAAACGCAACCCGTCTGTCTGTAAAATCTCTCCTGAATTGGGCCGCTGGAGAGCCCATAGTATCTAATGGCGCCCGGTTTCCTGGCGTTGCATTTCGTCGAGGAGCTGCTGCAGGCGGGACGAAAGGGCGGGTTCCGGCCGCATGCTTTGCTGGAGCCGTTCACCCACGGCATCGCAGATGTAACGGCAGGTCTTTCGATCAATCCGATCGGGATCGTTGTCGGTCTGGGTCATCGTCATGGCTCTGGCATTTCTCTTGGCGAGTTCCACCTCGCGTGTTTCGTCAATCCTTGCCATGACAAGTCGCGACCCCCGACTTTGGTTTCCGTTCCGCCTTACTCTCGCCTTGAGGTAGCGAAGCGCATCATGCGGCCGGGTTCCCTGGCGGGCATAAAAAAGCCCCGGCGCAAGGCCGGGGCGAAAGCAAGTCAGGGGAGCAGTCGACAGAACAGATGGATCAGTAGCAGCGGTTGACCAGGCGCCAGCGCGGACCCCACGGGGTCGGCACGACGCGGCGCACGTAGCAACCGCCACCGTAGCCGTATCCATAGCCGCCGTAGTAGGCCGGCCCTCCGACGATGACGCGCGGGCCGCCCCACCAGCCGTGATGCCATCCACCGTGCCAACCACCCCAGGCAGAGGCGGAGGTCGGGGCGAGCGCGGCGGCACCGAGCGAAATTGCGGCAACGGTAGCGAGCGATAATTTGCGTAACATGATCGTCTCCTCGAGGTATGGGCGCGCATGACGCGCCCGCGGTGACATCGTTTCCCGAGACGTCCTGTGAGGCTTGCGGATGGGGGGCCAGCAAGGCGTCCGATCGGTGCTGAGCCTAGGCGGCTGCAGCTGAACGGCAGCGACACGGCGCTGTCAGAATGGGTTCACCTGAGTGAAATCGCGGTAAGTTGGCCCAGCCTGTCTGTGTCCGGAGACCGCCCTGACGACGGTTTTTGTCGTGAAAATCCATCAAAACTAAAGGCTAACGCGTCACAGGGTCGCTTGCCGTTACCCCATCGCGCCGATATAAGCCCCGGCAACTCCCAGCCACCGTTTACAAGGACGAAATCATGGCGATTGAACGCACCTTTTCGATCATCAAGCCCGATGCCACCGAGCGCAACCTGACCGGCGCGGTCAACGCGGTGATCGAGAAGGCGGGCCTGCGGGTCGTGGCGCAGAAGCGCATCCAGATGACCCGCGGCCAGGCCGAAACCTTCTATGCCGTCCACAAGGCGCGCCCGTTCTTCGGCGAGCTGGTCGACTTCATGACCTCCGGCCCCGTGGTGGTCCAGGTGCTGGAAGGTGAGGGCGCCATCCTGAAGTATCGCGACGTGATGGGTGCGACCGATCCGTCGAAGGCCGCCGAAGGCACCATCCGCAAGCTCTATGCGAAGTCGATCGGCGAGAATTCGGTGCACGGTTCGGATGCGCCGGAGACCGCGGTGATCGAGATCGCGCAGTTCTTCGCCGGCAACGAGATCGTCGGCTAACGCCGAACAACAGAGAGTGACGCGGTCTCCTGGGGAGACCGCATCGACATGAACTGGGAGCGGCGGACCACCGCCGCCAGGGGCGGCCGCAAGGCCGAATAGGACTCGCTGTGGACTGGCTGTGGCAGATCTTTGATCCGGCGTACATCGGCGCGTTCTTCACCGAGTTCAAGAACGAGATGGCGACCCCGACCTTCTGGGTCGCCGTCGGCAAGATCATCTGGATCAACGTCCTGCTGTCGGGCGACAACGCGCTCGTGATCGCGCTGGCCTGCCGTGGCCTCGCGCCGCGCCAGCGCCTGTGGGGCATGATTCTCGGCGCCGCCGCGGCGGTGCTGCTGCGTGTCATCTTCACCGGCATCGTTGCCAGCCTGATGGAGCTTCCCTACCTGAAGCTGGTCGGTGGACTGGCGCTGATCGTGATCGCCGCCAAGCTCCTGGTGCCGGAGCAGGAGGACGAGGACAGCGTGCATACGGCCTCGCATCTGTGGGCCGCGGTTCAGATCGTCGTCGTCGCCGACATCGTGATGAGCCTCGACAATGTGATCGCGGTCGCCGCCGCCGCCAATGGCAGCGTGCCGCTGCTGGTGCTCGGACTTGCGATCAGCGTTCCCCTGATCGTTGCCGGTGCGGCGCTGATCATGGCGCTGCTCTCCAAGCTGCCGATCCTGGTCTGGGCCGGCGCCGCGCTGCTCGGCTGGATCGCGGGCGACGTCATCGCGACCGATCCGGCCGTGCATCCCAAGCTGAATGCGCTGTTCGCCGGACCGCTCGGTGCCAGGCTCGATTCCTGGCTGAGCTCGGTCGGCGTGTCGCCGCAATTCGCCCATGGCGGCAACGGCGGCGAGATCACGCTCGCCGTGCTAGGCATCGTCGTGGTGCTGGTCATCGGATCGATCTGGCGCCGTCACGCGCTCCGGAAAGCCAAGCACGCCGCCAAGGCGGCGTGAGGTCCCGTAGCGCTTTCGAGCGAAGTGGACGTCGAGAGAGCTGGACGTCGTGGTTCTGACTGAAATCAGAACCGACGACGTCTAGCGCCGCACGATCGAGCCGGCGCGCCCGAGCAGCCGCGCCAGTTGCTTGAAGCGGCTGCCGACGCGATCGGCGACCAGATCCACCATCCGATGCTCGAACACCAGCATCAGCTTGCGGCCCTGGGTACGGAAATGCGTCGCCGGCAACACGCCGGTGCGCGCCGCCGTGATCAGATGTGCGACACGGAACGCGGCGCCGAGCACACGCGCGCGCTCGTCCATCGCCGGCGTCACCAGCGCGCGGATCTGCGGCGGCGGCTCGTTCTCCTCGCTGAGGCCGGCGTAGCGATAGAACACCGACAGCGCGACGAAGGCGCGGCCCTGATGCGTGATCGAGCCGAAATTGCCGTTCATGATCAGGCTGAGGGTTTCCTCGCCGCGATGATCGGGATGCACGCGCCAGCCGATATCGGAGAGCAGGCAGGCGACGTGACGCAGCCTGCGGTCCTCCTCGGTCTCGCGCAGCCTGACGACGCGCACCAGCCGGTCGGTCCAGGCGGTCAGCTCCTGGGCGTGTCGCGCCGAGCGCGACAGCAATTGGTTGAGGTTCTGCGCGGCGCAGACCAAACCGTCCTTGGCGCGCTCGGCCTGCGGCAGCATCTCGTAGAGCAGGCCCTCGCGCACGCCGAAGGTCGAGAACACGATGGTCTTCGGCTGGGCGACGCGGATGATGTATTCGAGCACGAGCGCGGCATAGGCCAATAGCGGCCGCCGCGCATCTGCGACGGATTCGATATTGGCCAGCATATTGGTGGCCGCCAGCCGCCGCAGCCGCTGCGCGAAGTCGAGCGCGTCCGCCGCCGGAATCGAATACCCGTGCATCACCTTGAGCGGGTAGCCGCTCTGGATGATGTGGATGCGCGCCAGCGCGCGCCAGGTGCCGCCGACCGCGTAGAAGGTACGGCCACGGCCGGTCTTGAGCTGGGCGACGCCGAGCAGTTCGTTCTTGACGATGCGTTCGGCGCGCTTGAGCGATTTGTTCGAGAGGTCCTGCAGCGCAAGGCTGCCGAGCGGCAGCGTCACGCCGCTGCGCACGCGGTTGCCCTTGACGTCGATCAGTTCGAGCGAGCCGCCGCCGAGATCGCCGACGATGCCGTTCGGATTGTGCACGCCCGAGACGACGCCGAGCGCGGACAGCTTCGCTTCACGCGGTCCGGTCAGAATCTCGATCTTGGCGCCGCAGATGCGCTCGGCCTTGGCGATGAAGTCCGGACCGTTCTTGGCGTCGCGGCAGGCCGCGGTCGCGATCGCGTAGACGCGGCCGACCTGCTGGATCCGGCACAGCGCGCGAAAGCGGCGCAGCGCGGTGAGCGCCTTGTTGACGGCATCGGTTGCGAGCAGGCCGGTGCTCTGCACCTCGCGCCCGAGCCCGCACAGCGCCTTCTCGTTGAAGATGGTGATGAGGCTGCGCGCCATCGCCTCGTAGACCACGAGACGAACCGAGTTCGAGCCGATATCGATCACAGCGACGCTGGAAGCGCGCTTCCGCGGCCGCTTCACCGTAAGGCCCCCTTAAGACGATGGCTGCTGACGCTCGTTACGACGCGTGAGACGGCGCGGTGAAGATTCCTTGAGAGACTTACCACGGCCGGACAGACTCGGATTTGTCATGAAATAGTCATGTAGATTGAACGGCTCTTCGCCTTTCGCGGCCTTCATACGCGTTGAGGACCCATCCGGCAACAATTGCCAGCTCTGCTCGGTGTCCTTCAGGTTCGCCACCATGATCTGTTCGAGAACCTGCTGATGCACCGTCGGATTTTGCAGCGGACAGAGCACCTCGACGCGGCGGTCGAGGTTCCGCGGCATCATGTCGGCGGACGAGATATACACAGCAGCTTTTGCGCTCGGCAGGCCCTGGCCCATGCCAAAGCAATAGATTCGGCCGTGTTCCAGGAACCGGCCGATCACCGATTTGACGCGGATGTTCTCCGACAATCCCGGCAGCCCGGGCCGCAGGCAGCAGATGCCGCGCACCACGAGCTCGATCGAGACGCCGGCCTGCGAGGCCTCATACAGCGCGTCGATGATGTCAGGATCGACCAGCGCGTTCATCTTCATCCAGATCGCGCCGGGCCGGCCATGTTTGACGTGGGCGATCTCGCCGTGGATGTGCTCGATGATCCGCTTGCGCAATGTCAGCGGCGACACCGCCATCTTCTCGATGTCGCTCGGCTCGGCGTAGCCGGTGATGTAGTTGAACACCCGCGCGACGTCGCGGCCGATGATCGGATCCGACGTAAAGTAGGAGACGTCGGTGTAGATGCGGGCGGTGACCGGATGATAGTTGCCGGTGCCGGTGTGCACATAAGTGGTGAGATTACCGCCCTCGCGGCGCACCACCATCGACAGCTTGGCGTGGGTCTTCAGCTCGATGAAGCCGTAGACGACCTGCACGCCGGCGCGTTCGAGGTCGCGCGCCCAGCGGATATTGGCCTCCTCGTCGAAGCGCGCCTTCAATTCGATCAGCGCGGTCACCGACTTGCCGGCCTCGGCGGCGTCCGCCAGCGCGCGCACGATCGGCGAGTTGTTCGAGGTGCGATAGAGCGTCTGCTTGATCGCGACCACGTCGGGATCGCGCGCCGCCTGCTGCAGGAACTGGACGACGACGTCGAAGGATTCGTAGGGGTGATGGACCACGAGGTCCTTCTGCCTGATCGCGGCGAAGATATCGCCGCCATGGTCGCGCACGCGTTCGGGATGGCGCGGCACGTAGGGCGGGAATTCGAGGTCGGGGCGATTGAGGCGGGTGAGCTGCGACAGTTCGTTCATCGCGAGCACGCCGTCGACCAGGATCACTTCATCGTCCGCGGCCGACAATGCGTGCTGCACGAAGACGCGCAGCTCTTCGGGCATCGTGGCCTCGATCTCGAGCCGGATCACCGATCCGCGCCGGCGGCGCTTGAGCGCGGTCTCGAACAGGCGAACGAGGTCTTCGGCCTCTTCCTCGATTTCGAGTTCGGAGTCCCTGATGATCCGGAACGCGCCCTGGCCCTTGACGGTGTAGCCGGGGAACAGGCGGCCGATGAACAGGCCGGTGGCCTGCTCGAGCGTGATCAGCCGCGCCGGCGCGCCTTCCTTGGTCGAGGGAATGCGGATGAAGCGGTCGATCTTGCCGGGCATACGGATCAGCGCGTTCATCGCCTTGCCGTCGGCGATCCGCGACAATTGCAGTGCGACCGTAAAGCCAAGGTTCGGGATGAACGGGAACGGATGCGCCGGGTCGATCGCGAGCGGGGTCAGCAGCGGGAAGATGTTGTGGAGGAAGTGATCCTCGATCCAGGTGCGTTCGGATTTGGTGACGTCGCGCCCGTCGACCAGCTGGATGCCGACCTTGGACAGGAGCTCGCGCAGGTCGCTCCAGATCGCCTGCTGATCGGAGGCGAGCTGCGACACGGTCTTGTTGATCATCACGAGCTGCTCGGCCGGCAGCAGGCCGTCCGGGCTGCGCTCGGCAATACCCTCACGGACCTGGGCCTTGATGCCGGCGACGCGGACCATGAAGAACTCGTCGAGGTTATTCGCCGAAATCGACAGGAAGCGGACCCGCTCCAGCAGGGGATGGCCGAGATTGACCGCTTCCTCGAGCACCCGGCGGTTGAAGTGCAGCCAGGACAGCTCCCGGTTGATGAATCTCTCGGGGCTGGTCGCGACCGCGGCGACGGGCGGAAGCTCTGCCTCTTTCTCTTTGATTTCAGGTGCTTGTGCCGAGTCCATCAAGTGCTGGTCCAATTCAGGGCAGGGGGCCGGAGCGGTCTAGCCGAGGGCCGCACAGAACATGTGATATTGCGATGACGTTTCGATGACATTGATGTTCCGTTGGCCTGCGCCGTCAAGCCGCGGGGACGGTCAGGCATCGCGCAGCAGCTCCGCCGCCAGCGCCCGGGTCACCGGCCGGCCCAGCCGGAGCGCTTCGGTGTCGAGCAGCTCGACCGCTTGGCGGACGGCGGTATAGGACCGCTCGATCCGGTTGGTCAGGTAGCTGACGAGCGGCTCGTCCACGCTCATCTGACGGTCGGCGCAGAACTTGACGATCAGGCCGCGGAACAGCTGGTCGTCGGGCGGCAGCAACGTCACTGTCGGCACCGCGCGGAGCCGCGAGCGCAGATCGCGCAGCTCGATCTCGAACGCCGACGGCGGCACGCGCGCCGTGATCAGCACGAAGGCATCGTCCTGGCGGGCGAGATTCATCAGATGGAACATCGCGCGCTCGTCGAAATCCGACGGCCTCAGGTCCTCGACCACCAGCGCGCCGGTCGCAAGCGCCATCGGCACCGTGTCGGCGGTCAGGGCATGCGCCGCGGTCGAGCGTGCGCCGGCGATCTCGGCCCAGATCGCGGCGAGGTGGCTTTTGCCGGAGCCTTCGGGCCCCACCAGCAGCATGATTCGGTTCGGCCAGTCGGGCCAGCCGTCGATCAGCGCCAGCGCCGCCTCATTGGCAGGCCCCTCGAGGAAATCGTCGCGGGTCAGTTTCTCCTCGTGCGGCAGGGCCAAGGCCAATTGACGAGGTTGAACGCTACCGGCCACGCAAATCTCCAAACCACGTTATTTTAGCATGATCCCTGCGCCAACGCTTCGCGTTTGTCGCTGGAAAACCGGTTTCCACTTTTCGGGATCGTGCGCTACCGAGCCTCGATCGTGCTCATGTGCCGCACCCACTCCACGAGATAGAGGGACACCGAACCCAAAGTAAAGATCGTGACCAGACCCATCAGGATCAGGTCGTAGGGATGCGGCTGAAAGCCGAAGCCGAGCGAGGCGAGCACCAAAGCCGCGAACGCGACCTGTGCCACCGTGTTCAGCTTCGACACCATCAGCGGCTTCATCTCGACCGGCTTGTCGAACAACCATGACACAATCACGGCGGAGACGATCATGATGTCGCGCGACACTACGAGAATCACGATCCAGCGCGGCACCGCGCCCCAAATTCCGAGCGCGACATAGATCGACACCAGCAGCGCCTTGTCGGCAAGCGGGTCGAGCAGGGCGCCGAGCTCGCTCGCCATGTTGAAGCGCTTGGCAAGGAAACCATCGACCGCGTCCGAGACGCCGGCGATCACGAAGATCGCGAACGCGATCTCCATCTGGCTCGACACGATGGCCCAGACGATCACCGGCACCAGGATGATGCGGCCGAGGGTGATGATATTCGGAATGCTCAACTTGAATCGCTTCCCGGCTAGAAGCCTGATTTTACTCGATATCCGGCTCTTTTGCGCGGCGGCCGGGTGTTATCTACATAGTATCGCGACAGCATTGCCGCGAGCCATTGCGCGGGGGCGGAATTCCTCGTAACCAGCCCCTTATCATCTGGAATTGGGCATGACCGAGCGCAAAAACGGGCTCACTTACGCGGATTCGGGTGTCGATATCGACGCCGGCAATCGTCTGGTCGATCTGATCAAGCCGATGGTGCGAGCCACCGCACGGCCCGGCGCGGACGCCGAGATCGGCGGATTCGGCGGGCTGTTCGACCTCAAGGCCGCCGGCTTCAAGGATCCGGTCCTGGTGGCCGCGACCGATGGGGTCGGCACCAAGCTGAAGATCGCGATCGAGACCGGCATCCACAACGGCATCGGCATCGACCTCGTCGCGATGTCGGTCAACGACCTCGTCGTGCAGGGCGCGGAACCGCTGTTCTTCCTCGACTATTTCGCCTGTGGCAAGCTCCATCCCGAGGCCACCGCGCAGATCGTCGCGGGGATTGCCGAGGGCTGCCGCGAATCCGGCTGCGCGCTGATCGGTGGCGAGACCGCCGAGATGCCCGGCCTCTACAAGGACGGCGATTACGACCTCGGCGGCTTTGCCGTCGGCGCGGCCGAGCGCGGCACCCTGCTGCCGACCGGGGATATCGCGGCGGGCGACGCCGTGATCGGCCTGGCGTCCTCGGGCGTGCACTCCAACGGCTATTCGCTGGTGCGCAAGATCGTCGAGCAGTCCGGTGTGGCCTATGATGCGCCGGCGCCGTTCGCTCCGGTCATGACGCTCGGTGCGGCGCTGCTGACGCCGACCAGGCTCTATGTGAAATCCTGCCTGCGTGCGATCCGCGAGACCGGCGCGGTGAAGGGGCTCGCCCACATCACCGGCGGCGGCTTCACCGACAACATTCCGCGCGTGCTGCCGAAGCATCTCGGCGTCGGCATCGATCTGGCGCGGCTGCCGGTGCTGCCGGTGTTCAAATGGCTGGCCGAGCAGGGCGGCATCGCCGAGCTCGAACTGCTGCGCACCTTCAACTGCGGCATCGGCATGATCGCGATCGTCAAGGCCGATGCGGTCGATGCGGTCACCGAGGCCTTCACCGCCGGCGGCGAGACCGTGACGCTGCTGGGCGAAGTGATCGAGGCCAGCGGCGAGCATCGCGTGGTCTATCACGGTCATCTCGATCTCTCGCGATGAAGCGCCGGGTTGCCATTCTGATCTCCGGCCGCGGCTCCAACATGGCCGCGCTGATCGAGGCCGCGAAGGCTGCGGATTTTCCGGCCGAGATCGTCGCCGTGATCTCCAACCGCGCCAACGCTCCCGGGCTCGAGAAGGCGGCCGCGAGCGGCATTCCGACCGTCGTCATCGAGAGCAAGCCGTTCGGCAAGGACCGCGCCGGCTTCGAGGCGGTGCTGCAACGGGCGCTCGACGACAAGCAGGTCGAACTGATCTGCCTCGGCGGCTTCATGCGGCTGTTCACCGCCGAATTCGTGCGGCACTGGTACGGCCGGATGCTCAACATCCATCCGTCGCTGCTGCCCTGCTTTCCCGGCCTCGATCCGCATGGCCAGGCCTTGCGTGCAGGGGTCAAGCTGTCCGGCGCGACGGTGCATTTCGTGATCCCGGAGACCGACGCCGGACCGATCGTGATGCAGGGTGCGGTCACCGTGGCTGACGACGACACGCCGGAGACGCTTGCCGCACGCGTGATCACCATCGAGCATCGCATCTATCCGGAGGCGCTTCGGCTTCTGGCGAGCGGCCGGCTCAAGCTCGAAGGCGACGTCTGCAGGACGCAAGGCAGCGCGGCAACCGACAGCACGCTGATCGCGCCGGCGCCTTAGCGCGCGATTGCACGAGAGATCATCGAGAACAATCCCCCGGGTGATGCGGCCGGGGGAGGTGTCAAGATGAATTCCGCTAGCAGCGGCGTTCAGTGAACCTTGAGGTTCTCTGCCGACGCCTTGCCGCGGTTCTCCACCAGCTCGTACTCGACGGTCTGGTTCTCGTTCAATGTGCTGAGACCTGCGCGTTCGACCGCCGAGATGTGGACGAACACATCCTTGTCGCCGACGGCCGGCTTGATGAACCCGTAACCTTTGGTCGGGTTGAACCATTTGACGGTACCCTTCGGCATCGTCTCTCTCCCAGTCTAGACATAAAAAAGACGCGGCCACGTTTTCCACGTGCCACGCCACAAGCGGGCTTTCCGCTGTCTGTTCAATTCCCGGGTCTCTATATCCAAGGTCTTCAAGTCCGAAGTTTCGCCTCTCGAAGCCTTGGCTATCAACGTCGTGAAACGCACAGTCGAACGGCCGCAATCCGATTGTGAAGGGATTGCAACACGAAATCCGCGCCTTAGCAAGCGCGCTGGTTTTGCGCGACGCAACCTCAGCCTGTGCCGGCCGGGCTCCGGCGCGGCGCGTTCGGCCACTGGCCGACGGTCGAAGGCGCCGGAATTTCGTTTGCTAACCCCGATCCACCCGCACCACGCGGCCCTTGTCGATCGCAAGCGCGAGCTGGCCGTGCTTGAGCTTGAGCGCCGCCTCGCCGAACAATTCGCGCCGCCAGCCGTGCAGGGCGCCGACTTCGGCCTCATCGCTGGCCGCGATCTGTTCGAGGTCGTCGACGGTGGCGATCACCTTGCTGGCGACGCCGTGGCGCTCGGAGGTCATGCGCAGCAGCACCTTCAACAGCTCGACGGTCGCCGCGCCATTGGAATTGTTTCTCGGTTTTTCCAGCTTGGGGAGCGTCGCCTGGTCGCGGGCCAGCCCGCGCTGCACCGCGGCGATGATATCGGCACCCCATTTCGAGCGCTCGAAACCCTTCGGCAGCGAACGCAGATTGCCGAGCTTCTCCAGCGACGTCGGCGCATGGGTGGCGATGTCGCCGACCGCGTCGTCCTTGAGCACGCGCGAGCGCGGCACGTCGCGGCTCTGCGCCTCCTGCTCGCGCCAGGCGGCAACCTCGATCAGCACCGCGAGCTCGCGCGGCTTGCGCACGCGGGTCTTGAGCCGCTCCCAGGCGCGCTCGGGATGGAAGTCGTAGGTCTTCGGCGAGGTCAGGATCTCCATCTCCTCGCTGACCCAGTCGCTGCGGTCGCGCTTCCTCAAGTCGGCGTCGAGCGCCGCGAACACTTCGCGCAGATGGGTGACGTCGGAGACGGCGTAATGCAGTTGCTCCTCGGTCAGCGGGCGGCGCGACCAGTCGGTGAAGCGGTGGGTCTTGTCGGGGCGGTGGCCGGTGACGCGATCGACCAGCTGGTCATAGGCGATGCTGTCGCCATAGCCGAGCACCATGGCGGCGACCTGGGTATCGAAGATCGGATGCGGGATCGTGCCGGAGAGGTGCCAGACGATTTCGATGTCCTGCCGTGCGGCATGAAACACCTTCAGCACGGCCTCGTTCGACATCAGATCGAAGAACGGCTTGAGGTCGATGCCAGGCGCCAGCGCGTCGACCACGACGGCTTCATCCGCGCTGGCCATCTGCACGACGCAGAGCAGGGGATAGTAGGTCGTCTCCCGCAGGAACTCGGTGTCGACGGTGATGACCTTGTGTTTGGCGAGCCGGTCGCAGGCGGCGGCGAGGTCGGGGGTCGTGCTAATCAGATCCATGAACAGTCCATGACGGCTTGACACCACGCGTTCGGCCGAAAGGGCAGCTATGTCAAGGGTCTTGCAGGGATTTTGGCCCTGCGCGGGGTGAGGGACGGGGCATTTTTGAATTGATTGACCGCGATTCGCGGGCGTTTTCGGCCCGATTGCACCACGAATCCATCCGTCGTCCCTGCGAACACGAAAGCAGGGACCCATAGGGTCGTGTTGTTGAAGAGGGCTGTGGCCCCAGCGTCGCGCAATAATCACTTTCGGTGGTAATGGGTCCCGGCCCCCGTGCGCAATAGCGCACTAGGCCGGGACGACACCGAATATGTTGCGCGGCCTGTGAGTCATACGCCTCTGACCGAATGCGCCGGGTCGGCCCGACCTAAGCGTCCAAGTTCGTCACGGGATGCCGCCGAGCACACCCTCGCGAGTCGCGATGCTTTGTCAGCCTCCACTCCGCTCGACGAATGCGGCTCACCCGACAAACGTCAAGCATGCGGGTGCGGCACTTGGACGGTGATGCCATGCAGGAGTATAAGGATGTCTATGATCTTCGCCTGTCGATCCGGACTTGCCGTCGGCTGACGGGTACAGCTATCGCGATCTCAGAAGCAGCCGAGTGAGGATCGTCCCGATGGAGCTCCACCACGCGCACCAGATCGAGGAAACGATCGAACGCGATGTTCGGCTTGACCTGTTCAGAGGGCTCGGGTTGTGGATGATATTTCTGGATCACATCCCCAATGACGGAGCCATCGGCTGGATTACGCTGCGCAACTACGGCTTCAGCGACGCTGCGGAGTTCTTCGTTTTCATCTCGGGTTACCTTGCCGGTTTCATATACGGCCCGATCATCGCTTCAGGTTTCCTGCTGTCCGCAGCGAAGCGGCTGTGGACGCGGGCCGCGCATATCTACGTGGCGCATATTATGCTGTTCCTGATCTTCACGGCCCAGGTCGCGAGAACCTCCCGACGGCTCGACAATCCGATGTATGAAAACGAATTCAACGTTTTCAATTTTCTGCAGCATCCGGATATCCTGATCGGGCAGGCACTCACCCTGCGATACAAGCCCGTGGATCTCGACGTGCTGCCGCTGTTCATTGCCTTGCTGCTCGCGTCCCCACTGGTCATCTGGGGCTTGGTGCGTCGTCCCAACCTCACCTTACTGGCTTCGATTGTTCTCTACGTGCTGGCGCGATGGTTCGATTGGAACATCGCCTCCTATCCACCGGGCACAGCGTGGTACTTCAATCCATTTTGTTGGCAGTTGCTCTTTGTCTTCGGCCAGTGGTGTGGGGTGGGCGCATTGTCTCAGATCGCCAGACTCATCCAGTCGCGGATCGTCGCAGCGGTAGCGATTGCCTGGCTGATTTTTGCGTTCGTGATCGTGATGACTTGGCATTTCCATGCGCTGGAGGCGTTCATACCGGGATGGATGATGAAATTCATCTACCCGATCGACAAAACGGATCTGGATATCTTGCGCTTGACCCACTTCCTCGCGCTCGCGGTCGTTGTCCATGGCCTGATTCCGCGGGACTGGCCGCCGCTGAAATCCCGATCATTGCGTCCGCTAACCTTGTGCGGCGAGCATTCGCTTCCGATCTTTTGCCTCGGGGTCTTGCTTTCGTTCTCCGCCCATTGGGTCTTGACCCAATACAGCGGCGCGGTGATCGCACAGCTCGTGGTGAGCGCGGCCGGAATCGCCATCATGATCGCCGCGGCGTGGCTGTTGCACCGCGCAGACGACATTCCGAATTTGTTCGTCGATGTGACAAATGCAGAGCTTCGACGGAAGATTGAGCGACCGAACTAGATTGGTGTTCTTGGACGAGGCGCTCCCGCGCGGCCCGGAAGAGCAAGAGCGCCGAGTGTGCTGCAGGGGCGAGAGCGTCAGGGCCGCACGACTTCACGGTCCGCTTCAGCCACACTCTTCAGTCGTGACATCGGCGTCCACCGCATCTCAAGGCCGACCACGGCATTGTCCTGCTCCATCACGGCGGTGCATGCGTGGCTTACATGATCGTTCAGCGCCTGGCCGTTGCCGGCACCTCGGTGATCTATCTTTCGGGCACCGCAGTCCGAGACGCCTATCGCGGCAGCGGCTTTTTCAAGCGGATGTTCGATACGGCGATGACGGCGGAGTTCGGTGACCCGGCGGCGGCAGAATTCTGCCTGTGCTGGCGGACGCGAAATCCCGTCATCTACGTCCTTGGTCGCGCACAATGCCGAAGCGTTGTGCCGGTTATTCGGGCCGAGACGCACGGCGCCGGAGCCCGGATCAACCGTCCGTGAGCAAGGCATTGCCGAGGCGCGAGGGCCATCCGTGCCGCGAAGCCAGCATCGTGAGCTTGTTCCTGACGAGGTAATGCGTGGGACCTTCGAGGAAGCGCCAGACGAACCATGCCAGCACTATCATGCCCGATACAACAAGCGCGGTCGAAAGCGCGCCCGGCGTTGGCGTCATCAGGAGCAGGAGCACGTAACCGAGCTGCAGGTGCAGCAGATAGAGCGGATAGGTGATGCCGCCGACGGCCCTGACGACGCTGTCCGGCAGCGGCACGGATTTGATACGGGTGGCGGCGAACACGATGCCGAGCGAGACGATGCAGATCACGGTGACGACGCGCGGGTCGAAGCTGCCGTGGGTGTGGACGCCGAGCCGCTCCAGCTTGTGGACGGCCTGGAACGTCGCCGTGCCCATCGCAAGCGTCAGCAGGCTGTAAAGCCTGGTGTCGCGTCGTCCGCGGTAGTGTTCATAGATCAGAAGCCCGACGGCGAAGAAGCCGCTGTCGTCGGCCATGAACAGCTTCTCGAACAGCGGAACGTCCAGCGTCAGCTCGTTGGCGAAGGTGATGGCGATCCACGCCAGGATGATCGTGTCGATCCGCCGGGGGAAGATGCCCCAGGCCAGGAACAGTGCAACCCAGGCGTAGAACACCACCTCGATCACCAGCGACCAGTAGGCGTCGTCCACATAGGGCTGACCGAGCATCGGCGCCGCGATGAACAGGTTTGCCAACCATTGCCCCCACGTCACGTGGAAATAGGTGTGGCCCAGCAGCAGCGTGGTGAGGAACGTCAGCGTCATGCAGATGACGAAAGTCGGATAGATCCGGCTGAAGCGGGCGATCGCGAAACCGACCGGCGTGCGGCCTTCGGCCGAATAGGCAATGACGAAGCCGCTGATGGCGAAGAACACGGGGACGCCGAGGAAGCCGTACTGGGCGACCGGGGCGAGGTTCGGCAACGCCACCTTCTGAACGCCGTGCGATGCCGTGCCCCAGAAGCCGTAATGGTACAGGATCACGGCCCCGACCGCGGTGAGCCGCAGCAGGTCCAGCATGGGAACCCGGGTCGGATCCGGCTGTTTAGGTACGCTCGGCATACGCCTTCAATGATGGCGGCGAGGCATGAAGGCGTTCTTAATCCGGCCGGCCGAGCGCCTGGGCGGCTGTTCACGATTGCACGAGGCCGGTGGCGATGCCGGCGGCCGCACTGAGGACGACCACCACGAGCGGCGGCGTGCGCCATGCCGTGAGCATGACGAAGCCTGATAGCGCGATGCCGAAATCGAGCGGACGGTGCACGCTGCTGGTCCAGACTGGATCGTAGAGCGCCGCACCGAGGATGCCGACCACGGCAGCGTTGACGCCGCGCATCATCGCCTGCGCCGCCGGCCGCTTGCGGAAGCCATCCCAGAACGGCAGTGCTGCGAGCAGGATGAGAAGTCCCGGCAGGAAGATGCCGAGGAGGCCTGTGATCGCGCCCGGGACGCCGCCGATCACGGCGCCGAGATAGGCGGCAAAGGTGAACAGCGGGCCCGGCACGGCCTGCGCGGCGCCGTAGCCGGTCAGGAACGCGTCGTCGCCGATCCAGCCCGGCGTCACCACCGCTTCGCGCAGCAGCGGCAGCACGACATGGCCGCCGCCGAACACCAGCGCGCCGGAACGGTAGAAGGCTTCGAACAGGCCGAGGCCGGGCCATGCGCGGGCGAGCAGCGGCAACCCAACCAGCAGGACAAGGAACAGGATCAGTGCGCAGAGGCCAACGCGGCGCGACACCGGCATCGCGATGTGCGTGACGCCGTCGGCTGCTTGCGCGCGGCAGAACCACAGCCCGGCGATGGCGCCGAGCACGATGGCGCCGATCTGCGCGATCGACGAGGAGCTCGCGAGGATGACGAGTGCCGCGACCGTCGCAATCGATGCGCGCGCGCGGTCCGGACAAAGCGAGCGCGCCATGCCCCAGACCGCCTGGGCTACGATCGCTACCGCCACCAGCTTGAGGCCATGCACCAGCCCTGCGCCGGCCGGGCCGCTCAATCCGCTGGCGCCGAAGGCAAACAGCACCAGCGCAATCGCCGAGGGCAGCGTGAAGCCGGTCCAGGCCGCCAGCGCGCCCAGATAGCCAGCGCGCATCAGGCCGAGCGAAAAGCCGACCTGGCTGCTCGCAGGCCCCGGCAGGAATTGGCAGAGCGCCACCAGATCCGCATAGGCCTGTTCGTCAAGCCAGCGCCGGCGGGTGACGAGCTCGTCGCGGAAGTAACCGATATGCGCGATCGGGCCGCCGAAGCAGGTCACGCCGAGCTTGAAGAAAATCAGCAGCACTTCGAGCGGCGCGTGCGCTGACCTCGCGGTGGATGTGTTGGAGTGCTGGACGTCGGTGTCGTTCAAGCGTCGTCAATTCCTTTGGCTTGCGTCCCGCGTCAGGACTCATCGGGCGAAGCATATCGCCATTCGATGACGCCCAGGCGCAATACTTCCGGTGGCGACCGTCAGCCGATCCATCCGAGCAGCCGGAACCAGACGAGATAGAGCGGCGCCAGCACGACGAAGGAGATCGCGCCGACGACGAGGCACATCTTGACCGCCGCGCTGGTCGGCACGCGCGCCATGCCGGCGGCAACGACGATCGGCGCGGCCTGGTACGGCAACAGCGGCGTCGCATAGGCGAACACCTGCGACATCAGCACGGTGGGAAGGCTGAGGCCCGTGTGGGCGGCGAGCGAGGCCGCCAGCGGTGTGAACACCGCGGGGACGCCGTTGGCGGTGACGACGAAATTCAGCAGGCTGGCGAGCCCGATCATCGAGGCGAAATCCGCCGCCGGCCGCGCGGGATCGAGCGGCAGATGCGGAATGATGAGATCGCCGATCGCGGTGCCGAGCCCGGACCAGGCGACGACGGCAGCAAGCCCGAGGATGCCGCCGAGATAGATGCAGGTGCGGACATTGACGCCGGCGGCGAACTCCTCGCCGTTGAGGAAACCCACGCGCGGCAGCAGGCAAAGGCATGCGGAAACCAGTCCGACCCAGGCCGGGCGGATGCCGTGCAGGCTGTCCGTCATCCAGAATGCCAGCGTCGCAAGCAGGATGATCGAGAGCCGCCATTCGGCCGCGCTCATCGGTGTCGTCTCGGCTCCGCCCTCGATCGGCTTGGGCGATGCCGGAAACAGCCACACCAGGCAGCCGATCAGCACGACGCCCTTGAGGATGCCGATCACGGGCGCATGCAGCACGAGATACGACATGTAGTCGAAATGCACGCCGTAAGCGCGCTCGGCGGCGCCGGTCATGATCAGGTTCGGCACGTTCGCCGGCAGGATCGATGCCGACAGCTGATAGGTGCCGAACCCGACGGCGAGCGCGAGCGCCGCGCGGCCCGGCGATCCCTCCGGCAAGCCGGCGCGATCGGCCAGCGCCAGGATGATCGGCATCAAGAGCGCGATGCGGCCCATGTTCGAGGGCATCACGAAGGCGAGCGCATAGGTCAGCACGATCACGCCGGCCACCATCCGAAACCAGGAGCCATTGAGATGGTCTGCGAGCAGCCGCGCGATCCGGTCGGCCAGTCCCACCTTGCGGATAGCCGTGCCGATGACGAAGCCACCGAGCACCAGCCAGAACGCTTCCGATTGGAAGCCGGAGAACAGCACGTCCGGCGGCGCTGCGTGGAACACGGCCACCGCAGCGAAGAAACAAGAGCGCGGTGAGAAATTCCGGCAGCAGGCTGGTGGCCCAGAGCAGGATGGCGATCGCGGCAAACCAGCCGGGATGGATCAGCGACGAGGCGGTCTCGGTCATGACGGGGAATCAGGGGAACGAGGGCAGGATGGCGCGACCATAGCACCGCGCAACCCGGCTGCGTGGCCGTGATCAGGCAAGGCTGACGTGTCGGGAGGGCGGGACGACCGGCGCGCGGCGCGAAGTCCGCGTCGCGTGATGCGGCGTTACGCGAAACGCCGATGGCAGACGGCTTCGATCCGGTTGCCGTCGGGGTCGCGCAGAAAGGCGCCCTAGTAGTGGGGATGATATTCGGGACGCAGACCCGGCGCGCCGTCGTCCGATCCTCCGGCCGAAAGCCCGGCACGCCAGAAAGCGTCAACCTGCTCCCGGAATTGCGCCTTGAAGCACCAATGCCGCCCGCATGCTTCTTCGGGCACCGGTCCGGGGCGGATCAGCAAATAGGTCAGGTCCGGATGATCGGCGTCACAGCGCTCGCCGTAGCTGATCCAAGTCTCGCCGCTGCTGATCTTGGTGACGGCAAGCGCGGCCATCACGGCGTCGTAGAAGGGCTCGGCGGCGCGTATGTTGGATACGGTGATGGAGACGTGGTCCAACATCAGCGATCCCCTTCATTGATGACGGCAGCCCGAGCAGGGCGCCTGTTGACCACACACCGATCCGCGCGCCGCATCGGGCGCGTCACTCGTAGCGCATGTTCTTCGACGGCCGCCGCGCCGCAGGCATCGCCAGCACGACGAGACACAGCGCGATCATCGCCAGTCCCATGAATTCGAATGCAAATGCGTCCACGGGCCATTCTCCCCCATTAGAAACAGTTAGACTTGTTGGGGGAGCGTTGACGCGCTGTTAAGCCTTATGGTTACCGCCGCGAGCCTCCCGGCATGGTGGAGGGTGAGTTAACGCTCACGACGGGCGCGGTGCGCACGGCGTAGCGGATTCCGTAGGATGGGTAGAGCGAAGCGAAACCCATCATTCCGTCCGCGTGTGAGATCGATGGGTTTCGCTGCCCTCTACCCATCCTACGGGAGCTGTGCGCGCAGCGCTACGCCACGAGCTTCGGCAGCGCGGCTGCGAGCGCGTCGACCGCAAGCCGGACCTTCAGCGGCAGTCGCGGCGCCGGCAGCCACAACGCATGGCAATCGTAGGGAAGCTCACCCTCGTTGCCGAGAACGCGGACCAGCGCGCCGCGCTCGAGGCGTTCGCGCACCAGCCAGGAGGGCAGCCACGCCAGCCCCATGCCGCGCGCCGCGGCGTCGGCGATGGCTTCGAGATCGTCGAGCCTGAGC
>NZ_JACMYP010000165.1 GCF_020889705.1 Bradyrhizobium altum | reverse complement strand
GGTAGGCGGCCGGCAGATGCGCGGCGTGGTCGAGCGCCACGGCGGCAAGGCAGCGGCCGGCGTCCACGGTCTCGCCGCCGAGGAATTCCCGCCAGAAGGAAAGATTTTCCGCGACGCTCAGCGCCGGCTTCAGGGCGTCGCGATGGCCGAGGTAGTGGGCCTGCTCAGGCAGGCTGAGCTCGGCGTCGCCGCCTTCGAGCGTGATCGACCCCTCGGCGGGAACCAGGAGCCCGGCGAGGACGCGCAGCAGCGAGGTCTTGCCCGCGCCATTGGGTCCCGTGACGGCAAGCGCCTCGCCGGCCGTAGCCGACAGATCGAGGCTGGAAAACACCTCGCGTCCGCCGCGCACGCATTTCAGATTTCGTCCCGAGAGCCGCATGGTTCGTCTTGTCACAGCCCTCTGAAATCTTTCGCTACCGCGTGAGAATATTTGGGTCGCGCAACGCTGTCGCACGCTTGTCGGTGTGGCGGTGCTTCTAGAAAGGTTCTATAAGCCCGGAACTTGATGCAGCACACACAATCGGCGGCCGCAAGCCATCCAGGCCATCCCCTCGGCCCGTGTCGGTCGCCGGTGTTTAGTTACCCTTGCCGGGTATAACTGAAAATTGGGATTCCTCGCATGACCTCGCTCGACAGCTTCAAATGCCGCAAGACCATGAAGGTCGGCGGCAAGTCCTACGTCTATTACAGCCTGCCCCAGGCAGAGAAGAACGGACTGAAGGGTATTTCGAAGCTGCCGTATTCGATGAAGGTTCTGCTCGAGAACCTGTTGCGCAACGAGGACGGCCGCACAGTCAAGAAGGAAGACATCGTTGCGGTGTCGAAGTGGCTGAAGAAGCGCCAGCTCGAGCACGAAATCGCGTTCCGCCCGGCGCGCGTTCTGATGCAGGATTTCACCGGCGTTCCGGCCGTGGTCGATCTCGCGGCGATGCGCAATGCGATGCAGAACCTCGGCGGCGATGCCGAGAAGATCAACCCGCTGGTGCCGGTCGATCTCGTCATCGACCACTCGGTGATCGTCAACTTCTTCGGTGACAACAAGGCGTTCGCGAAGAACGTCACCGAGGAATACAAGCAGAACCAGGAACGCTACGAGTTCCTGAAGTGGGGCCAGAAGGCGTTCTCGAACTTCTCGGTGGTGCCGCCCGGCACCGGCATCTGCCACCAGGTCAATCTCGAATATCTCGCGCAGACGGTGTGGACCAAGAAGGAGAAGATGACGGTCGGCAAGAAGACCGGCACCTTCGAGGTCGCCTATCCCGACTCGCTCGTCGGCACCGACTCGCACACCACCATGGTCAACGGCCTCGCCGTGCTCGGCTGGGGCGTCGGCGGCATCGAGGCGGAAGCCTGCATGCTCGGCCAGCCGCTGTCGATGCTGCTGCCTGAGGTGGTCGGCTTCAAGCTCAAGGGCCAGCTCAAGGAAGGCGTCACCGCGACCGACCTGGTGCTGACCGTCACTCAGATGCTGCGCAAGCTCGGCGTGGTCGGCAAGTTCGTCGAGTTCTTCGGCCCCGGCCTCGATTTCCTTTCGGTCGCGGACAAGGCGACCATCGGCAACATGGCGCCCGAATACGGCGCGACCTGCGGCTTCTTCCCGGTCGATGCCGCGACCATCGATTACCTCAAGACGTCGGGCCGCAAGGCCGATCGCGTCAAGCTGGTGCAGGCCTATGCCAAGGCGCAGGGCCTGTTCCGTACCGCCAAGTCGGCCGATCCGGTTTTCACCACCACGCTGACGCTCGACCTCGCCGACGTCGTGCCGTCGATGGCCGGACCGAAGCGCCCCGAAGGCCGCATCGCGCTGCCGGCGGTGTCGACCGGCTTCGCGACCGCGCTGGTCGGCGAATACAAGAAGCCCGAGGGTGAGACGAAGCGCTTCGCGGTCGAAGGCCGCAATTTCGATCTCGGCCATGGCGACGTTGTGATCGCGGCGATCACCTCCTGCACCAACACCTCGAACCCGAGCGTGCTGATCGGCGCCGGCCTCTTGGCGCGCAAGGCGGCCGCCAAGGGTCTGAAGGCCAAGCCGTGGGTGAAGACCTCGCTCGCGCCGGGCAGCCAGGTGGTGGCGGAATATCTCGCCAATTCCGGCCTGCAGGCCGATCTCGACAAGGTCGGCTTCAACCTGGTCGGTTTCGGCTGCACGACCTGCATCGGCAATTCCGGTCCGCTGCCGGAAGACATCTCGAAGTCGATCAACGACAACGGCATCGTTGCCGCCGCCGTGCTGTCGGGCAACCGCAACTTCGAAGGCCGCGTCTCGCCCGACGTGCAGGCGAACTATCTCGCCTCGCCGCCGCTGGTGGTCGCCCATGCGCTCGCCGGTACCGTGACCAAGGATCTCGCGGTCGAGCCGATCGGCATCGGCAAGGACGGCAAGCCGGTGTTCCTGAAGGACATCTGGCCGACCACCAAGGAGATCAACACCTTCATGAAGAAGTACGTCACCGCGACGATCTTCAAGAAGAAGTACGCTGACGTGTTCAAGGGCGATACCAACTGGCGCAAGATCAAGACCACGGAAAGCGAGACCTATCGCTGGAACATGAGCTCGACCTATGTGCAGAACCCGCCCTACTTCGAAGGCATGAAGAAGCAGCCGGACCCGGTCATCGACGTGGTCGACGCGCGGATCCTCGCGATGTTCGGCGACAAGATCACCACCGACCACATCTCGCCGGCCGGTTCGATCAAGCTGACTTCGCCCGCCGGCAAGTTCCTCAGCGAGCACCAGGTGCGCCCCGCCGACTTCAACCAGTACGGCACGCGGCGCGGCAACCATGAAGTCATGATGCGCGGCACCTTCGCCAACATCCGCATCAAGAACTTCATGCTGAAGGGCGCCGACGGCAATATTCCGGAAGGCGGTCTGACCAAGCACTGGCCCGACGGCGCGCAGATGTCGATCTACGACGCTGCGATGAAGTACCAGCAGGAGAACGTGCCGCTGGTGGTGTTCGCCGGCGCCGAATACGGCAACGGCTCGTCTCGCGACTGGGCCGCGAAGGGCACCCGCCTGCTCGGCGTGCGCGCGGTGATCTGCCAGAGCTTCGAGCGCATCCATCGCTCCAACCTGGTCGGCATGGGTGTGCTTCCGCTCACCTTCCAGGACGGTACGTCGTGGTCCTCGCTTGGCCTCAAGGGCGACGAGAAGGTCACAATCCGCGGGCTGCAGGGCGATTTGAAGCCGCGCCAGACGCTGACGGCCGAAATCGTCTCCGCCGACGGTGGCAACCGGGACGTCCCGCTGCTCTGCCGCATCGATACGCTGGACGAGCTCGACTACTATCGCAACGGCGGCATCCTGCATTACGTGCTGCGCAAACTCGCGGCCTAGCGCGGATTTGTGATCGGTGCCTCACTGCTTAGTGAGTAGCGGCTAAAATGAAGGCGGCCTATGACAGGGCCGCTTTCTCGCGTTTTGGGGCACGCAAGTTCAGGGACAAACTTCATGCTCCGTACAATTACGGATAGAAATCATCACGACTGGTTCGCAGTATGACAGCGATGATGGCCTATAATTCTATCTCGCGATGGTCCAGCGCCCTCGGTTTCTGCGCGATCGTCGCAATCATCCGCCCCGCTCACGCCGACCCGCGTGCTGTCGTCGAACTCTTCACCTCGCAGGGATGCTCGTCCTGTCCGCCCGCGGACAAGATCATCGGTGATCTCGCGAAGGACCCCAACGTCATCGCGCTGAGCATGCCGATCGACTATTGGGACTATCTCGGCTGGAAGGACACGCTGGCCGATTCCCGTTTCAGCGCGCGCCAGAAAGCCTATTCGCACATGCGCGGCGACCGCGACGTCTACACGCCGCAGGCCGTGATCAACGGCTCCGCCCATGTGATCGGCAGCGACCGCGCCAGCATCGAGGATGCTATCAAGGACACCGAGAAGAGCGGCAGCGTGATGTCGGTGCCGGTGACGATGACGTTGACCGGCAAGCAGATCAACGTTTCGGTGGCTGCATCCAAGTCGCCCGCGGTGTCGCGCGGCGAAGTCTGGATCTGCTCGATATCGAAGTCGGTGCCGATCTCGATCGCGCGCGGCGAGAACCGCGGCCGCGAGATCACCTACCACAACGTGGTGCGCAATCTCCTGAAGGTCGGTGACTGGAACGGCTCGTCCGGGAGCTGGACCGTGCCGCTGGAGAACATCACGCGCGATGGCGTCGATGCCGCGGCCGTCTACGTCCAGGACGGCAATCGCGACAAGCCGGGCCCGATGCTGGGCGCCGCATTCACCTCGCTTCACTAGCGCGCTGCTGCGCTAGCTTCCGTCAATTGTGTCGTTAGGCCGCGCGGATATTGCCGCGCAGCTTGGACGCGGTTGCGAGCGTGCATCCAGAAATGTGCTGAAACGAGAGCGACGAGCGCGGGGCGATCGCGCGGAGTCGAGCAGGGCCCCAAAAACAAAAAGGACCAACTTTCGTTGGCCCAGTGTTGGGATTTGATTCCCCTGCGAACAGGCCCGATCCCGACGGCCCCGGGGGGCTGGGGGCTGAGGAATCCGGAACCGAAAGGACCGGGCCAACGCAGGATTATCTTTTCGCAGGGCAGCGGGGCGGGCGATGGGCGGAAGTGGGGCAGCAATATGATTCCTCTAACGTTCCCGTGACTCTTCGGTTTTCCGGAGAATCCGTCGCGCCTGGCCGTGGGTAAGGGCTGGTTGCATTGCGAGTGGCCCCTTGCAGGCTTCGTCGCTTAGCGCAATCATGTCACTCTCGTGACGATCCCGAAGTGGGGGCACCGGCCTTCGGAACCCGATCGTCACCGGGATGACAGGAGGCGCTCGATGAGTTTGATCTCGGAGGATAGTGATCCGAGTGGGAATCGTGCCGCGGCGCGTCCCGCCGCCGCGACCCCTCAGCCCAACCGCGTGACATTCAATCGACTTGAGCTCAACCGCATTCTCAATCTCTACGGCCGCATGGTCGCCGATGGCGAGTGGCGCGATTATGCGATCGACTTCCTGAAGGACCGTGCCGTGTTCTCGGTGTTCCGGCGCGCATCCGAAATGCCGATCTACCGGATCGAGAAGGATCCCCGGCTGGCGCGCAAGCAGGGCATGTACAGCGTGATTTCGGCGACCGGCCTGATTCTGCGCCGCGGCCACGAACTCGAACGGGTGCTGTTCGTGATCGATCGCAAGCTGTCGCTGGTGTAGCAGGGCAACTCGGCGCTTCGTAGCCCGGATGAGCGAAGCGACATCCGGGTGCGATCTCGCCGCGCGAACGCGCCTTCCCCGGATATCGCTTCGCTCATCCGGGCTACAGATCGGATATCCAACCCATTTAGTCCGCCGTCGCCGTCGCCGCGCCCTCGCCGAGCGCGCGCTGCATCATCACGGTATCGAGCCAGCGGCCGAATTTCACGCCGACACTCGGGTGCGTCCCGATCATCTGAAATCCGCAGCGGCGGTGCAGCCCGATCGAGCCGGCATTGGCCGAATCCCCGATCACCGCGATCATCTGCCGGAAGCCGCGCGCGTCGCATTCGGCGATCAGGCGCTCCATCAGCCGGAGGCCAATGCCGCGGCGATGGACCGCAGGGTCCAGATAGACCGAGTTCTCGACGGTGAAGCGATAGGCCGGCCGCGGCCGGTAGGGGCCGGCATAGGCATAGCCCGCGACGCGGCCGTCGAGCACGGCGACGAAATAGGGGAAGCCGCAATCGATCAGCGCCCTGTAGCGGCGGGTCATCTCGGCAAGGTCGGGCGGGATCAGCTCGAAGGTCGCAGTGCCGAAGCGCACCGCGTGCTCGTAGATCGCCGTGATCGAGGGCAGGTCCGCCTCGGCGGTCGGCCTGATTTCCGGATTGGACCCCGTGGGATGGGACATGAGCGCGACAGTATTTTTGCCACGCGCAAAAGAAAAGCCCCGGCCGAATGGCCAGGGCTTGGATTGCAAGACTTGGATCGATCGGTTGGCTCGAGGCGCTTAGTCGCGCTGGCCGAGCAGTTGCAGGAGCAGCGTGAACAGGTTGATGAAGTTCAGGTAGAGCGACAGCGCACCAGTGATTGCCGCACGCTCTGCCATCACGCCACCCTGCGAGGCGTAGCCGTAGATGTAGTCGTTCTTCAGCCGCTGGGTATCCCAGGCGGTGAGGCCCGCGAACACCAGCACGCCGACGACCGAGACGATGAACTGCAGCGCCGAACTCGCCAGGAACAGGTTGACCAGGCTCGCGATGATGATGCCGATCAAGCCCATGAACAGGAACGAACCCATGCCGCTCATGTCACGCTTGGTGGTGTAGCCGTAGAGGCTCAGCGCACCGAACGTCGCCGCGGTGATGAAGAACACGCGCACGATCGAGGTGTGCGTGTACACCAGGAAGATCGACGACAGCGACAGGCCCATCAGCGCCGAGAACACCCAGAACAGCAGCTGGGCAGTCGCAGGCTGCAGGCGGTTGATGCCGGCCGAGATGACGAACACCATCGCCAGAGGGGCGAGGATGAACAGCCACTTCAGCGGGCTCACGAACATCGCGTAGCCGAACTGCGTCAGATAGGCGTTGCCAAACTTGGCAACGGCGGCGGACTGGTCGCTGGTCACCGCACCCATGTAGACACCGAGCGCGGCCAAGCCGGTGATGGCCAGGCCGATGCTCATGTAGTTGTAGATGCGCAGCATGTAGGCGCGCAGACCGGCGTCGACGGCCGCAGCGTCAATGCGCCCGGCGGCCCGGCCGAAAGGAGAAGCGTAGTTGCGGTCTAGGTCCGACATGGTCGAATTCCCGTGGTTGGTCCCGGTGGAGCGCAAGGGATTTGCGGCGCCGGTTCTAAATCTATCTCAGATGGCTCGGTTTGCGGAACATTAATTGCGTGTCATTCAAACCGACTATCCGACCCGAGTGGTATGTGGGAAATTAACACATCCGACGCAAGCTTCCACGCGCGGCCGAATGTCGCTCTAGCCTAGCATTTATAGGCAAAACGGCGCTGCCGCCGCTACAAATTGTCACAAATTCCGCAACACCGAGGCCGGCTTCTGGTTCAGCGCGAGCAGCGTTCCGGCCAGCCCCAATCCGACCGTGACGACCAGTGCGGCGACCACGACCAGCGCGGCGCTGCCGGCCTGCCAGATGAAACTTAGCGTCATCAGCCGCGTCACGATCAGCCAGGCCGCGACCGAACCGGCGATCACCCCGAAGATTGCGGTTGCAAAGCCGATCATCAGATACTCCAGCGCGTAGGCGCCGAGCAATCGAACCCGCGTGGCGCCGAGCGTCTTGAGGATCACGGCGTCATAGACGCGGTGGCGGTGCCCGGCGGCGAGCGCGCCGCCCAGCACCAGGATCGCGGAGATCAGCGTCACGGCGCTGGCGCCGCGGATCGCCAGCACCAGATTGCTGACGACGGTGCCGACCGTCTCCAGCGCCTCGCGGACGCGGACGCTGGTCACCATCGGGAACGCGTCGGCGACCTGCTTGATGATGCGCGCATCGTCGGTGGTGCCGGCATGGGGTTCCGTCAGGGTCGCGACGTGGCTATGCGGGGCGCCCTTGAAGGCATTCGGCGAGAACACCAGCACGAAGTTGATGCCGAGGCCCTGCCAGTCGATGTTGCGCAGATTGGCGATCTTGGCCGGAACATCACGGCCGAGCACGTTGACCACGATCTCGTCGCCGATCTTCAAGGACAGGCCGTCGGCGATCTTCTTCTCCATCGAGACCAGCGGAGGTCCGCTGTAGTCCGGTCCCCACCATTCGCCCTCGACGATTTTCGAGCCCTTGGGAACTTCGCCGGTGTAGGTCAGGCCGCGGTCGCTTTGCAGCACCCATTCCGAATCGACGGACGGCTTGAGCTGGTCGGCTTTGACGCCGCGCGCGGCGACGATACGGCCGCGCAACATCGGCACGTCCTCGACGGTCGAGCCGGCCGCGATCTGCGCCAGGAAGGCGGCAAAGCGGTCGGCTTCGGTGGAGGGGATGTCGATGAAAAAGAACGACGGCGCCCGTTCCGGCAATGCGGCCAGGAATTGCCGGCGCAGATTGCCGTCGATCTGGGTGATGGTGACGAGCACCGCCAGGCCAAGGCCCAGCGACAGCACGACCGACGGCGTCAGCGCGCCCGGCCGGTGGATGTTGGCGATTGCCAGCCGCAGCATGGTCATGCGGCTGCGCGGCAGCCGGCGCGCCACCGCCATCAGGATTTCGGCGATTCCGCGCAGTAGCAGGAATACCGCAATCGACGAGGCGACGAACACCGAAGCCACCCGCTTGTCGTAGGCGAGCCCGATCGCAACGGCGATCAGGAGCGCGACCACCGCCGCCATCAGCGCCAGATAGCTCCAGCGCGGGCGATGCCACTCGCTGGCGACGGTCTCGCGGAACAGCGCGGCGACCGGCACGTCATGGACCCGGCCGAGCGGCCACAGCCCGAACGCCAGCGCGGTGAGCTGGCCGTAGAGGAAGGAGAGCGCGAGCTCGTCTGGATGCAGCGCCGGCACCACCGGGAGCGGCAGCACCTTGCCGAACAGGCCGACGATGACGAAAGGCAGTGCGGCGCCGAGCACGAGGCCGATCACCGAACCGATCCCGGCCAGCACCACCACCTGCGTGCAGTAGATCGTGAAGACGTCGCGGCCGGTGGCGCCGAGCGCCTTGAACGAGGCGATGACGTCGCGGCGCCGGTCGATATGGCTCTTCACCGCGTTGGCGACGCCGACGCCGCCGACCAGCAGTGCGGCGAGGCCGACCAGGGTCAGGAACTGGGTGAAGCGGTTGATGGTGCGTTCAAGCTGCGGCGAGGCGTTGTTGCGGCTGCGGACTTCCCAGCCGGCCTCCGGCGCGGCAGCCCGTGCGCCGTCGATCAACGCGGTGGTGGCGCGATCGTCGTTGGCGCCGTCGGGCAGCTTCACCCGGTAGATCCAGCGCACCAGGCTGCCCGGTTGCAGCAGGTCGGTGGCGCGCAGGCTCGCCTCGCTGATCAGGAAGCGCGGCCCGAGGCCGACGCCGCCGGCAAGCTTGTCGGGCTCGGCCGCCACCACGCTGCGGATCTGATAGGTCGCGCTGCCGATGCTGACGCGGTCGCCGAGCTTCAGGTCGAGCCGCGCCAAGAGCGTTGAATCGGCGGCCGCGCCATAGACGCCATCGCGTTCGGCGAGCAGATCGGCTGTCGGCATGTTCGGCTCGAGCGTCAGCTCGCCGAGCATCGGATACTTGCCGTCGACCGCCTTGAGCTCGACCAGCGCCAGCTTGCCGTCGCCGCTGCGGGCCATCGCGCGCAGCGTGGCTGCCACCGAAACCTCGCCGCGGGTGCGCAGATACGCGACCTCGTCGGGCTTGGCTTCGCGCGAGATCAACGAGAATGCGACGTCGCCGCCGAGCAGCGTGCGGCCCTCGCGCGACAGGCCGTCGCCGAGGCTCGCGGCGACCGAGCCGACGCCGGCAATCGCCATCACGCCGAGCGCGATGCAGGCGATGAACACGTAGAATCCGCGCAGGCCGCCGCGCAGTTCGCGCAGCGCGTAACGGAAGGCAAGCGACGACGCGCGGCCCTGCACCGCGACTTCGGACGCGATGCTCATGTCGTGGATTGTCCGTCGATGCGGCCGGAGCGCAGCCGCACCACACGATCGCAGCGCTGCGCGAGCGAGAGGTCGTGCGTCACCAGCACCAGCGTCATGCCGCGCTCGGTGTGCTTGGTGAAGAGCAGGTCGATGATCTGCTTTCCCGTCGTCTCGTCGAGATTTCCGGTCGGCTCGTCCGCAACCAGGATCGCGGGATCGGGCGCCAGCGCACGCGCGATCGCGACGCGCTGCTGCTCGCCGCCGGAAAGCTGCGTCGGATAGTGATGCAGCCGTTCGCCGAGCCCGACCGATTGCAGCTCCTGCGCGGCGCGCGCGGCGGCATCGGGATTGCCGGCGAGTTCGAGCGGCACGGCGACGTTCTCCAGCGCCGTCATGGTCGGGATCAGATGGAACGACTGGAACACGATGCCGACCTGACGGCCGCGGAAGCGCGCCAGCGCATCTTCATCGAGGGCATTGAACGACGTGCCGTTGACGACCACTTCTCCGCTGTCAGGACGTTCAAGCCCCGCCATCACCATCAGCAAGGTCGACTTGCCCGAACCCGATGGGCCGATCAGGCCGATGGCCTCACCCGCTGCCACACGAAGGCTGATATCTTTGAGGATATGGACTCGTGCCGCGCCGGTGCCGAGCGAGAGATTGACGTTCCTGACGGCAATGGTGTCCGGCTCGACGTCGGTCAGTGAAGAGGATTCGATGAGACTGTCCATGGTTCGGTCATATGGCACTTCCGCTGCTGCGGTCGAGAGCCGGTTGAGAATCTTCGTGCACATACTCGTGTTGCTTATGGGCTTGATGACGGCGGCAAGTGCGCAGACGCCAGGGGTGGAAAAAGGCCCGGCGCAAGGTTCGGCGAAACCGATCAAGATGGTGGTTCTGGGCGATTCCCTGAGCGCCGGTTACGGCCTTCCGGCCGCGGCGGCATTTCCGGTCCGGCTACAAAAAGCCTTGGAAACCAAGGGGATAAAGGTCAGTATGACCAATGCCGGGGTATCCGGTGATACCGCCTCAGGGGGCCGTGAGCGGCTCGACTGGTCGGTGGCTGACGGAACTGACGCCGTGATCGTCGAGCTCGGCGCCAACGATGCGTTGCGCGGCATCGATCCCGCGGTCACGCGTACCGCGCTCTCCGAGATCATCACAAAGTTGCAGGCGCGCAAGATCGCCGTGCTCTTGTGCGGCATGCTCGCGCCACCGAACTATGGCAGTGAGTATGCAGCGAAGTTCAACGCGATCTATCCGGATCTCTCGAAGTCCCTTGGCGTGCCGCTCTATCCGTTCTTCCTCGATGGCGTGGCTGCCGATGCCAAGCTCAATCAGGCCGACGGCATGCACCCGACGGCGGAAGGTGTGGACATCGTCGTCAAGAATATGCTGCCCACGGTGGAGGCATTTCTCGGCGCATTATCAGGGCAACGCAGTTGAAATGCAGGCAGCGCGCCGAGTTGTGCCCGTAGGTTTACGAGCTGTTAACGGGTCATGCTTCGCAGAGTCACATATCTCGGGTACAAATAGGCATCGGTGATTCGTCGCCGGGCTTGTTACAGGGGCGGGCTCCCAAAACCCGCGCCAAGCATCGAGGATTAATGCGATGCCGCGTCTCTTCACTGGACTGGAAATTCCGGCCGAGATCGGCCAGACACTTTCCAATTTGCGTGGCGGCCTTCCCGGCGCACGCTGGATCGATCCCGAAAATTATCATGTCACGCTGCGCTTCATCGGCGATATCGATGGCCTCTGGGCCAACGAGATCGCAACGATGCTGTTTCGGGTGAACCGAAAACCGTTCGAAGTCAAACTGCAGGGCCTGTCGAGCTTCGGTGGACGCAAGCCGCGCGCGGTGGTTGCCGCCGTCGAGCCCAGTCGGCCGCTGATCGAACTGCAGGCCGAGCTCGAGCGGATGATGCAGCGGATGGGGCTCGATCCCGAGGGCAGGAAATTCACGCCCCATGTCACGCTGGCGCGTCTGCATGACGCATCGAGCCAGGACGTCGCGGATTATCTGTCGGTGCGCGGCTACTTCCCGAGCCGCAGCTTCATGGCGGACCGCTTCGTGCTGTTCTCGTCGCGCGCGTCGACAGGCGGCGGCCCCTACGTGGTCGAGGATTCCTACGCGCTTTGCGCGTGAGGTTTCTTAGGATCGCGGCTTGAGGTGTCAGGCAGCGGCCGGTGCGGTCGGCCGTGGTATGCAAGGGCTTGCGCTTGCATACCCCATTGGCACAATTCACGGCTTGCAATTTTCCGCGCACTAGGGCCGTAAGGTGGGCCCATGCTGTCCACCTCGCCGAGTTCCTTTCTCGAACACTACAACGACCTGGTCGCCTCCGGCGCGATCGAGGCCGATCCTGCGCAGGCGCAAGCCGCCGAGGCGTTCGGCGCGCTGGAGGAGCGGCTCGCGAGCTACAAGCCGCAGCGCAAGCAGAGTCTGCTCGGACGGCTGTTCGGCGGCGACAAGGACGACAAGCCGCCGCGCGGGCTCTACATCCATGGCGAGGTCGGCCGCGGCAAGACCATGCTGATGGACCTGTTCTTCCAGCAGAGCCCGGTCGAGCACAAGCGCCGCGCGCATTTCCACGAATTCATGGCCGAGGCGCATGAGCGCATCTACGGCTACCGCCAGCAGATCGCGCGCGGCGAGATCGCAGACGGCGACGTGATCGCGCTCACCGCGCAGGCGATCTTCGACGAAGCCTGGCTGCTCTGCTTCGACGAATTCCACGTCACCGACATCGCGGATGCGATGATCCTCGGGCGGCTGTTCGCCAAGCTGTTCGATCTCGGCACCGTCGTGGTCGCGACCTCGAACGTCGCGCCTGACGATCTCTACAAGGGCGGTCTCAATCGCGCACTGTTCCTGCCGTTCATCGCGCAGATTTCCGACCACATGGATGTACTGCGGCTCGATGCACGCACCGACTTCCGGCTCGAGAAGCTCGTCGGCGTGAAGATGTGGCTGGTGCCCGCGGATGACGCGGCTCGCGATGTGCTCAATGCGGCGTGGCGCAAGATGACCGGCAACGCGCCGTGCAAGGCGCGCCTTATCGAGATCAAAAAGCGTTTGCTGACTGTGCCGTGCTCGTCGCATGGCGTCGCCCGCTTCAGCTTCGCCGATCTCTGCGAGAAGCCGCTTGCCGCGTCCGATTACCTCAGGCTGGCGCACGACTACCACACGATCCTGATCGACCATATTCCGGTGATGGATTACGCCGAGCGCAACGCCGCCAAGCGCTTCATCTCGCTGATCGACACGCTCTATGACAATGCGGTGAAGCTGATGGCCTCGGCCGAGGCCGATCCGGTGTCGCTGTACCTTGCGACCGACGGCATCGAGGCGATGGAGTTCAAGCGCACGTCCTCGCGCCTGATCGAGATGAGCTCGGAATCCTATTTGGCGCTGCCGCACGGCCGCAAGGACTCCTGGGCCAGCGGCTCGTCGACCGGCCTGGTCGAGACCTGAAAATCAGCCTTGAAATTTCGGCCTCGAAATTCGGTCTCGAAATTCGGTCTTGCGCGCGGTCCGGTTCGGAGCAACTTTTCGTGTCTCCGGGACGGATGTTGCTGGCATGCCTGATCGAATTCCAGGCAAGGCTTCCAATCGGGCAGGCCGCGACTTGAATGGATCATTCGAAAGGGATAACCACCCTTGCAACCGACTTCCCTCCCTCCTGCACCAGTTCAAAGGACTGATTTCCCATGGCACGCGACAAGATTGCACTGATTGGCTCCGGACAGATCGGCGGAACGCTGGCGCACCTCGTTGGCCTCAAGGAACTCGGAGACGTCGTGCTGTTCGATATCGCCGAGGGCGTGCCGCAGGGCAAAGCGCTCGACATCGCGCAGTCGTCGCCGGTCGACGGCTTCGACTCCAATCTGGTCGGCGCCAACTCCTATGAAGCGCTCGACGGCGCCAAGGTCTGCATCGTCACCGCGGGCGTGCCGCGCAAGCCCGGCATGAGCCGCGACGATCTGCTGTCGATCAACCTCAAGGTCATGGAGCAGGTCGGCGCCGGCATCAAGAAGTACGCGCCCGACGCCTTCGTCATCTGCATCACCAACCCGCTGGATGCGATGGTCTGGGCGCTGCAGAAGGCCTCGGGCCTGCCGCACAAGAAGGTGGTCGGCATGGCCGGCGTGCTCGACTCCGCGCGCTTCCGCTATTTCCTGGCCGACGAATTCAACGTCTCGGTCGAAGACGTCACCGCCTTCGTGCTCGGCGGCCACGGCGACACCATGGTGCCGCTGACCCGCTACTCGACCGTCGCCGGCATTCCGCTGCCCGACCTCGTCAAGATGGGCTGGACCTCGCAGGCGCGCATCGACGAGATCGTCGACCGCACCCGCAATGGCGGCGCCGAGATCGTCAACCTACTCAAGACCGGCTCGGCCTTCTACGCGCCGGCGGCGTCCGCGATCCAGATGGCCGAGAGCTATCTGAGGGACAAGAAGCGCGTGCTGCCCTGCGCCGCCTATCTCAACGGCGAGTACGGCGTGAAGGACATGTATGTCGGCGTGCCGACCGTGATCGGCTCCAAGGGTGTCGAGCGCATCGTCGAGATCGCGCTCGCCGGCAAGGACCGTGAAGCCTTCGACAAGTCGGTCGGCGCGGTGCAGGGCCTGGTCGACGCCTGCAAGAAGATCGCGCCCGATCTGCTTGGCAAGTAATCTCAATCGACGATGACCCGATAGGCGATTTCAATCGCCTGTCGGGTACAAGGTGATGAAATTCCGGCGGATTTTGTAGTTGCGCGAGCTTTGGTATATGGTATACCAGCATCAAGGCTGACTTGAAGTTCGCCGCACGAGGGTTTGGGAGCGTCTTTCCATGAATATCCACGAATACCAGGCCAAGGCTCTGCTGCACGAATTCGGCGTGCCGATCTCGCGCGGCGTGCCGGTGCTGAAGCCGGAAGATGCCGATGCGGCGGCCAAGCAGCTCCCCGGCCCGATCTGGGTGGTGAAGAGCCAGATCCATGCCGGCGGTCGCGGCAAGGGCAAGTTCAAGGAGGCATCCGCCGGCGACAAGGGCGGTGTCCGCATCGCCAAGTCGGTTGCCGAGGTCGACGAATTCGCCAAGCAGATGCTCGGCGCGACGCTGGTCACGGTGCAGACCGGCCCGCACGGCAAGCAGGTCAACCGCCTCTACATCGAGGAAGGCTCCGACATCGACAAGGAGTTCTATCTCTCGATCCTGGTCAATCGCGAGACCTCCGAGATCTCGTTCGTGGTGTCGACCGAAGGCGGCGTCAACATCGAGGACGTCGCGCATTCGACCCCGGAAAAGATCGTCTCGTTCTCGGTCGATCCCGCCACCGGCATCATGCCTCACCACGGCCGCACGGTCGCCGAGGCGCTGAAGCTGAAGGGCGATCTCGCCAAGCAGGCCGAGAAGCTGACCGGTCAGCTCTATGCAGCTTTCGCCGCCAAGGACATGGCGATGCTCGAGATCAATCCGCTCGTCGTCACCAAGCAGGGCCAGCTTCGCGTGCTCGATGCCAAGGTGTCGTTCGACAGCAACGCGCTCTACCGTCACCCGGACGTGGTCGCGCTGCGCGACGAGTCCGAGGAGGACGCCAAGGAGATCGAGGCGTCGAAATATGACCTCAACTATGTCGCGCTCGACGGCACGATCGGCTGCATGGTCAACGGCGCCGGCCTCGCCATGGCGACGATGGACATCATCAAGCTCTACGGCATGGAGCCGGCGAACTTCCTCGACGTCGGCGGCGGCGCCAGCGTCGAGAAGGTTGCGGCTGCGTTCAAGATCATCACCGCCGATCCGAACGTGAAGGGCATCCTAGTCAACATCTTCGGCGGCATCATGAAGTGCGACGTAATTGCCGAGGGCGTGGTCGCCGCGGTGAAGCAGGTCGGCCTCAAGGTGCCGCTCGTGGTGCGCCTCGAAGGCACCAATGTCGAGCAGGGCAAGAAGATTATCCGCGACAGTGGCCTCAACGTCGTGCCCGCCGACAATCTCGATGACGCCGCACAGAAGATCGTGAAAGCCGTCAAGGGAGGCTGACGATGGCCGATCATCTCGACGCTCCGACCCCGCTGGACGAACACCGCAAGCTCGCGGTTTTCGCGGGCGAGTGGAACGGCGACGAGATGGTCTATCCGTCGCGCTGGACCGCAGGCGGTCCGGCCTCCTCGCATGTCGTTGCGCGCATCGCGCTCAACGGTTTCTACCTGATCCAGGACTGCGTGCAGACCCGCGACGGCAAGGAGAGCTTCGCCACCCACGGCGTCTTCACCTACGACCGCGAGGATCGGGCCTACCGATTGTTCTGGCACGATTCACTCGGCTACTACCCGCCGTCGCCGGCGTCCGGCGGCTGGGCGGGCAAGTCGCTGATCCTGGTACGCGGCTCGCTGCGCGGCAATGCCCGTCACGTCTACGAGGTCGTCGACGACAACACCTACAACATGAAGATCCAATTCTCGCCTGACGCGGAAGGGTGGGCCGACGTGCTCACCGGCGTGTACCGGCGTATCCACTAAACCCTTCACCGACCGTCTCGCGAAAGCATCTCGAACCATGTCCATTCTGATCGACAAGAACACCAAGGTCATCTGCCAGGGCTTCACCGGCAAGAACGGCACGTTCCATTCGGAAGCGGCGATCGCTTACGGCACCAAGATGGTCGGCGGCGTGGCGCCGGGCAAAGGCGGCTCGACCCATCTCAACCTGCCGGTGTTCGACACCGTCGCCGACGCGCGTGCGAAGACCGGCGCCGACGCCAGCGTGGTCTATGTCCCGCCGCCAGGCGCGGCGGACGCGATCTGCGAGGCGATCGATGCGGAGATCCCCCTGATCGTCTGCATCACCGAGGGCATTCCGGTGCTCGACATGGTGCGCGTCAAGCGCTCGCTGTCGGGCTCGAAGTCGCGGCTGATCGGGCCGAACTGCCCCGGCGTGATGACCGCCGGCGAGTGCAAGATCGGCATCATGCCGGCCAACATCTTCAAGCCCGGATCGGTCGGCATCGTCTCCCGCTCCGGCACCCTGACCTATGAAGCGGTGTTCCAGACCACCCAGGAGGGCCTCGGCCAGACCACTGCGGTCGGCATCGGCGGCGATCCGGTCAAGGGCACCGAGTTCATCGACGTGCTGGAGATGTTCCTGGCCGACGAGAAGACCAAGTCGATCGTCATGATCGGCGAAATCGGCGGCTCCGCCGAGGAAGACGCCGCCCAGTTCCTCAAGGACGAGGCCAAGCGCGGCCGCAAGAAGCCGATGGTCGGCTTCATCGCCGGTGTCACCGCACCTCCCGGCCGCCGCATGGGTCATGCCGGCGCGATCATCTCCGGCGGCAAGGGCGACGCCGGTTCCAAGACCGCGGCGATGGAGGCCGCTGGCATCAAGGTGTCGCCGTCCCCGGCGCGGCTCGGGCACACGCTCGCGGAGATGCTGAAGTAACCTCCGTCAGGCCAAGTTCCCTTCGAGCTTTGGCACGGTTTTGGGCGGGTTCTCATTGGAGAACCCGCCCTTTTGTTGCGTTTTGCGGCCAGAACGCTGATCAATAAAATATGAAAATAAGTTCATTTCTTGGTTCTTTTAGGCAGGAATATCTGTCCTAGATAGGGTAAAGGGTATCAATCCAGCCGGCGCACTTCCAGACCGGCACCAGCGCCGTCTCCTACGCGCGAACCGAAAAAATCACCAGGACTGCCCCATGTCTCGCCAAGACGCGAATGCTGCTTTTGCCCTCTCATCATTCCTGCAAGGCACCAACGCCACCTACATCGACGATCTCTATGCCCGCTACGAGCAGGACCCATCGTCGGTCGACGCAGAATGGCAGGATTTCTTCAAGAGCCTGAAGGACGCCCCGGCCGACGTCCAGAAGAACGCCGAGGGTGCCTCGTGGGGCCGCGCCAACTGGCCGGTGACGCCGCGTGACGAGCTGACCTCGGCGCTCGACGGCAACTGGGCCCAGGTCGAGAAAGCGGTCGGCACCAAGCTCGCCGCCAAGGCACAGGCCAAGGGCGCCGAGCTGTCCGACGCCGACGTGCATCAGGCCACCCGCGATTCGGTTCGCGCGCTGATGCTGATCCGCGCCTATCGCATGCGCGGGCATTTCCACGCCAAGCTCGATCCGCTCGGCATCGAGGCGCCGCGCGACCGCGAGGAGCTCGATCCGCGCTCCTACGGCTTCACCGAGGCCGACTTCGACCGCAAGATCTTCCTCGACCACGTGCTCGGCCTCGAATACGGCACGCTGCGCGAGATCGTCCAGATCTGCGAGCGCACCTACTGCCAGACGCTCGGCGTCGAGTTCATGCACATCTCCAATGCCGCGCAGAAGGCGTGGATCCAGGAGCGCATCGAAGGCCCGGACAAGGAGATCAGCTTTACGCCCGAGGGACGCCGCGCGATCCTCAACAAGCTGATCGAGGCCGACGGCTTCGAGAAGTTCTGCGACACCAAGTTCACCGGCACCAAGCGCTTCGGCCTCGACGGCGGCGAATCGCTGATCCCGGCGCTCGAACAGATCATCAAGCGCGGCGGCAATCTCGGCGTGAAGGAGATCGTGTTCGGCATGCCGCATCGCGGCCGCCTCAACGTGCTGACCCAGGTGATGGGCAAGCCGCACCGCGCGCTGTTCCATGAATTCAAGGGTGGTTCGGCCAATCCGGACTCGGTCGAAGGCTCCGGCGACGTCAAGTATCACCTCGGCGCGTCATCGGACCGCGAGTTCGACGGCAACAACATCCATCTGTCGCTGACCGCAAATCCGTCGCATCTCGAGATCGTCGATCCGGTCGTGATGGGCAAAGTGCGCGCCAAGCAGGATCAGCACGGCGATCCGCCGGACATGCGTATCTCGGTCCTGCCGCTCCTGATGCACGGCGACGCGGCGTTCGCGGGCCAGGGCGTGGTGGCGGAATGCTTCAGCCTGTCCGACCTGAAGGGCTACCGCACCGGCGGCTCGCTGCACTTCATCGTCAACAACCAGATCGGCTTCACCACCTATCCGCGCTACTCGCGCTCGTCGCCCTATCCGTCCGACGTCGCGAAGATGATCGATGCGCCGATCTTCCACGTCAATGGCGACGATCCGGAGGCCGTGGTGTTCGCGGCCAAGGTCGCGATCGAGTTCCGGCAGAAATTCCACAAGCCGGTCGTCATCGACATGTTCTGCTACCGGCGTCACGGCCACAACGAGGGCGACGAGCCGGCGTTCACCCAGCCGGTGATGTACAAGAAGATCGCCTCGCACCCGTCGACGCTGGAGATCTACGCCAAGCGGCTGGTTGCCGACGGCGTGTTGACCGAGGGCGAGGTCGAGAAGGCCAAGGCCGATTGGCGCGCCCGGCTCGATGCCGAGCTCGATGCCGGCTCGGGCTACAAGCCGAACAAGGCCGACTGGCTCGACGGCAAATGGGCCGGCTTCAAGTCGGCCGATCAGGAAGAAGACGCCCGCCGCGGCGTCACCGGTGTCGATGTTGCCGTGCTCAAGGAGATCGGCCGCAAGATCACCAAGGTGCCGGACGGCTTCCGCGCCCACCGCACCATTCAGCGCTTCCTCGACAATCGCGCCAAGGCGATCGACACCGGCGTCGGCATCGACTGGGCGACCGGCGAGGCGCTGGCGTTCTGCACGCTGCTGCAGGAGGGCCATCATGTGCGCCTGTCCGGCCAGGATTCCGAGCGCGGCACCTTCTCGCAGCGCCATTCGGTCCTGATCGACCAGGAGGACGAGAGCCGCTACACGCCGTTCAACCATCTCGGCGGCGAAGATACCGGCCATTACGAGGTCATCAACTCGCTGCTGTCGGAAGAGGCGGTGCTCGGCTTCGAGTACGGCTACTCGCTGGCCGAGCCGAATGCGCTGGCGCTCTGGGAAGCCCAGTTCGGCGACTTCGCCAATGGTGCGCAGGTGGTGTTCGACCAGTTCATCTCCTCGGGCGAACGCAAATGGCTGCGCATGTCGGGCCTCGTCTGCCTGCTGCCGCATGGCTATGAGGGGCAGGGACCGGAGCACTCCTCCGCACGCCTCGAGCGTTATTTGCAGATGTGCGCCGAGGACAACATGCAGGTGGTCAATCCGACCACGCCGGCAAACTACTTCCACGTGCTGCGGCGCCAGCTGCATCGCGAAATCCGCAAGCCGCTGATCCTGATGACGCCGAAGTCGCTACTGCGTCACAAGCGTGCCGTGTCGCGGCTCGACGAGCTCGGCAAGAACGCCACCTTCCATCGCATCCTGTACGATGACGCGCAGATGCTGCCGGACGAGAAGATCAAGCTGGTGCCGGACGACAAGATCCGTCGCGTCGTGCTGTGCTCCGGCAAGGTCTACTACGACCTGTACGAGGAGCGCGAGAAGCGCGGCGTCGACGACATCTATCTGATGCGCATCGAGCAGCTCTATCCGGTGCCGCTGAAGGCGCTGGTGCAGGAGCTCGGCCGCTTCAAGGGTGCCGAGGTGGTCTGGTGCCAGGAAGAGCCCCGCAACATGGGCTCCTGGCACTTCATCGAGCCCTATCTGGAATGGGTGCTCAACCAGACCAACGCCGCCAACAAGCGTCCGCGCTATGCCGGCCGTCCGGCATCGGCGGCGACTGCCACCGGTCTGATGTCGAAACATCTGGCGCAGCTCAAGGCGCTGCTCGACGACGCACTGAACTAACGACCTTCACTGAAGCCATGCCCCGCCTTGTGCGCAATTGCGCACTGGAGCGGGGCATCCGGTATCCCGCGTCATCCAGCCTCACCGCTGTCGTCACGGAGTACCGGGTCGTTCGCTTTTGGCGGACGGTGGCGGACAAGGTTTGCGACTGCCAAATTTGCGACCGCAAGGTTATCGGGGAAAAGATCATGACTGAAATTCGCGTTCCGACGCTCGGTGAATCCGTAACTGAGGCCACGATCGGCCGCTGGTTCAAGAAGGCCGGTGAGGCCGTCGCGGTGGACGAGCCGTTGGTGGAGCTGGAGACCGACAAGGTCACCATCGAGGTGCCCGCGCCGGTCGCCGGCACGCTGGGCGAGATCATCGCCAAGGATGGCGAGACCGTCGCCGTCGGCGCGCTGCTCGGCCAGATCAATGACGGCGCTGCCCCG
>NZ_JACMYP010000164.1 GCF_020889705.1 Bradyrhizobium altum | reverse complement strand
CGAGCGCGCTCTGGGCCGTCGCGACGGGCACGCCATTTGCCGCCGACGTCTCGCTCTCCTATTTGACCAGCTTCCTCTATCTCGCCGTCGCCGCGTCCTGCATCACCTTCATGCTCTATTTCGAGCTGGTGCGCCGGCTCGGTCCCGGCCGCGCCGCCTACACGCTCGCGCTGGTGCCGCTTGTCGCCCTCGTGTTGTCGGCGCTGTTCGAGCACCTCGTGCTGGGCTGGCCGGTGCTCGCCGGCGCCGCCGCGATGCTCGCCGGCAACGTGCTGGTGCTGGCGCGCGGCTAGGTTCCAGCAATATCCGGCTCGCAGCAGGTTCGCACCGGCTCCATCAACGGGATCGGCCGCCGATTGACGCCGCGACGATATCTGACTAAAGTCAGATATATGCTCGACCGGGTTTCCCGCGTCCGCCGCTTCAACCGTGCCGTGACCTCCGCCGTCGGCGCGCTCGACACCTCGTTCCTCGGCCGCGGCCGGCCGCTCGGCGCGGCGCGGGTGCTGAATGCGATCGGGCACGGCCGCACTGACGTCGGCGACATCAGGGATTATCTCGGGCTCGATTCCGGCCTGATGAGCCGCCTGTTGCGCAGTCTCGAGGACGAAGGGCTGATGGAGACCACGGCGCATGGCGACGATGCGCGCCGGCGCATCGCCAAGCTGACGGCGGCGGGCAAGCGCGAGTTCAACGCCTATGAGGCGATCTCCAACCGGCAGGCCAAGGATTTTCTCGCCCACCACACCCAGCGCGAGGCGCTGCTGGCGGCGATGGATCTGATTGCCTCGGCGCTCGGGCGCGACGGCACGGCGCTGCACGAGATGGACCCGCGCAGCGACGAGGCGCGCTATTGTCTCGGCGAATATTACGCCGAGCTGGCGCGGCGCTTCAAACAGGGTTTTGACGTCAAACTGTCGCGCGACCCTGACGCGAAGGACATGGTGCGGCCGCGCGGCAGCTTCATCGTGGCGATGTCGGACGGCCTGCCGATCGGCTGCGTCGGGCTGAAGGGCAGCAGCTGTGAGTTCGCGGAGATCAAGCGGCTCTGGGTCGCACCTAGCGCGCGTGGGCTTGGCCTCGGCCGCCGCCTGATGGACGCGGCCGAGAAGGCCGCGCGCGAACTCGGCATCGCGGTGCTGCGGCTCGACACCAACAGCGCGCTGGCCGAAGCCGGTCAACTCTACCGCCGGAGCGGCTGGACCGAGATCCCGCGCTTCAACGACGACCCCTACCCTGATCTGTTCTTCGAGAAGCGCCTCTGAGCGGCGCGGCCCACGCTGCCGCCGCATCGGCGTGTTGTCCGGCGCGATGCGCTGGCCTAAGACGCTAATATGACCATCCGCCCCATCGTCCGCTATCCCGATCCGCGGCTTGCGCTCCCGGCTGAGCCGGTGAGCCTGTTCGACGACACGCTGCGCGAGCTGGCGGCCGACCTGCTCGAGACCATGCATGCGGCACCAGGCATCGGCATCACCGCCCCGCATATCGGCGTGCCGCTGCGGGTCGTGGAGCTCGAGCTCAACGCCAGTGAAGGGCCGCGGACCTATGTCAATCCGGAGATCATCTGGACCTCGCCCGAGATGATCCTGCACAAGGAAGGCAGCGTCTCGATGCCCGGGGTCAATGACGAGGTTGAGCGGCACGCGCGCGTCCGCATCCGCTATCAGGACGTTTACGGCAACGTGGAGACCGAGGAGTCCGACGGGCTGCGCGCGGTGTGCCATCAGCACGAGATCGATCAGCTCGACGGCGTGTTCTGGATCAGGCGGTTGTCCCGCCTGAAGCGGGAGCGCCTGATCAAGCGGTTCGAGAAGCTGTCGCGGGGCTAAGCCTCGTAGCCCGCATGAGCGAAGCGACATGCGGGATAATCTGCACTTGGCGGATGGAAGAGCCCCGGATATCGCTTCGCTCATCCGGGCTACACGTCCTGCGCGACTGACCGAAGCTCCCTGCGTCTCTACCCTCCCGCCATCAAATCCTTCGCCAGCGCCATATAGGCCGGCAGCGTCACTGGGTCGTTGGCAGCGTTGCCGGCGGCGTGATGCGAGGCGTAGCGCGCGATCACCATCTCGGCCTTCGGATCGATATAGATACCCTGGCCGTGCACGCCGCGCGCCATGTAGGCGCCGTGCGCATTATGCGTTACCCACCACTGATTGCGGTAGGAGGCGCCGGGCAAGGTGGTGTAGCCGGCCGGCTTGAATTTTTCGGGATCGCCGCCGCGCGCGATGTCCTCGACGACCGTTGACGGCACGATCTGGCGGCCGTCGAAGCGGCCGTGATTGCGGATCGTCTCGCCGAAGCGGGCGAGATCGCGCAGCGTCGTCGACAGCCCGCCGCCGCCGCTTTCGGTGCCGATGCGGTCGACGTGATAATACGCATCTTCCTCCGCGCCCATCGGCGCCCAGATCTTCTCGGACAGCAGGTCCGACAGTGTCATGCCGCTGGCGCGCCGGCAGATGAAGGCCAGCACGTCGGTGTTGATGGTCTTGTAGGCGAAGGCCTTGCCGTGCTCGCCCTGCCTCTGCTGCGCGCAGAGGAAATCGAAGATGTTGGTCGCGCCCTCATAGCCTGCCGGGATCGGCGCCATGCCGTTGGCGCGCCGCAGCCCCCACACGTCGGAGTTCTTGTCGGTATAGACCTCGGTGTATTTGAGGCCCGTGGTCATATCCATCACCTCGTGCACGCGCGCATCGCCGAACGCGCTTGCCTTCAGCTCCGGTGCGTAGTCGGTGACCGGCGCCTGCGGATCGATCTTGCCCTCGGCGACCAGCATACCGGCGAGCACGCCGGTGAACGACTTCGTCACCGACATCGCGATATGCGGCTTGTGCGGCCTCAAGGCGCCGAAATAGCGCTCGTAGATCAGTTTGCCCCGGTGCAGCACGGCGATGCCGTCGGCATAGCTCTCCTCGAGCATGCGCGCGAACGTCTGCGGGCGGCCGTCCATGGTCACCGACGCGGACGCGCCGATGTCGTGGTCCTCACGCGGCAGCACCGACGCCGGCCCTGCCCCGCGCCAGACATTCACCGTCGGCACCAGCTGGCGGATATTGCTCCAGGCCCAGCGCAATTCGGGGAAGCTGCGGAACGAGCCGTCCTGGAATGCGATCGTCTTGTCCTGCGGCGGCGGAAAGCCCTGCATCCAGCCGAGCGTCTCGGGATCGCTCTCGGCGGCGGTGGGCGTTTGTTGCGGAGTGGCGGCGGCTGCGACGGACATCAAGGCGGGCTCCAGAGCTGCGATGCGAAATCCGTATCACGCGACGGCATGAGACACATCCCGCGTTTGCGCCGGGGTGACCGGCGCCGCGAGCGCAGGCTGCAGCGCGAATAGTTGCGCGACCGCGCCACCAGCTTGATCCGACACATGACTGTCGAGGCCGGGCCAAATCATTCCACCAAGCGGATTACGCTGCAGCCGCCCGCGCGATCGCGGCGATATCGATCTTCTTCATCGTCATCATCGCCTCCATCGCGCGCCGTCCTGTGGCGCGATCGGATCCGTTGACGAGCTCGAGCAGCCGCCGCGGCGTGATCTGCCAGGTAAATCCCCAGCGATCCCGGCACCAGCCGCACGGCAATTCCTTGCCGCCGTTCGAAGTGACCGCATTCCAGTAACGATCGGTCTCCTCCTGGCTGTCGGTGAGCACCATGAAGCTGACCGCCTCGTTCGGCGTGTAGTTGGAGCCGCCATTCAGCCCGACGAAGCGGCGGCCGAGCACGGTGAACTCCACCGTCAATTCATCACCCTGCCCGATTCCGGGTATCGGCGAGACATGCCCCGCATCGACATGGCTGTCGGGAAACGTCGCAGCATAGAATTCCGCCGCTGCGCGCGCCTGGCCCTGATCGAACCAAAGGCATGTGACGAGATCGGTCATTTGCAGTCTCCTGGTTTATGCGAAGGACGCTTGGCGAAGACGCCAGCCGACAGCACGGCGACAGGCTTATGAAAATAATTTGCAGGATTGGTGTTTGTCACAGTTCCGCCGCTAGACGCACAGTGTCGTCCTGGCGAAAGCCAGGAGGAACTCGGGAGACCCATAACCGAGGCGGGCTCGCGAAACGCAGTCGAAAGATTCCAGGATCGGTTGTCGTGAAACGCACCGCCCGCTCGTCCTCGGGACACCCGGCAACGACATGGAGAGAAACGATGACCCCCACCATCACCGCCTTCGAACGGTCACCCGATGGCGGCAAGGGACTGGCGCGCGATACGCGCGTTCGCTGGGCGCTGGAAGAAGTGGGCCAGCCTTACGCGGTTCGTCTCGTTTCGTTCCAGGCGATGAAGGAGCCGGCGCATCTGGCGCTGCATCCTTTCGGCCAGATTCCGACCTATGAGGAAGGTGATCTCGCGCTGTTTGAGACCGGATCGATCTTGCTCCATGTCGCCGAGCGTCATGCGGGCCTGCTCCCTGATGATGCCAATGCCCGCGCCCGCGCAATCACCTGGATGTTTGCCGCGGTCAACACGGTGGAACCGCCGATCCTCGAACTCGCAACCGCCAGAATTCTGGAGAGCGACAAGCCATGGACCAGGGAGCGCATGCCTCTGGTCGTGGATCGCGTCCGCGACCGGCTGAAGCAGCTCGCCGCCCGCCTCGGCGATGCCGACTGGCTCGATGGCAAGTTCAGCGCGGGCGACTTGATGATGGTGTCGGTGCTGCTCAGGCTGAGAATGTCGGGCATTCTCGACGAATATCCGAACCTCTCGGCCTACGTCGCCCGCGGCGAAGCGCGGCCGGCTTATCAGCGGGCTTTCGACGCTCAGCGGGCGGTTAACACGGGTAAGCAACCGACCGGCTGAGGTTTGCGAAGCGGCGTCCATCCCAGATCAAGTCCGGGACAGGCTTCGCTCGAAAACGCGCTAGTCGAATGGCTCGGGTTCTGCCAGCGGCTCGGTCAGCTCGAATCCTGGATGAAGCCGCGAGATAATCTTTAGCGCGGTGCTGCCGGGTGCCATCCCCGCGGGATGCACGCCCGACGCATCGAAATACTGGTTGCTCAGCACCGCCACACCGCATTGCAGTTCCGGCACAACGATCACGATTGCCTCGAACCCGCCTTTGCTCGTCGCTCCGTTCTTGGTGAAGACGGTATAGCCCTGCCGGTCGGTGGTGATTTGCCAACCGAGCCCCATGGTCACGCTATTCGTCGCCCCGCACACGGGGAATGTCCCTTGGCTCTTCTGAGTGAGCGCGATCTGTGGCCCGAGCGGCCCTTTCGGTGCCTCGATCTGCGCGGCAAGAAACTTGAGCATATCGTCGCCGGTGGATTTCAGATCAAAGGCCGAGCCGCCGGTCGGCGTATTGCCGTCGAAAACGATCGGATATGGCGGTTGGGTGCTCTTGCTCCAATGTCCGATACATCCCTGCGCGATCAGCCATGACGGATCGACGACAGCACCCGTTTGCTTCATGCCGAGCAGACCGGTGACGTACTTGGCCAGCATCTCGTTGTAGTTATGGCCTGTGTCTGTCGGAAACATCTGCGTGACCGCGAAGCCAAGCGTCACGAAGCCTATATTGGAGTACTGCCAGCAGCCTGGCGGCGGCGTATCGTATTGATTCCACCAGTTGATGACATCGGTGGGAGGCAGTTCATCCGCAAACAGGTTCTTGCTGTAGTCAGACAAGCCGTTTGGCTGCTCCGGCATGCCGGACGTGTGCGTGGCGAATTGCCAAAGCTGGATGGCGTCCAACACGGTCGTTCCCACCGGTTCCGGACTGAAGCTGTGGCCGTAGTTCAGCCAATAGCCGACGTTGTCATTAAGAAAAGCCGCGCCCGCGTTGACAGCATACGCCAGCAATGTGCTGGTAAACACCTTGGTCACCGATCCGATCTCGAACACCGTGTCTGTCGTGACCGCAAATGGCGTGGGCGAAGAGCCGGGCACGCCTGACAGTCCCTTGGGATAGACGTAGCCCTTGGTGCCGAACGACTTTTGGTCGTAGACCGCGATGCAGCAGCCAGGCGCGTTGCTGATACTGAGATAACTTGCGGCCGCCTGCTGAACGATCTGTGCCGGACTTGTCGTCGCTTCGATCATTTGGTCGCTCATTTCGCCCTCTCCCAGTGAAGATGCACGATGTTGACCTTTGGTTGTATACTCTCATACGATTTCTCCCAGCGCGAGTGAAATCACCGTTACTGTTTGTTTCAAAGTTCGGTCATTGGAAAGTTCGTGCGGAAAGCAGCGTCATCATTGTCATCTCGCCCGCTCATTCTCATGGAGCGATGGCGGATCGAAGAACGCCGGGCTAGAGGGGACCAGCGAACGCGGAACCCGCCATCGCGAGCACAACTTCAAGACGCGCCGGATGACGCTTCGAACCCTCACGCAGCGTTGAGCCAGCGTGAGCAAGGATTGCATTTAAGTGTGCCCGTTCAGCGCACATCCATCTGACGAGGCCAGGCTCCTTGGCCCCATAAGCAAAGCGGAGAAACTCAATGACGAACGTCAAACTGTTGTCGGCTGCTTTCATCGCGGTTGCCATGATCGCGACGCCGGCGATGGCGCGGGAAACGCACGCTGTTTCCCGGCATGTTGCCGAAGCCATTGCCGCCGCGCCGGCCGAACCCGTCTATGTCGATGGGCGCGCCTGCGTTCCGGCGCCACGTGTCGGCTCATTCGCGACTGCGCCCTGGACCGGCGGCAATGTCCCCTGCGAACCGGGTCCGTATTGATCGCGCCGCGCGCACCGAACGGACCAGCTGCTGTTAGCTGTTGAATCCGCTCGATACGCGATCGCGACAGATTACCGAAAACACCAGCTCGTAGAGCGGGTCAGCGATCGCCTAACCCGCCTTACGGGCTGATGGAGGAGCCCCGGATATCTCTGCGCTCATCCGGGGTACGATCACTTGACGATGCGGTGGATTGCGCCTCGTCAACTCCCGCCGCCGACCTACCGCGCGTCAGTCGCGCGAGATGGACAGTCCCGCGAGAAGCGGCGCGTACGCGGCGAGCCTGCGGGATACGAACTCGGTGAAGAGCCGCACGCGCTTCGTCTTGCGTGTCTCCCCCTGTGTGAGAAGCCAGAGCGTTCCGTACATGTGCAGGCCGGTGCCCGGCACCCTCACCAGCAGGGGGTCGGCATCGCCGACGAAGCACGGCAGTGTCGTGATCCCGAGCCCTTGCCGCACCGCAACGATCTGCGCCCCGGCGTCCGTGGTCCTGAATGGAACCCCCGCGGTGCGAACCTCACCCTCGCTGGCCCAATCCGGAATTCCATGAATGCTGATGACGATCCACCGGATGGGATCAGGCGCGCCCGCACGCCACGCGGCCAGTCGATCGCGGGACATGTAGACGCCGCCGAACAACTCCGGTCCCTTCAGGCCGTGAAGATTGAGCGGCAGGGTTTTGCGGTCGTAGACGACGCGGATCGCGAGGTCGGCCTCTCGGTTGGTCAGATTTGCCAGCTCGCCGGACGACAAGATTTCCATCTCGATGTCCGGATGCAGACGCGCGAAATCGGCGAAGTCCGGCATGAGCAGGTGTGTCGCAAGCGGCGGTGCCAGCGTCACCCGCAGAAGCCCGCGAACGCTCTGGTCGCGCCCGAAGACGCGCGTCTCCAGCAGGTGCGACGACGCTTCCATCTGCTCCGCGAACTCGAGCACCTCCTCGCCCGCAGCCGTCAGGCGGTAGCCCGAAGGCAGCTTCTCGAACATGTGCACCCCGAGGCGTTCCTCCAGCTGGGCGATACGTCGCAGCACGGTCGAATGGTTCACACCGAGGCGCTCGGCGGCAGCCCGCACCGAGCCTCCGCGCGCGACGGCCAGAAAGTAGCGAACGTCATCCCAGTCGATCATGGTGCAATCCGGCACCGCGGGGTGTGCCTTCCAAAGCCCGTGTCCAATACATCAAACGGCATCCCGTATGTGGGTAGCACGGGCAGTTATCATAGCCCATGCCGACAGGCGCAGCTCAATTCCGAACGGCGGACACCCATCGTCGCGGCTGGCGTCGTCGTCCCGCCGGATCGATTTCGCACCACCGATGTGCGCGCTTCCGCACTCAACGCCTGATGCCCGCGGACCCATCTCGAGGTTCTCGGGGAGCCTCCCCGAACGACCAAAGACGGAGTTTGAAGGAGAAGTCATGGGAAAGCTTGAGGGTAAGGTTGCAGTCGTCACGGGTGGATCGAGCGGCATGGCGCTGGCGAGCGCCAGGCGGTTCGTTGAAGAAGGCGCCTATGTTTTCGTCACGGGCCGAAGGCAGGAGGCACTCGACGAGGCCGTCAGGCTGATTGGCCGGAACGTGACCGGTGTGCGCGGCGACGCGGCCAATCTCGACGACCTCGACCGTCTGTTCGACACGGTCAAGCGGCAAAAGGGCAGGATCGACATCCTGTACGCGAGCGCCGGCATCGGCGAAGCCGTCCCACTGGGCGAGATTACCGAGCAGCATTTCGATGCGACCTTCGGCCTGAACACGCGCGGCACGCTGTTCACGGTTCAGAAGGCGTTGCCGCTGTTCAACGATGGCGGATCGATCTTCATGACCGGGTCAGTTGCTTCGGTGAAAGGTTTTCCTGGCTACGGCGTGTATGCGGCGAGCAAGGCGGCATTGCGCTCATTCGCGCGCACCTGGCTCAACGAACTGAAGGGCAGGAATATCAGGGTGAACGTGCTGAGCCCGGGGCCGATCGCCACACCGATGCAGGACCAAGTTCTCACCGAGGAGGCGAAGCGGATTTTCGAGTCCCTGATCCCGCGGGGAAAAATGGGTCGTCCCGAGGAAATCGCGGCGGCCGCGCTGTTTCTCGCTTCAGACGATTCGAGCTTCGTGAATGGGGTGGAGTTGTCTGTCGACGGCGGCTTCTCGGCGATCTGAAAGGCCGGGGAATCAATATCAACACGGATCGGAGAAGTATCATGAGCTATGCGATTGTAGGATTCGGTGCGATAGGCCAGGCCCTCGCCCGCGCCTTCGCCCGAAAGAACATCAAGGTGGCCGTCGCGAGCCGCCGGCCGCCCGAGGCGTTGGCGCCGCAGGCTCAGGCGATTGGACCCACGGTCGTCGCCAAGTCGCTGCGGGATGCACTCGAGGCCGACACCATCATCCTGGCGGTCCCGTTCGGGGAGCATCGCGAGGTTGCGAAGGCCCTGCCGAGCTGGAAAGGCAAGACGGTCATCGACGCGATGAACGCGTTAGTTCCCCTTGAGGAGCTCGATGGTCTCCTGTCCTCCGCCTTCGTCGCGAAGGCGTTCACCGGCGCCAAGCTCGTGAAAGGTTTCAATCACCTGATTGCAGCCAAGCTGGCTGCCGATCCGATCGTCGAGGGCGGCCACCGGGTGATCTTTCTGTCTGGTGACGATGAGGACGCGACCGCTCCCGTGGCGGCCCTGGCCAAGCAACTCGGGTTCGCGCCCGTCAAGCTGGGAAAGCTCAACGAGGGTGGCGCGCTGGTGCACGCACGCGGCCGCGTCTGGGGCCAACTCATCTTCCAGGATTTGTTCAAGAAGGAGCAGTGATCGATCTACAAGCGTGTGATTTGGCCTGAGAAGCGACTGGCCCGCATGAGCGCAGCGATATACGGGAGACGACAACGCGACGTGCTGATCGGAAGCACCCGGATGTCGCTGCGCTCCATCCGGGCTATGCATGCCGATCCGCCGCCCTTGCGCAAGACGATCTCAATCAAGATGCCTTGGTCGGCTCGGACATCGTTATCCGGTTCTTGACGCTAGGACGCTCCTGCATCCTTGCGTACCATGCCAGAAGAGCCTCGCACTCCACCGGCACCGGCACGTTCACGAGTCCCGCGAAGATCAAGCCGCCGATGAGGGTGATATCGGCCATCGTGAACGCGTCGCCGGCGACGAACGGCTGTCGTTTCAAGATGCCGTCAAAGTAGTGCATCCCCCTCAGCGCCTTGTCGCGCTGACGGAATCCCCATTCGGGGTTCTGATAGATCTCGACATGCGGCCCAAGACCCGGCGTAGCGTGGTGGAAATAGACACTGATGGCGTCGAGCAATTCCAGTTCGGCGCGCTTGCTCATCATGTGAATCAGGCCCTTTTCCCGCGGGGTCCTGCCGGTCAGCGTCGGCGCGCCATCGAGCGCATCAAGGTACTCGGTAATGGCCGTGCACTCGCCAATAAAGGTCCCGTCTTCGAGTTCGAGCACCGGCAGGGTGCCGGAGTAGTTCTTGGCGAGGAATTCGGGCTGCTTGTGCTCGCCCTTGTAGAGATCGACCAAGACGAACTGCACCTGCGACCGCAGGTTCTTCTCGGCCAGGGCGATGCGAACCCGGGCCGGATATGGACCAGTCGGCCAATCGTAAATCTTCATCACGACTCCTATTTTGTCTACCTGTCACTTGGTAGGCCCGATATGAAGACTTCCAATCCAGCTGGTCAAGCCCTACCTATCACTTGGTAGATAACGAAGCAGTGAGGCGACGAAGTGAGTTCAAGCGCTCGGGAGGCCATCTTGGCGGCAGCAAAGCGGACCGCGCAGGCGCGCGGCTATGGCGGCTTGAATTTTCGCGATCTCGCGGACGCAGTCGGGATCAAGGCTGCGAGCATCTACCACCATTTCCCGAGCAAGGCCGATCTCGGCGTGGCCGTCGCGCGGCGCTACTGGGAGGACACCGCCGCTCAACTCGAGGCGATGCTGGCGGAAACGGCCGATCCTGTCCGCTGCCTGCATCGATATCCCGATGTGTTTCGCAAAGCGCTCGAGAGCAACAATCGCATGTGCCTTTGCAGCTTCATGTCCGCGGAAGTGGACGACCTGCCGGACGAAGTGAAGAAAGAGGTCCGGACCTTTGCCGACGTCAACGTGGCGTGGCTCAGCAAGCTGTTGGTGGCCGCGCGTCTGGTCACTTCGAGAAAGAGCGAACAGCGGGCCCGCGCCATCTTCGCCGCCATCGCCGGCGCGCAGCTCATCGCCAGAAGCCGCTCCGACATTTCGCTCTACGACTCGACGATCGACAGCTACCGCGCCGCGGGTCTTCTGCCAGCATAGCGAATAGCCCGCATGAGCGGTAGCGATATGCGGGACACCGCGGGACGCGCCCCTTAGATCGCTTGGCTCATTGCGGGCCACGCCTGCTCACGCAGCGTTGAGCCTGCGTGAGCGAGGATTGCATTTAAGTCCGCCGTTGCCACGCACACTTATCTGACGAGGCCAGACCCCATGGCCCCAAAACAAAACGGAGAAACCCAATGACGAACGTCAAACTCCTGCCGGCTGCTTTGATCGCGGTTGCCATGATCGCGTCGCCGGCAATGGCGCGTGAAACCCACGCCGTGTCCCGCCACGCCGCCGAGGCGAGCGCCGCCACACCGGCCGAGCCGGTCTACGTCGATGGTCGCGCCTGCATTCCAGCACCGCGCGTCGGCTCATTCGCCACCGCGCCCTGGACCGGCGACAATATTCCCTGCGAACCGGGTCCGTATTGATTGCGCCAGCCGCTGAGCTGACGCAACCGCCCCACCACTAGGCCGCAGCATTCACGATTCAAACAGCGTAAACGTCCGCGATCTCGCGACATGATCTGTCCGAGCCGTGCGGTTCGTTCCGCCCTCTCTGAAACAGAGGGCGCAGGGAAGACCGGGTGCCGATCGCACCCATGGGCCCCGTGCAATAGGTAGAAAGCACGGGGGTAGGACCACAGGTGTAACCGGGAACAACCCGGCCTTCCCTGCGCGATGGTTGTGCGGCTTACTTCGTGCTCTCCCCGGCGAGACTGGGTTTTGTTGTCACCGCCTTCGCAACGCGCATCGCGCAATGCGAGAGGACACCTACCACTAGGGCGTCAGGACCACACGACTTCGCCGTCCACCTCACGCGCACTCGTCAGTCGCGCATTCAGCGTCCACCGCATCTCGACCCGCGTTCGTGACGATCGCGATCCGCCCCTCGTGTCGGGTGAGACGCACATATTGAACATCTGAGTTGGGTGAAACGCCAAGCGGAATATTTTCTTATCGCAAGATTGACAGGTTTTGCTGAGTTGCCCGTCGGGGTGATTTGTCGCAGGTGGCGGAGCGGGATTTGATTTGCGTACATGACAAATTAGCCCCGGAGCCTCGATAAGCGACGCGTCGCCATGCTTGCCGGACCGAGCCAATTAGACGACGCGGTAGCGGCGCTGCCCGGAATCAACCACTGGTGAATCGACACCTCATCTGCTAGCGCTGTGCGTGGCTGGGGAGGATGAGTGGTGGAGCAGTTCTATCGTAGAGCGATCCGAAACATCGTGCGGCATGGGGACACGGACATTTTCCCATTCCCAATTGAAAATCACGTACTGCATGATCTGCCGGATCGAGCGGTCGAGATTCTAACGAGACTCGATATCGACGTACCCCGGAGCCTAGCCGAGTATCCTCCAATGAATGTCGGAGCGCTTGCCCCTGTCGGCTATACGGGCTTTCGCTGGGCAATGCAGATCGACCCCATCTGGAACGTAGCTTACCTAAGCTGGGTTCTGTCTATCGCGGACCAGATCGAGGCCGCGCGAATACCACTGGAGCGTCAGAGGGTCTTCTCGTATCGATACCAATGGGACGAGGAACAGGCGACGTGCTTCAATAAGCAAATCACGTGGAGAAACTTCATCGACCATGCCATTGAAAAAGCCGCCTCCAACAGCTTCGTGGTGAGCTGCGACATTTCGGAATTCTATCTGCGGATAAACCATCACCGCATTGAAAACTCAATCCAACATCTTCCCGACGCCGCTTATGCCATTTCCCGCATTAAAGCATTCCTATCAAATTTATCCGGAACCTACTCGTTCGGAATACCAGTCGGTGGCCCGGCCTCTCGTCTAATCGCAGAACTCGTACTCGCACAAATCGACGGCCTACTGCTCTCTAACGGCGTCGATTTCCTAAGATATGCAGATGACTACTATATTTTTTCAAACAGTCCGGATCAGAGTTTCAAGTCCCTGGTAACGCTGACGCGGTTGTTGATCGACAATCAAGGCCTTCAATTGCAGAAGGCAAAGACAAGAATCATGTCTTCAGCCGAGTTCATAGCAAGCAATCCGCTGGTCCATGACGACGAGGAAGTCAACGTGGCCGTTCCGCTTGGCGCAGCACGTCAAGCGATCATGTCTATCAACGTGCACTACGATCCGTATTCACCAACTGCCACTGAAGATTACGAAGCGCTACGGGAAGAACTCGATCGCTATCCAATCATGGAACTCATTCGCGCGGAGATCAAGAAATCTCGGGTCGATATCACGTTGGCGCGCCGCCTGATTACGATCTGCAAGCATCTTCAGGGCGCACTTCTAGAGGATGCCATCAAGACACTCGTTGAAAACGAGGAAATACTCTATCCGGTTTACTTCAACGTACTCATGACGACAAAGGATGTGTTTGATCGGCTCGGGCAAGAGACTCAGGATTTTATCCTCAATCACTTGAGAAAGCTGATCGACGATCAATCTCGTGTCATGGTCGTCGATCTAAATCTTCAGTATGCAATTCGTGTCTTGTCTTTGAAGTACCATGACAAGACTAGGCTACTTTTGGCTGCCTTGTTCCGCTCAGACCGGAATGGAGCGATCAAACGAGACATCATTCTTACACTTGCACGATGGCGAGACTGGCATTGGTTGTCGGACCTTAAAAACCGCTTTCGGCAACTGACCGATGTCGAAAGGCGCGGATTCATCATCGCCAGCTTCGGACTTGGTGACGAAGGCGAGCATTGGCGACGGCACTTGCGTCGAGAGTTTTCGCCAATGGAGGAACTTGCGCGCGACTGGACAAAGCAAAAGCACGACGTCGGTAACTGGCAGATACCGTTATGATCTCGGAGCTGAGATTCGCAAAGGCCTACAACTCGCTGTGGCGCAGCTTAGCTCCTACAATGGAGCTTTTCGTCAGAAAGGCCAATCAGCGCCTTTACGAGAGGCACTGGCCGCAGCTCGCCTCGAATGCTGCCCCTGGGACACGGGCACTAATTAATCAGGTCGCATTCCGCTCAGTTGTCAATGCTGTCGCCGCCGACATCTCGTACGAACGAAGGATACGCTTTGTAGAAGATAGAAATAACCTCGCGGCAACGGAGGAGAGCTTAACCGGACAACGCTTTCTGTCCGCAACGGACTTGGACGAGTCCTCTGCTTTGGCCAAGCGCATGTGTACACACCTCTTTCGCCTAAGACAGGATCACGTCGTTTTCAACCCACGATACGAGGGCTGTGGGATTATCAATGCCTGCTTTGGCGACGCAATCAGCGACAATGAGCACATCATTGAGTTGAAGGATGGAGATCGGCCGTTCCGGTCATACGAGTTTCGACAGGTCACCATATACGGAGCGCTGCACCTCAACAGCACCGGACGACTACCCCGGGCTCTCGCCGTCATAAACTCCCGACGAGGTGTGAGCGTCGAACTACCAATCGACGCCATGGCGGCTGAGGTAGCCGGACAATCCGGTTACGACTATCTCCGCGAGGTGATCCGAGTAATCTCTGATGTCACCATCTCACCCTAAGTTGCCCCGTTACCCTCGCCGGGGCTCGCTGGCATAGTACTCTTCCATCGCGAGATGATCGTAGTAATGCTCGCGACGGAGATCTTCTATTTTTTCGCGCATCCGCCCTACGCACTCGGGGCAGGCAACGCGCTCCATGCCGTAGTCATTTTCTAAGCGCATCACGCCCTCGTCCATCGAATATTCAAACTCATCGCTAATGTCCTCCAAGTCCGACTCGAAACTCTCGGTGCCGCACGACGGACACTCTACGATCGACTCTTTGTGATGACAGAAGCAACATTGCTGCTCCTCGACAACAAACATGTCTTCGACACAGGAAGGACAACACCACACTGTGAGGTGACCACGGGACTTCATGTACTCCAACGCGCGAGCCATCAACTCCGCACGGGCGCGCACAAGTTTTATGATTCTTGCATGCTGATCTTCGTCGATAAACTCAGATGTATCGAGACTCAGATGCAGACGATAGAAAAAGATCATAAAGCTGAATATTTCGGCGAACTTCAGCTCGATATGTTCACGCAAATGATCGAATTCAAAGTGCGTAAGTTGGTTGCGCAACTCGAACGCCTTCTCGATCTTATTGGCCTCAGCATCAGAGATCGGCATATTGCCGATCTTCGGATTACGTAGCCGAGCTAGCGCCGCCCTCAAGGTGACGGTTCGATCTCCTCGATCAATGTTCTCATAGATGAACGTGGGATGTATGCGCCTGAGGCGCTCCTTAAACGCCAGTTCCATGGCCTGAACTACATGGACAATAGCAAACTTCCAGTGCTTCGTTTCCAACGTTTCATGCTGCGCATACGCGACAGCCTCTCGGAAGTACGAGATGCTATTGTTCAATAGATCAAGCTTGTGCGTCCCAGTCATTAGCACCTTCGACGGGACGTAGGCGGCACGTGCTCAGCGCCCCCTACTCCCACTCAATCATTTAGGAAGACGTTTCCGCGTTGATTTCCAAGCACAAATCCTTAGAGCTGACGGTCTAATCCCGACGGTATACCCGCCCAATTTTTTCGGTCTTGAATTCACAGGAAAATTTGGGTGGCTCTGAGGTGATGGCACTTTCAGCAAGTATCGGAATCGATTGACGCAGTAGACATATACCAAGCCGGAACAGCCTCCTCTTGGCCTCTCTCCGATTTCTGCCCGATACCGTCACTGGTCACTTGGACCGGCCATCATTGGCCCGGTTATCGCCACAGCGGCCCTCTCCGCCAAGTCGCAGTCTGCCCGCCAGCGTCATGGGCGACCGGGGTGACGGCGCCAGCACCGTGAGCCACAGACAGTTTTGCAGGCTAATCCCGTCGATTGCAACCTAGTTGCTTCGTTGCGCGGTCCAATATCCCGAGCAGCGCCCACCCGCTGCGTGGCCGCTCCAGGTCCCCCGGCCGGCGTCTTGCGTCAGCCTTCCCGAACCTGATGCGTATTTGTCGTGGACCGTCACCGACGCGCGAACCGCGCCCGATCTTCCGACATAGCCGCTGAACTTCACCAGATTGGGATGCGTCACAACACCGTCGTTTATGTTCACCGAGAAATTGTAGGTCGGATCGCAGCTTCCGCGTTGTGTAACGAAGGTGAGATTCCAGGGACCGTCGTAAGAGGTTCGTGCTTCGGCGGCAGTCGCCAGGACAAGGCAGGCACAGCCAACGACATTCGCAATCAGTCGCTTGTTCATGATCTTCTCTCCAGAGGGATTGGTTGACGTGCAGTAGGGCAGTCGTGGATGTCGGGTATTGTTGTCTTCTTCTGTGGGTCTATCGCAATTGTACGTCGACCATCTTCTTTCACTGTGCGTTTCAAGAGCCAGCGCATTTCGGCGGGCCCTACGTGGCCGTCCAACCGCCGTCGATAGAAAAGTTGGCGCCGGTGATCTGCGCGGCGTCTTGGCTGCACAGGAATAGCGCTAGCGAAGCCACCTGTTCAACCGTGACGAATTCCTTCGTCGGCTGGGCCGCGAGCAGGACATCGTTGATCACCTGATCCCTATCCATGTTGCGGGCCTTCATCGTGTTCGGGATCTGCTTCTCCACCAGCGGCGTCCAGACGTAGCCGGGGCTGATGCAGTTGCAGGTGATCTTCGACCGGGCGAGTTCCAGCGCCACCGTCTTGGTGAGTCCCACGATGCCATGCTTCGCGGCGACGTAGGCCGACTTGAAGGGAGATGCGACCAGCGAATGCGCCGAGGCCGTAGTGATGATACGGCCCCAGCCTCGTTGCTTCATGCCAGGAGTAACGGCACGGATCGCATGGAATGCGGCGGAGAGGTTGATTGCGATCACTGCGTCCCACTTTTCGACCGGAAAATCCTCGATCGGCGAGACATGCTGGATGCCGGCATTGTTGACGAGCACGTCCACGCTCCCAAACGTCCTCTCGGCGAACGAGATCATGTTGGCGATTTCCATCGGCTCGCCCATATCGGCGGGCGAATAGATAGCCTTCACTCCGAAATCTTTCTCGATTGCAGTCCGCGTATTTTCGACATCGCCCGGTGCCCCAATCCCGTTAAGCACGATGTTGGCGCCCCCGCTTGCGAATGCCCGCGCGCACCCAAGGCCTATTCCGCTTGTCGAACCGGTCACAACGGCCGTCTTGCCCTTCAGAACACTCAATTCACTCTCCTTCTGTTGCATGCCTTCATGTTCAGCCGACCAGATCGGTCTCGCGGACTTCGAGGAGACGTCGGCTTGGCTGTTGGAGGTAGTCATGCACGACCTTGCCCAGCCCGAGCGTCAGATCGGCCAGTATGTGAACCGCGGACACCACCTCGAGAACTGGCAGATCAGCTACGGGTGCCAACGCATGAGGCGTCAGATGGAGCGCCGCCGGTCCGGTCCACGCGCCCTTGATCGTGACATCCTCGAGATGATATTCGACCAGTTCACAGATGCGTGGCGTGCCGTCGACGTGTGGAATGATCTTGAGAAGGAAGTTCGGCTCCTTGAGAGCGGCTTTGACTTGCGTTAGGTCGGCCGCGCGGTGCTTGTATCCCGTCGTGCCGGTTGCTACCCGCAACGGACCGTAATCAAGAGTGCCGATGAGCGTATCGACTTCCGTCCGCAGCGTCGGCTGAGCCAGCTTTTTCGGAAAGCCCCAGAGCTCCCGGCCGCCGGCGATCGGCCCCTCATCGTTCAGGAACATGCAGTGGGTGTAGCCGCCCCTGCGACCGCCGAACGACACCGGGATGACTTGGCCACTCTCGGTGTAGTCGCCGAAACCACTCGAATCCGGCATGCGGATGAATTCGTACTTGACCAGCGCCTCGCGTTCGTCAAATTCGAGCGGAGCGGGAACAACCGAATGTAGCTTCGCCGGATCGGTGCGATAGGTGATGACAAGGTATTCGCGGTTCACGAACCGATACGGCCCCGGCGCATAGGCCGGATTTGTGAGCGGCATCGCAAATGCCCGCTTCAGAACTTCATTTTCGCGCACTTCAACTCTCCTGTGACTGACCGGCTTGGCCTATTCGCGACCGTCGTGCTCAAGATCGAACGTGGCGACGCCGTCCGCACTGGTCGGGCGGGCCAGCACCTCGGGATGACGAAGGGTGCGCAACGCATCGTGATAACCGGCGCGCCAATGATCCTGCATCGAGAGGCGAGAAAATTCGTAGTCCTTGGAGTGGCCTTCGTAGTCCCGCGCGCGATAGATCAGGTGGACGAGGCTGTGCACGTTGTGAGAGGCAGCGGTTCTGAGCAGCCTGACGTCCTCTTGCTCGCGCAGATCTTCAGGCAGCCCGTTCAAGAGAGCCGCCAAGTCTCGCTGCAGTCGGTGCAGGCTTTTGAACTGGTCCGTGCTTGCTCGCGTGCGGCTCGAGTATTGAATCTCTTTTTGGCGCGTAATGACGTCGGCCATATTGCGCGGAATCTGGCCGCGCGCGCTCCAGAGATCGACCTGAAACACAAGCGTGTCCTGACGGGCTCCGCACTCGATCACCCACTGCAACGGAGTGTTGGATACGAGGCCGCCGTCCCAATATTGTTCGCCATCGATTTCGACCGCCGGAAAGCCCGGCGGCAGCGCCCCACTCGCCAGGATATGCTCGGGCCGAATCGTATGCGTGGCAGTGTCGAAATAGACCAGATTGCCGGTCCTCACATTGACGGCGCCTGCGCTGAACCGGGTCATACCAGCGTTGATACGATCGAAATCGACGAGGCGCTCCAGTGTCGTCTTCAACGCGCTCGTGTCGTAGATACTCGTAGCAGCAAGCGTTCCACCGGCTTGTAGCCATGGCGCCATTGGCCGCGCAGAAAAAAATCCGTTCGCGCCAAACACCGCCGCAAAGCTTGCATTTACCTGATTGAGAAAATTGCGGGTGTGATCGCTGTTCATCAAATCGGTGAACGGTGCGTCCAACGTCACCTGCGTCCAAAACTCCCGAAGCCGGTCAACTCGGGAATTGGGCGGATTGCCCGCGATAATTGCAGCGTTGATCGCTCCAATCGAAATTCCGGCAATCCAATCGGGATGGATGTTGGCTTCAGCCAAGGCCTCGTAGACGCCTCCCTGATAAGCCCCCAGAGCGCCGCCGCCCTGTAAGAGCAACGCTATGCAATCGAATGGCAGACGCCGGTCAGCGGTCGTGAGGTGTGGTTGGGGCTGAAAGTTCATGGTTCTGTGCTCTTGGTTTGCGATTGCTCAGGCCTGCCCTGCGTTCTGTCCGGGACAGGTCACTGCGGTTTCACGATCCGAACCTTAATATACTATACCGTATAGTTTATTATTTGTCCTGTCAAGCTAGGCCATTCACAAACTCGTGCTGCAACTGATTGAGGGCCCACCCTCGTCGTTGGATTTTTGGCCGGCCTCGCACTCGGAATTGAATGCGAAGGCTCAAAGCTGTTGCGTGTGGTTCCCAACCGGCACGCTGACGCAGCGCCAAAGTGTGCCGACGTCACGCAGCCGCGGTGAACGAACCGGTCTCGGTCAGTAGCACCAGCGACGCCAACGCACTTACAATGTTCACCGCAGAGTTCGTAGGGTGAGATACTTCCCGCCCGCTAGTTGCATACGCGAACGCGTCTGTGGCTCCTGTAAGCGTAGTAGCAGTCGCTATCGGAATAGTTGCCATCGTTCGAGCTGCCATAAGCATAGCCGGCATAGGCTCCAGCGGCGTAGGCTGCACCATAACCGTATCGTCGCCTGCCGTAGCTATGGCTGAAGCTTCCGTAGCGGCCGTAGCTGACTGATGCAGAGCGAGCCTGGACCGCGCGTGCAACCGCGGGTCCGTCACGACCGCCGGCGCGAACGCCGCCAGGCGCTCTTAGAACGCCGCTAGGACCAGCGCCGGCGCCAAGGCGAGGAGCCGGACCGCCGAGGCCGGCATGGGCCGCGCCACCAAGCCCCAAGGGAGGTGGACTAGCGAATGCGGGAGGACCTCCGGCCGCGATCGGAGGAGGACCGCCCGGCCCCATGGGAGGAGGACCGGGGAATTGCGCAAACACCGCAGTCGGTGCCAACGAAATCGTTGCGAGCGTTACGCTGACGGACAGCGTCAAGAATTTCTTCCTGGACATTGTAGTCTCCGTTTTAGATTTGCGTTTCAAGGACCGGCACCGGCGCGGTCGGCGCGAGAGTCGAGTTCGACGGATGGGTGTCGTGCGCCAGGTCAACGGCCTCTTGCACTGGCCGGCCATCGTCGTGTTCGGGGTGGATCCGGAACCACGCCACATAGAGCGCCGGCAGGAACAAGAGCGTCAGCAGCGTGCCGACGATGATGCCGCCCATCATCGCGTAGGCCATCGGGCCCCAGAAAATCTCGCGCGCAATCGGAATCAGCGCGAGACTTGCGGCGGCCGCGGTCAGCAGGATCGGCCGCATGCGATGCTCGGTTGCTTCCACAACGGCGTCCCAGGCCGGACGCCCCTCCTTCCTCAGATCTTCGATCTGCACGATCAGAATCACCGAGTTTCTTACCAGGATGCCGATCAGCGCGAGTACGCCGAGGATGGCGACGAACCCGAGCGGCGCGCCGCTCGGGAGCAGGGCCATGACGACGCCGATCACGGCGAGCGGGGCGACCGCGAACACCAGGAACAGGCGGTGGAAGCTCTGCAGCTGTATCATCAGGACGGTAGCCATGACGAAGAGCATAAGCGGAACGACGGCAACGATCGGCGACTGGCTCTTGGCGCTTTCCTCCACGGAGCCGCCGATCGCCACCGAATAACCCGCCGGCAGTGCCTTGCTAAACTCCGCCACCTTCGGCGCCAACTCGTCCATGATCGTCTTCGGCTGGACGCTGGTGACGATGCCGGCCTTTAGCGTGATCGTGGGAATCCGGGCGCGGCGCCAGATCGTCGGCTGCTCGATCTCATAGCGCAGATTGGCCACGGCCCCGAGCGGCACCGACTGCCCGCCCTGCCCGCTCAACTGCAG